>JAJZYW010000024.1 GCA_021797895.1 Microcaldota archaeon | reverse complement strand
TCAAGACCCGGCTTTATCACAGAGTTGACATGGTCTATCCTGTCTGCTATGAAGAAAGCCTCCATGAGCAGCGTGTTCTCCATCGTATCCTTGTTCGTGCTGTTCTTCATGTTGTCCCTTGCGAACAGGCCTATTGGCCCGTCAGTGGGTTCCTTTGTCAGTATGCAGCTGTAGCTCTGCGAGAGCCTTTCGAATAGGAGCCTCGCCTGCGTAGTTTTGCCGGAACCGTCAAGGCCTTCGAATGCAATCAACATCTAACCACAGATAGATTACGTATAAAGGTTTAATAATTTGACATAGCAATTCAGAATGATTGAATGATACTCTCGGATTTCGACCTTCACAACGCAATAAGGGATGGCAGGATAGGGATAAAGCCGTTCAGCAAGGACACCGTGCGCGAGAACGGGATAGACTTCAGGCTCGCCCCGGAAATAGCTCACCACGTGAACCCCGGAAAGGGATTCGTGCTTGACCCTACGAGACAGGGCCACGTGGACAACGCTTACAGGGTGCAGAAGAGGGTCAGGGAAATGGTCATAGAGCCCTATGAGCAGGTGCTGCTCTCCACTCATGAAAAGATAAAGATGCCGGACGACATTGTCGGGTTTGTCGAACTAAGAAGCACATGGGCGAGGCACGGGCTGTCGATGCCCCCGACGATAATAGACGCAGGATTCGAGGGCAACGTCACGCTGGAAGTTGTGAACAACGCCCCCTATGGAATAAAGCTGAGGCCGATGCAGGGCTTCGCACACATAATATTCGTAAAAACTAGCAACAGGGTGAGGAAACCCTATGCAGGGAAATACCTCAACCAGTCCGGAATAAGAATCCCGAAGAAGGTATGACTACCTTCTCGAGAGGTCGCTCTCCTCCTGCAGGTTGCTGACGGGCTTGCCCTGCGGCGTGCCTATCACGGAGACGAGAACCACGTCGCCTATGTTCTTTATGTTCTTGAACAGGACGCTTTTCTGCTGCAGTATCTTGCGGACTTCATCCTTGTCGGCGTTCTTCCACTCCTCCATCAGGAGTCTGCTGACCTCGCCATGCTCAAGGTCCACTATGGCATCGCGCACTTCGCCAAGGTACTGGCCGCCGTCGCTGTATATGTCCATGTTGTAAATCTCAGACAGTTTCATTCTCTACACCTGCATTTTATATTCATTGATAAAAGTTTAAATACATATCACAATTGACGCACATCGTAGAATTGCGGAACTGTGCCTTGCGACGTGACGCACAAAAGGTTTAAAAGAATTTATGCGGCTGTCTTAACGGATAAAATGTTTCAGACAAAGCGTGCGGTTGTGCTGGATGCAAAGCTCGCGAGGGGGGGCGAAAGGAACAGGAAGCAGCTTAACGGGGTGGTATACCTTCTGTCGAGAGGATGGAATCTCGACGGCGTAGTCAGCATCAACGATCTCGAGTACGGAATCGAAAATTACAAAATAAGCTCCAATACCCTTGTCGTGCTTGACGAGAAGTGGGCAAGGCTGGACAGGCCGGACTCAGAGCTGGTGTATACGCCTGTATTCGAGAACAGGGTGATGATAGAGCCCGTGGGCGTGAGCTACACGTCTGACAGCCGCATGCACGGAAAGGTGTTTGACATAATGCCCAACGGCAGGGGTTCCGATTCCGGCGGCAGGACTTTAGATGCCGAGTATGTGCCATACCTCAACCTCCACGTGTGCAGGCCTGTGACTGAATTGGAGGAGCTGCTGCGCAGGAATTACGGCAGCATGAACGAGGATGCCATAAGCACTATTGAGAGGAATGAGAACGTCGTGCTCGTACGGAGTGCAGACAACGTGTCTTATTCAGGCAGGAGCGTAATGATGAAAGAACGCCCGCACATAAAATCAGTGCTGCTGCGGGAGGATTAGCTCATAAGCTCGTCTATCACGTTCGAGGAACTGCGGCGTATAACTGCGGCTTCTATGCTGCTTGGGTTTACCGGAACGAGGAATTCGCCGCTCTCCTCCCTGTTGAACACCATCACGCCCTTTCCTGCCTCGCTGTCCAGCACAACGAGCGCTTCCGAATCCAGTATTGATATGTTGCGCAGGTTGCTTCCGTAAAGCGCTTCGAGTATGCGCGTGTCGTTCTTGAGCCCGCTCTTCACTACGACATCCTTGAACGACTTTATACCGTCGCGCAAAAGCACTATGTCCGAATGCCTGAGCCTCGACATTGAGGCATCGTCTGCGACTACGCACTCGAGGGTCATGCTGTTGAGCATGTTAACCGCGCAGATGAGCTCCTGGCGCACGCCCTTCAGCAGTATCGCATCGTCAGTGTATCCGGCGCGCACGTCCCTCATTGCACTCGAATAAAGCTTCCTCATCTTCTTCTGGTTCATGCCTGAAAACTCCTTTTCGTTGTCGAGCCTGTTTATCGAGGCGGCTGCCGCCTTCTCAGCCTTCGAGAGCTCGGTCTTGCTTTTTATCGCATCCTCAAGGCCGCCTATCTTTTCTATCGTGGCTGAGGAGCGTTCCAGCAGGGTGCCGAGCCTTGAATGAAGAATTGACACAGCGGAGCGCTCGGATTCAGACCTCTGCAGCATAGTCCTTCTTGAGGAATAAAGCGCAACGATGGAGTCGCTCGTCGGGGCGTAGAACTGCCCTTCGCGCCTCACCAGACCCGCATCCTCGAGGCACAGCAGCGCAAGCCTGAGCTTCTGCTCGACCACGTTGGTGCGCATCGATATTCCTGGTACTGTATCGCTTGTGCCGGCGCTGCACAGATATGACAGCGCGGTTGCCTCGTTGGGCGTCAGTACGCTCGCAGACACAAGAGCCTTTGACGCGTTAAATTTAAGTTTCATGGTACCATTGGCCTGTCTTATTTCATATTTGTGAGCAGATATTTAACACCAACGGTGCACCCTCTGACGGCTACGTTAAACATGTGCAGCTGCGGCCAGCGCAGCGATAGAAACAGCTTTCAGGCTTTCTCGAGATGCCTTGCGGGCACTATCAGTGTCTTCGTCGCAGCCATCATCCTCAGCTTTACCACGTATGCCGAGCCGCGCTTCTCCTCGACCACGCCCACTCTGCCGCGGTATCTCGGGTGTGGTATGTCGTTGAAGCCGCCCTTCGGGACTATCGCTACGCGTTCACCTACCTCGAAATTCTTGATCAGGTCCCTTACCCTCAGCTTGGAGGGCTTGTGGTGCCTGGCCAGATTTCTTGACCTTTTTGAGAATAAACCCCTAGATTTCTTTGTCATCAGAATCCCTCTGCAGATGCAGCATAGAGTATGAGATACACAATATATATATACCTTCTTAATATTATCTTTATGTCGTGGTGCTGATTATGGCTAAATCCCAAAAACTCCAGAAACCTCAAAAGTCTAAGACTCATTATCTGAACGTCAAGCTGCACCCTACGTATAAGGTACAGAACATAGTGGCAAGCGCGGCGCTGAACGTCGATCTGGATCTCTACGGCCTCGCCAAGCTGTCCAGGGACATAGACTATGAGCCGGAGCAATTCCCAGGCGCAATACTTAAGATTTTCGAGCCCAAGGCAGCGCTCCTGCTTTTCAAGAACGGCAAGATAATATGCACGGGCGCGAGGACTGAAACCGACGTCAAAAGAGCCGTAGAGCAGGCCATAGAACTCGTGAAGAGGTACAAGAACGCGCAGTCGAAGGGCAAGAAAAAGTGAGTATCAGGATAAAAGGATGCAAAAGGAGCCTTTTTATAAATAGTTGTATGAATGATATAACGCTTGGATGCGTATTTTGTAAGAACCTATTCTCATCCACCCAGGGGCGTATGCCTTGTGCATACGCCCCACCAACCACCCATCTTTTTTCTCATACAATCGGAAATGAAGCAGCAGCGCAGCTGCTGGCCAGTTGTGGGCGGCGTGAAACATGCATTGCTCCCAGAAGTGAGGAAACATTGCTTTTAGTAAAGCTTAAATATGTTAATCGGATAATATCCTAATCCCGTTTTTTATCAGGGAGAGATAAGGTATCAGAAGGATAATTATATGGGAAATAAATTCGCCGACTTTGAGCATTTGCTGCTTCCCGAGGAGCAGCTGGTTTACAGCACGGAGGTATTGGGGGGAGTCGCAAAGAACAGGGCCATAGCCCTGACCAACCGCAGGTTCATAATGGTGGAGGACGGGTTCAGGAGCAACTATACGTCCATATTCTATTCGGAGATAACAGACGTGTCTGCCGAAAAGAGGATCAGAAGGCTTGAGATAATGCTGCGCGCCAGCGGAATCGACGAGCCGGTATCCTTCGCCTTGAGGGACATGGACAGCGCAGCCGAAGTGTGCGAGAAGATAAATATGCACATACGCGCGATAAGGAGCAGCGCCAAGGAGCAAAGCGCGTTGCAGGTGCAGGAAGCAGGCTATTCAGATGAGGCCCAGCTGTATGCAGTGCAGCAGAGGGAGAAGGCGTACATAGGCTTCGTTGAGGCTAGGGCGCTCGCCAGGATGGAGAAGGCAGAGCCGATAAGCATCAATCTTAATGAGCAGAGGGGCAGGAGCGAAATCGCAAAGGCCTACGTCGGCAGCATAGGCAAGAAAGGCATTGTAGTTGGAGGCCGCGCGATGGTGCTTGCGGGAGGAGTAGGGAACGTCACATTATCATTCATACTTAATGGCATAAAGAAGGGCATGCCTGTGCTGATAGAGAAGGCCAAGTGGTCGGTGAACGGGCTCATGACGGTGTACTCTGGCAGGCAAACCAGAAAAGCTGATATGGTAGACCTGGGCGGCTACAGGATAGCGGCACGGACAGGCGCATTCAGCTACAACTTCTCTGATGGCAGCCTGAACGGCATTGCTGCAATTGGAGGCAGAAGCAAGAGCAAAGCACTAGACCAGAACGACCTCAAGATATTCAGCCACAGGAGAGTCAGAGAGGGCTTCCGCAGCGTTGATTAGAAGACGCCAAAGAGCTTTTTCTTTCCGTCAAGGGACGCGAACTTCTGTATCATCTCCTTCTGCTCCTTAGTCATCCTTTTCGGTATGTCAACCTTTAGTTTCAATATCTCGTTGCCGGCGGTGTTAGAGTATGGCACGCCAAGCCCCCTGAGAATGATGTTCTCGCTAGGCTGCTGCAGCTCCTTTATCTGTATCTCGGTTGTGCCCGTAAGCGTAGGCACTGTTATCTTTCCTCCCAGCAGGAATACGTAGAACGGCACGTGCACCTCCGTCACTATGTCGTACCCCTTCCTCTTGAAGGTCTTGTCCTGCTCGACGGCTATGTCTATGTACAGGTCGCCTGACCTGTCTCGGCCATAGTCGCCCATGCCGCGCAGCCTAAGCCGCGTACCGTTGTCTACCCCTTTTGGTATTGACACTTCAAGCGAGTTGTCTGCGACCTTCTTCCCCGTGCCTCCGCAGCTCCTGCACGGCTTCTCAGGCACTGTGCCCCTGCCGCCGCATGTAGGGCATGCAGACACCGTCTGTATTATGCCGAACATGGACCGTCTCGTGGCAGAGACCTGTCCGGAGCCGTTGCAGGTAGGGCACTTGACTATGCGGCCTCCTTCCGATCCGGTCCCGTTGCATGCGGGGCATTTGACTACGTGGCGGACGCGTATCGACTTCTTTGCCCCAAGGACCGCATCCTTCAGGCTTATCCTCACCTCTGCAAGTATGTCGTTGCCGACATCGGCGCCGCGCTGCTGCGCGTTGCTGAATCCAAACAGGTTGTCGAATATGCTGCCTCCGAACTGGCTGCCTCCGAAGTCTATCCCCATGTCGCGGAATATCTTCTCGAAGTCGAAGCCCCTGAATATGTCCTGCTCGGTGTACCTCTGGTTGAAGCCCTCCGGCCCGAAAGCGTCGTACTGCTTTTTCTTCTCCGGATCGCTTAGGACTGCGTACGCCTCGTTTATCTCCTTGAATTTCTCCTCGGCCTCCTTCGACTTGTTCACGTCGGGGTGGAACTTGAGCGCAAGCTGCCTGTATGCTTTCTTGATCTCGTCTGCGCTCGCTTCCTTCTTTACTCCGAGAACCTCGTAGAAATCCTTAGCCATCTGGTCACTTCTTTACCTTGAAATCGGCGTCAGTGGCGCCGCCCTCGCCATCTCCCGGAGCTGCGCCCTCCGAAGCATCAGGCCCCTGCCCTTCGCTGCCTCCAGGGCCTGGCGCCTCCTGGCCCGGCTGCCCCTTGTACATCGAGGAGCCTATCTCCTGAAGCGCCTTGGAAAGGTCGTCGCTCTTGGCCTTTATCTGATCTACGTCCTCTGCCTTTATCGCCTCCTGAAGCGCGTCCTTGGCCGAGTTGACCTTGTCCATAACCTCCTTCGGCACCTTTGAGCCGTATTCCTCGGCAGAGCGTTCGGCGCTGTATATCAGGGACTCTGCGCTGTTCCTCGCTTCTATTAGCGCGCGCACCTTCTTGTCCTCCTCCTCGAAACGCTTGGCCTCGTCTATCTTCTTGTCTATCTCGTCCTTGTTCATCTTGTGCGGTGCGACTATGTCCATCTTCTGCTCCCTTCCTGTAGCAGTGTCCTTTGCACCGACGTGGAGTATGCCGTTAGAATCGATGTCGAAGGTAACCTCTATCTTAGGCATGCCGCGCGGAGCAGGTGGTATCCCGGTGAGCTGGAACCTGCCGAGGTCTATGTTGTCCTTGGCGAGCGGACGCTCGCCCTGCACTACGTGTATGTCTACCTGGGTCTGGTTGCTTTCCGCAGTGGTAAATATCTGCGATTTCTTGACCGGTATGGTTGTATTCCTTTCTATGAGCGGCGTAGCCACCCCTCCAAGCGTCTCTATGCCAAGGGTCAGTGGAGTAACGTCCAGAAGAACCAGGTCTTTCACTTCTCCAGTGAGAACGCCTCCCTGTATCGCTGCGCCGAGCGCAACTGCTTCCATTGGGTCAACGCCGCGCTCTATCTTCTTGCCTATGAAGCTTTCGACGTACCTCTGCACTATCGGCATCCTCGTCGGCCCTCCGACCATTATCACCTTGTCGATGTTGTTTGGCTCCATCTTTGCATCCTTTATAGCCTGCATTATCGTCTTGGTGGACTTCTCTATTATCGGCAGCACTAAGCTCTCCAGCTTTGCCCTTGTGAGCGTGTACGTGAAGTGCACTGGATTGCCGGACTTGTCCTGGGCGAGGAATGGCAGGTTTATCTCGCTTGATACTACGGTTGAAAGCTCTATCTTCGCCTTCTCGGCAGCCTCGCGCATACGCTGCATTGCCTGCGAGTTGCCATTGATGTCTATTCCAGAGGACTTGAGGAACTCCGACTTGAGGAAGTCTATCAGCGAGTTGTCCATGTCGGTTCCGCCCAGCTGCGTGTCGCCGCTTGTCGACTTGACCTCGAAGACGCCGTTGCCGAACTCCATTATGGTGACGTCGAGGGTTCCGCCTCCCAGATCGTACACCATTATCTTCATGTCCTTGGATGACTGCTTGTCTATTCCGAACGCGAGGCACGCTGCCGTAGGCTCGTTGACCAGCCTGACAACATCAAGTCCTGCTATGGCTCCGGCATCCTTTGTAGCCTGACGTTGATTGTCGTCGAAATATGCTGGCACAGTTATGACTGCCTTCTTGACCTCCTCGCCGAGGAAGGCTTCCGCATCCGCCTTTATCTTCTGGAGAAGTATGGCAGAGAGATCCTGGGGGGAATACTCCTTGCCCATCACCTTGTACCTATAGTCTGTGCCCATCTTCCTTTTGAAGGCGTACACGGTTCCGTCCGGGTTGGCGACTGCCTGCCTTCTTGCAGGCTCGCCGACCAGCCTCTGCCCGTCCTTTGTAAATGCGACAAAGCTCGGAAATGCCTTCCCGTACATCGAAGTGCCTTCACTGCTCGGTATAATCACAGGGCGGCCGCCTTCAAGCACTGCCGCAGCCGAATTCGAGGTACCTAGATCTATTCCTATTATTTTCATTCAAAACACCTTTTTTAACGCAATCGTTTAATTTGATTCAACCCTTATTTGTTTCATTTGAGTTTTCTTCATGCCTTGGCGCAGCGACTATCACGGATGCAGGGCGCAGCATTATGCCGCCGATGGTGTAGCCCTTCCTCACGACTTCGAGGATTCTGCCCTCACTCTCGCCGGATTCCTTGGTCTGCATTATCTCGTGGACGTATGGGTCGTAGCTTCCATCGGTCTTTATCTCCGAGAGCCCTTCCTTCCTGAGCGTTTCAGTAAGATTTGCGTAGAGCATCTCCACGCCCCTGGCAAGCTTCTTGTCATCCGACTTGGACGCAGCTATGAGCGTAAGCTCGAACTCGTCCAGTATGCCAAGCAGAGGACGAATCGCCTCTGCTTTTCCTTCGAGGCGTGAACGCTGAATGTCTGTAGAGGTGCGTTTCTTGTAGTTGTCAAACTCGGCAGCAAGGCGCAGCATGCGCTCCCTAAGCTCCTGAACCTCTGTTTCAGGCTTGGCTTGTTCCTGCTTGTCAAGCTCCTTGCCAGGCGCAGCAGTATCCTGCTTCTTCTCCTTCTCCTCGATATTATTGTTCCCGTTCTCAGCCATGAGCAAACCGCCTCATTCTATCTTTACGTCCTTGTAGTTGAGGTCTATCGCCTCCCTGTTCCGTTTCACCCTTCCGCTGGGAGAATTCATCATCCTGTCAAACTCCCGCGCCATGTCTAGCATGCGGTGCATCTCGCGTTCTATGTCGTATTCTATCTCCTCTATCGCCCTCGAAAGCTCAGGCGCCCTGAGGTAGTACTTCCTCCCGCGCTTAACCACAAGCCCCGCCTCTATGAACCTGTTTAGATGGTATATTATCGTGCTCCTGGCTACGTTCTGGTCAACCTTTATCTCGGAGCTCGAGATGCCCTTTACGCCGCGGCGCCCATACTCGGATGTGAATATGCGCAGTATATCGAGGTCTATGTTGTCCCCGGTCGCATCGCCGGAGAAGCCGAATGCCTCGCACATCCACCTTATTATGCTGTCGGGATCGCTGCTCGTCGGCATCGCTATGTTCTTTATCACTATCTTCTTCATGGCTGGTCACCGCTGCATAGGATGCATATCTATTATGATTGAATAGATTTATATATTTTATGTTTTATATTAATATTGCTTGATATGTCAAATAAATCTTGACAAAATAGGTGAGACAATGGAGGAAAAGAACGAAAACGAGAAAAAGGCTGGAAAGAGCTTGGTCGCCCCGATAGACTTTGATTTTATGGCGGATTTTTTTGATCCGTTCAGGCTGGCCAGGCGCAGCGCGAGGCTTCTGCAGAACTTCTCCGACAGGGGAACACTGCTTCCCAACGTCGACATGGTGGACAACGGAGACTCATTCACGGTGCTTGTCGACATGCCTGGCGTGGACAAGAAGGACATAAAGCTCAAGGTGAGCGAGGATATGCTCGAGCTGAGTGCCGAGAGGAACGAGGAGAAGGAAAAGAGGGGGGGCAACTACTACGCCAAGGAGAGGTCTTCCTCAGGGTACTACAGGACGATAAGGTTCCCTGAGCAGGTAAAAGCGGACAGCGCCAAGGCGAAGATGAACAACGGAACTCTCTCTGTTGAAGTGAAGAAGGTAAAGGAGTCGCGCGGCAGGGAGATAAAGATAGACTGAGGGCTTTTTGCCCCCTGCCTTATCTTTGGTAAGCCAGTTTTGACGACTATAAATTTTCTCCTGATGCAGAGTTTCCCGCCTATTTCTAATACTCTATTAGATAATTCCACAAAATATATTTAAATCTTAAATTTCAAATTAGTTATCAGGGGGAGAGAAATGACGAGTGGGGTCATGGAGCAAATCCAGAGAAAGGGGAAGACAGAGAAAATACGCGAAGCGGCAGAAAAGGCAATGGACACCATAGAGCGCAAGGAGCTCGAGGAGCTGTACAAGGCTGCAGGGATAACGGATGAGAACGGGGCAGTCGAAGCAGCGATAAAGATGGTCCTGACAGAGGAGCTTGCCGCGAAGATACAAAAAAGCAAAAAAATCGCAAAACAAAACGATATGAGCTTCGGTAGTGCCGCAATATTCATGGCGGAGGAAGCATAAGGACTAGAAAAGCCCAGTAAGCGCTTGGGCGGAGAGGCCCTTGATATCTTAGGCCTCTACCGCTCAACAGCGCACTCTAATTTTTTATTGCCAAGAACCTT
>JAJZYW010000003.1 GCA_021797895.1 Microcaldota archaeon | reverse complement strand
CCTAGGTCCATACTCCATCCTGCCCTGGAACCAGAGCACTACCTTGCCGTCGCACACCATGTCTGCGGCATACTCCGCAGGATCCTCTACGCGCTCGTACTCAAGGGATGCGTTCTCTGAGGCTGAGCGCTTTATCGCGTTCTCTATCTCCTCCTCAGAATATTCAGGCCCGAAATAGGCGGACTTTATCTGATCGCCGTTGAACGTCCCGTTGCTCGCGAAGTCGACGTAGGACGCGGCTCCAGCCGAAAGGCCCGCATCACCCATATTTGGGAATATGAACAGGTTCTTCACTTCCTCCATGTGCTCGAGCTTCATGTTAACTATTACGTTTGAGAAGAATCCCCCCGCGACTGCTATGTCATGTATCCCTGTCTCAGCAATCCACTGCTTTGCCAGCGAAAGAACCTGCCGCTCGGCATGGCTCTGCACTGCGTTGGCGAACGACTCCCTGTCGTATTTCGACAGGATGTGGTCCTTCATATACTCCGCAAGGAGGAATTCATTCCGGGTACCACTCTTTGAGACGAACCTCTTTGAAGCCTCGTCGTACCTGCATATGTCGCCAAGCTGCTTTATCTCAGCAGGATAGGAATATGCGGCGAGGCTCATCAGCTTCCCCTCATCCTCATTGAAGCGCATGTCGCACGCCATCGTCGCAGCTCCGTAGAATATGCCCAGGCTTGCGCTTGCCCTGAATTCCGCAAGCCTCTTTATCGTTCCGTTGTCGCCTATGGATACCGTTCCGCTCAGCCCGTCGCCAGCGCCGTCAAGCGTTATTATAAGCGACTCCTTGAACCCGGAAGTATAGTAGGCGGAAGCGGCGTGCGCAAGATGATGCTCCACGACGTATACCTTCTTCTTGCCCAGATCCGGGTCGATTGAAGAGAGGCGCTTCGACGTTATGCGCCTGCTCTGGCCGTCGCCGAGAGCTCTCCACAGCGCCTTGGGGTTCTGGTTCTGCGTAAGCCTGTACACGAAATTGTCGAAGTGCATTCTCGCCCTTGAGGGCTTGTTGAGCTCCTTCCGCCACATCATCCTTCTTTTCTGATCATGCTTAGGGAGGAACCTTGAGACGAGCGCATTGCCGCCTATCCATGCGAGGGCGACAGAATCCACTGCGTCAAGATCCTTTATGTACTTTATCGAATTGTAGGGAAAGCCCACATCGTTCTTCTTCTTTGTAAAACGCTCCTCATTGACAGCAGAGCGGAGAACGCCACTGGCTACCAGCGCAGCCCCTGAATCGTGGGAATCGTTTATTCCAAGTACAGCCATGTAGACACGGTTTTCAATGCTCTTGCATCAGCAGCAGCTTCATATCACAATATTAGATTTTCTTAGGCTTATATGCTTTTCTGGCAAGCTTGGATTCCAGCCAATAAATGCAGGATGGTATTTTGATTTAGAAATGCGATTAACACACTGAACATGCCCTAGTCACAATAGCACTGCACTATTTTTAATAATACTCATTCTGATACTTTATTAGAAAGCTGGCAATAAAGGTCGCATTGCATGGGAAAAGTAATACAGGCGTATGCAGTAGGCTATGTGCTTGCACTGCTCGTATTGCTTGTGTTGATATCGATATTGTACTATATGTTTTCCACAGGCATGCTCATAAGCCAAACTGGCTATGCATACAGTGCCATAACTTTTAAAAGTTTGGTGCCGGCGCAGTATTATACCCTGACTGCCGCAGGCAGCGGAACCGGATTTGTTACTACCACCAGCACGAGCTTGCAGCTACCGCAAGGATATAAGGCATACTTTTATATTGGAGTCATAAATGATTCTACAGCCTTGGAGTCGGTGAATTGGACAATTGTTTCGCAGGGAGATATGAATCTTACGGTCGTCATAAATTCACTTCATGTTGACAGGTATTATTGGGGTGTGACTGCTGGTTATGGGACGCAGAGTACAGGAACTTCGACAACTAGCACCTCTGATTCTCAAGAAGTTGTAGGCGCAGAAACTAATGTTTCTGTAGCGAACGGTAAAATTTACAGTTCAAAAGTGAATAAGGGGACCTCGCTTTCCATATCCTTCAATACGACTGGCAGCAATTCCACTGCAATAATAGAGTATGGGGGAATAAATGAAAGCTCCACCTCATTCACCCCCTCGTTGCCTCTGGAGTGCAGCCTGCTTTCCAGCGGAAACGGAGCAAGCGCCGTGGCTGCCATAGAGATATGCACGAGTATGCCAAGTGGCAGCTACAGTGCCAATTTGACAGCTAACAGAAGTTCGGCTATGGCGATAGTAGCTTATGTTTTCCCTTCATATCAGGTCAAGCTTGATGATGTACCTTCGAGCGGAGCCATAACCACCAACGGGAGAACAAACCTGAATGGCAGCATGATAGACGTGATAGGACAGGGTGCAATCAACGCCTCGGCACCTAGTGGATATGCGTTTAGTGGGTGGAGCTTGAGCAATTCGATAAACGCAAGCGTCAGTAATTTAACAAACAAAAACACGTACCTATCGGTTTATGGAAACGTGACGCTAGTTGCAACATACACATCCATTTCGCAAACTACATCAACATCAACCTCAACCACGTCGACCAGCACATCGACAACATCGACAAGTACTTCTACGACAACATCCACAACATCTTCGACGACTACATCAACCACGTCGACCAGCACATCGACAACATCGACAAGTACTTCTACGACAACATCCACAACATCTTCGACGACTACATCAACCACGTCGACCAGCACATCGACAACATCGACAAGTACGTCCACGATTTCAACAACAACATCGATTACGACTACCTCTGTGTCCACCACTTCCACTCCAACTACGGTAGGGGTTGTAAACTTCCCCATACCGAAAAGCACATCAACCACGTCGACCACTGTATCGACTACTAGTACGTCGAGTTCGGTTACCACAACAGTACCGATAATACCTGCAAATATTACCTTTGCCAAGATTTCGATTTACCCGTACTCCGGCCACCCTTCGTATGTGCTCTTCAACAACTCCAGACTTATACTGAAAGTGGAGTCGGACTCCAATTCGCCTTCGGAATTGGGAATGGCAATACAAAATATAACAGCACGGATACAGCCTCCGGCGCAGCATTTTGAAGTATCAGTCCTCAATATTACCTACTCAAATGAATCGGCAGCTACCACCATACTAGCCACAATGGGATACCCATGTTACATCAACAGCGCGATTTCGCCGTTCTACTATTCCAATGACACGTGGATAGGGATAGCTAACTATTCAGTCAACAAGCAATCGTGCATTGTATCGTTCACCTTGCCGAAGGATATAGTGGTGGGGCTGATGTCAAAGAGCGTAGTGCCGACAACAACGACCTCGACAATCATCTACGTGCCTGTGCATTACAGCACGCGCCCCGCACTATATTTTGCACTTCTGGCTGCGCAGTATTGATGGTTGCGGCTACGATCGTTGCAATGTACGCATTCAGGGGATTGCACAGCGGGAGAAAGGCGTCTTCTAACAGGAAAAATGGTAAAGTCAAGAGATAAATAATTAGGCAGGTAACAATTATCGGTGCGTTGTGTCATTAGTGCTATATGTTGACATGGATTCTTTCTTCGCGTCTTGCGAGCTGCTGCGCCATGCGGAATATTTGGGAAAGCCACTAGTCATAGGAACCTCTGAGGAAAGGAACAAAGAAAGGGGTGTAGTCCAGACATGCACCTACGAAGCGAGGAAGTTTGGGATAAAGAGCGGTATGCCGATAGTACAGGCGTACAAGCTTTGCAAGGAGCTTGTTTACATCCCGTCTGACGAGAAATATTATGAGGATGTGTCAGACAGGATTTTTGCAGTGCTGAGAAGCTACGGCAGGCCGGTGGAGCAGTACAGCATAGACGAAGCTGCGATTGACATTGAAGGCCTTGACTACGGTAGTGCTGTCGCAATGGGAAAGGAGCTCAAAGACAGGATAATGAAGGAAATCGGGCTGAAATGCACGATAGGCATAAGCCATGGCAAGTATATCGCTAAGATGGTATGCGAAAGCGCTAAGCCTGACGGGCTGAAACTCCTCAGGAGGGAGGAGATAGTGCCTTTCCTGAAAGGCAAGGCGATAGAGGAGATACCGGGGGTGGGGCCGAAGACCGCAAGCAAGCTGCATTCGATTGGGATAGACACGATAGACAAGGTTGGAAGCACCGACGTGCAGCTGCTTTCAAAGGCTACGGGGTCGTTCGGTGCGGAATTGCACAACATAGCGGTTGGAGATGACAGGAGCAGAGTAGTGGAGAGCTCAGAGGCGCTGTCGATAAGCAGGGAGAGGACTCTGGAGAGCAACACTACGGACATAAAGGATGTCTACTTGATGGCGGACAGGCTTGTTGAAGAGGTGTACGGCGACGTTGAGAAGAAGAACGTCCTGTTCAAGGGAGTAGGGATAAAGATAAAGTATGACGATTTCACCTATGTAACGAGAAGCACGCTGCTGAAGAACTACTCGCAGTCGAAGGAACAGATAGCCAGCGTGGCGAGAAAGCTTTTCGAAAGGAACTTCGACGCAAAGAAACCTATAAGGAAGATAGGGGTGAAGGTCTACTCGCTATCCAGAGTGTCTGGACAGCGGAGGCTATCCTGATCAGCCCTTCTTCTCATAGTTGAGCTCCTGTATGTATGCCCTTGCTTCAAGCGCCGCCTTGGAGCCGCTTCCTGCTGCAGTGATTGCCTGCCTGTATTTCCTGTCGGACACGTCGCCAGCTACGAAAACGCCTTCTATGTCGGTAAGGACCTCATCCTTGGTGATTATGTATCCCTGCTCGTCAAGCTTGAGCTTGCCCTGCAGGAATTTGGTATTTGGCGCGTAGCCTATCGCTACGAAAACGCCGTCTACGTTCATCTCAGTCACTTCACCGCTCTTTACGTTCTTAATCTTGACGCCAGTTACCTTTCCGTTGCCTAGCACCTCAGCTACTTCGCTGTCCCAGATAACCTTTATCTTTGGATTAGATAGAACTCTGCCCTGCATTATCTTGCTCGCCCTGAACTCGCCGCGCCTGTGGACTATGGTAACGCTCTCGACGAACTTTGTCAGGAAGAGCGAATCTTCCATGGCTGTGTCTCCGCCTCCGACGACAACAACGTTCTTGCCCTTGAAGAAAGGCGCGTCACACGTGGCGCAGCCGCTTATGCCCTTGCCTATGTATTTCTGCTCCGAAGGTATGCCGAGCCACTTGGCAGATGCGCCGGTCGCTATTATCACTGCGTTCGCCTCGTATTCCCCCGAGCTTGTCTTTATCTTGATGGGCTTTGACGAGAAGTCTATGTCAACGACGTCCTCGTTGGCGAACCTGGCGCCGAACTTCTCAGCCTGTTTGCGCATGCTCTCCACCAGTTCTGGACCGTCTATCCCGTCAGGAAACGCGGGATAGTTCTCGACCTTTGTCGTGAGCAGCAGCTGCCCGCCTGAGCTGAGCCCTGTTATTACCAGAGGCTTGAAATCCTCCCTTGCAGTGTATATAGCGGCAGTAAGCCCAGCCGGGCCCGAACCTATTATTATCAAATCTTCGGCCATTTTATCACTATAGATTTAGAACAATATATTTGCTCGGATAAATACTAAATAGGTTGTGCAATACAACCGGCAAGCGCGTTCGGATTCTGGACTGCGGCGCTTTGAGGGCTTCCGGAAAGGGTTAAAAAGATTGCATGGGAAGTAGAGCCGGTGACCGCCTGCTCAACGTAAACGGACTAGGCATATCGCTTGATAGAAGAGAGAGCGGTGCCTCGATAAACTTCATATCGCATGCGCACACTGACCACATAGCCGCGGCGAGGTCAGGAAACATACTCGCAAGCGATGAAACCTCTGCGCTGCTCGGAGCTTACAGAATAAAACCCAAGAAGCTCGAAGACGAGAAGGGGTGGATCAAGCTGCTTGACGCAGGCCACATGCTCGGCTCCAAGCAGCTTTTCGTTTCAGACTACGATGGCGGAATAGACTATGTTTATACAGGAGACTTCCAGATGCAGAAATCGGCGATAGCAAAGCAGATACAGACAAGGAAAGCAGATGTTGTAATAATAGATTCGACATATCCACGCCCGGAGTTCAGGTTTGACGACAGGGAGGAAGTTGAGGAAGCGATGGGGATATGGATAAGGCAGAAGATGAAAAGAGGGATAGTGCTTTTTGGCTCTTACCCGATGGGAAAATCGCAGGAGCTCATATCGATAATCAACGGCTTTGGCATCACTCCTGTAGTAACGCCAAGAATAGCCGAGATAAGCGCAATGCACAACAGCCTTGGGGCTGGGCTCGACTTTCTGTCGAGGGATATGGACAGCGAGCGCACCGATGAGGCGCTGTCAGGCAACTTCGTGGGGATAGTTGAGGCTGGAAAGCTGCGCGAAGCGGCAGCCGCAGTTTCTGCAGCCCATTCGAAACGGGTCTATACCGCATCAGCAACCGGATTTGCAAAGCTTTACAGGATGGGAACCGACGTCCAGTTTCCGCTGAGCGACCACGCGGATTTCTGGCAGTCTGTTGACTACCTCAATGCGGTATCCCCTTCCCTTGTACTTACTTATGGAGGCTCGCAGGATGTGTTCGCAGAGAACCTGGCAAAAGTTGGATTCAAGGCCATGCCATTCGGCGAATTCAGGCAGGACGGGCTCAAGACAATTGAGGCGCGGTGGCACAGCGCCAAGAGGCTGTAAGCATGGAAAGAAGATTCAAGCTTCCGCTAAGCAATTCCACCGAGGGAGAAGCGGACTTCGTCGTGTTCGGGGTGCCGGACGACTCTGGGAGCGCCTACAGGAAGGGGAGCAGCAGGGCTCCTGACGCAATAAGGAGATTCGTTTCAAGGAACGAGATAGGGGCGGTATTCCATAGCGGGAAGAAATCGATGTTCGAGCCTGAGATGCACAAGCTGGATGCGAAGGTGTACGATGCTGGCAACCGGAGCAGGAATGCAGCCTCTGAATATGCGGGCAGCATTGCATCGAAGGGGAAGGTCCCCATAGCGATAGGGGGCGATCATTCAATAACGTACGACATACTGAAGGGGATAAACCCGAAGAGCAGGTTCGGCGTTGCATATTTTGATGCACACCCCGATATAATAAGCTCAAGGGGCAGCTACTTCGGCTCGGTGGTAAACGACCTGCTCAGCATACCCTCGTTCGACCCGAAGTCGAGCATCATAGTAGGGCTGAGGACACCAGAGGACGAGGAGATAGACAACATAAGGAAGTGCGGCATAAAGGTTATTACGCCGCTGCAGATAGCGGACATGGGCATCAAAGCCGCAGCTGCAAAAATCAATGCAATCCTTAAAAGAAGGACATACCTGTCAATAGACATGGATGCTGTTGACCCGGCATTCGCGCCCGGAGTTACTGAGCCTGAACCAGCCGGCCTTAGCGCCAACGAGGCAGCATATCTGGCGAAGTCTGTCGCCAGGAGGGGCCTCATAGGATTCGACATCATGGAAGTGGTTCCTGAATACGACAGGGACGGAATGACGCTATATCTGGCATACAGGCTGATGCTTGAGATAATTGCCGCATTGGAGGGAGCAGTGCATCACTCTACAAGGTAGACCTCGTCTCCCTCCCTCACTTCATCTTGGAGCTTTATCCCTATGGAATCGCCGGGCAAGGCTGATTCCACGTCCTCGTGCTCGATCTGCATGCTTTCTATCCTTGACCTGAAAACCCCGGAGCCGCGTATTTCTATCGTATCGCCCACTGAAAGGCTTCCGGTAAGGCTCACTGCAGCCACGCCTATCTTTTTGAAGAAGCGTTCAACAGTGCCTACCTTTTTCATCTGCGAGCTAGACGATACAACATCATCACTACTAAAAATAGATTCATCAGCAACAGCATCGTCGTCATCGGCATTTTCAGGTATGCTGCGGCGTGCCTCAAGCTCCTCCCTTTCCGCTATGTCAGACATTATGTCATCCAGGTTCGCGGAATTTCGCATAGATGTATTTGGGATGATAGTAATTTATCTGTTTTGAAATGCCGAAACGAACAGCATAAAGCCTTTGGCAGAGATAACGTCTTGGTGCTTGTGTGGCTGATGAAAACAACGAGATACCCATTCCCGCCAAGAACTTCGCAGGCTCGACATCGCTTGCGATAGATGTATTGGCAATAATAATCATAGGCGTGCTTGCCGGGATAGCGATAGGCATATTGGGCGGCATAATAATCGGGATAATAGCCCTTCTTCTCATAATGTCGATGTCGATAAGGGTTGTAAAGCAGTGGGACAGGATGCCGGTTCTGAGGTTCGGCAGATACACTGGCATAATAGGACCCGGCATCTTCGCAATAATGCCTTTCATAGACAGGACGCCGATAAACGTCGACCTCAGGGTCATAAGCACCGTTTTCAGCGCCGAGAAGACGCTCACAAAGGACAACGTGCCTGTCGACGTAGAAGCGATACTGTTCTGGAGAGTGACCAACCCCGAGCAGGCAGTGCTGGAGGTCCAGGATTACATAAGCTCAGTTCAGCTAGCAGCGCAGACAGCTCTCAGGGACGTAATAGGAAAGAATGAGCTTTCACTTATGCTCGCAGGAAGGAATATGGTCGGGGAGAACATAAAGGAGCTGATACAGGAGAGGATAAGCCCATGGGGCATAATACCAATTTCTGTTGAGATACGCGACGTCACGATACCGCAGGAGCTGCAGAACGCAATGGCAAGGGTAGCTACATCAGACAGGGAGAAGCAGGCAAGGGTCATACTCGCAGAGAGCGAATCCCTCGCAGCGGACAAGATGCTCGAAGCTGCGGAGAAGTACCACAAGGACATCTACGCGATGCAGCTAAGGTCGCTCAACATGATGTACGAAATAAGCCTGACCGGAAAGAACCTTATGGTGTTCATACCAACCGAGAGCAAGGGCTTCAGCATACCGACGCCAGTGGGGGTAATGGGCATCCAAGATGTATATAAGAACGTGTACCAGGATCCTGACAAATCAGATGGAGGCAATAAGGCAAAGGAAAAGAAGAAAGGAGGAAAGCAGTAGGCTTTCCTTTATACATTTCAAAACTACAAAACTCAAGCTACTGGTTTCTCCAGAAGCCTGAACCGCTTTTTGGATGGGTCTACTTCAGCCATTGCGCCTATAGGCAATATGAACTTGGGATCGGTATGCCCGAAGTCCATATTTGTAACAACGGGGATGTTGTCTATGCCGAACTCGGTATCCAGCACTGAGATGATTTTTTTCTCAAGGCGCATCTTTTGGTCTACTGAATAGCCGGAGGGGATTGCAACAAGCAATGCGCTTATCCTTTCAAGTATGCCCTGGCTGCCATAGTTCCTTATCCAGTACTTTACTGTGTCTGGAGAGGGCGTATCCTCCGACGTCTCTAGGAAAAGTATCTTCCCATCCCAGAAACCATTTTCAGGCCAGAAATGAGTACCTTTCATGAACTCGAGGACATCAGCGCAGCCGCCGAAAAGCTCACCCTTTGCTGAAGCTTTGCCCTGGAGCCAATGCCATCCCTCGTTTCTATGCTTCGTATTTATTTTCCCCACATTCCTCTTTTCTGCCCACTCGGGATACCCATCTGAATAAAATGAAAAACTTGAATATTCATATTTATCCACAGGATCGAAAAGGAATCTTTTTAGCATTTGAATAAATGAGCTTGGAAAACTTTCCATCTGCGCAAATCCTGCCATTACAGCGGGACCGTTATATGTGATAAGACCCGTTTTGTAGCGTATGTAATCAAGGAAAGTTGCCGAGTCAGAAAAGCCCATTAGGATCTTCGGATTTTTCCTTATCGCTTTCATGTCTAAGTAATCAAGTATCCTTACCGAATCGTCACCGCCTATACTCGAAAATATGGCTTTTACATCCTTGTCTTCGAAAGCCATGTTTATGTCCTCCGCTCTTTCGCGCGGGTGCGTATACAGGTATTCATTGCTTTTCTTTGCCGTATCGCATTCCTTCACTTCCAGGCGCAGGTATTTCCTTATGTTATTGATGCCATTCTCATATATATGTGGAAACAGTTCTGCGATTCCATCGGAAGGCGAGATTACCGCTACTGTATCGCCCTCTCTTAGCCTTTTGGGTTTTATTGTTTGCATCATCTGTTCTAAGTATTTATTCAGATTATTATGGTTTCTGTGTGGGCAGCCCAACGCAGCAACAATAAAAATCAGTGGGCCCGAGGTTCAAGGCTCGGAGGGTTTGATTTGTTTAATATAATTCAAGCGAAGCGTTTTATATGCGTAACGCCATATATCTGCTGATGGGAATGAAGATGGAGATATACGGGTTTAAGGCGGATGTCAAGAGAGATGGGAAGCTATTTGTAGGAACCATAGACGAACTTCACGTTCAGGATCAGGCCAAGAGCCTACGCGAATTGGAAAGCGAGCTTAAGGACGCAGTAGATACAGCAGTAGCTTTCCTGCTTGAAAAGAAGCACAAGGAAGTAAAGTCGCCTGTGCTTAGAAGCTTGATTGCAAGAAGCTAAGGTGAATTTATAGGCGCTCTATGACCTGTAAAACCTCAAAAACTAATTAGGATGCTACAAGAACAGTATGGTTATTTCGCAAGACAAGGAAAAGGAGACCATATTGTATTATCCGACCAGAAAGGGCACTTTACTATAATACGGATAGCACAAAAGGAACTAAGACAGCAGATAATGAACAGGATACTTAAGCAGACAGGCCTTAAGTGGGAAGATATTGAAAAGCACTTGTAGCTCTAAGGAAATTCTATTTTTAAGCCTCTGGACTTTCTGAAGGGAAAAGGTGTTGCAAATTTCTTTGTAGCATTACTCTTTCATCGTGCTTACGTAATGTTGGTGCACTAATTTCCTGATTTCCTCTATTTGGTAACTTGCTAGATCTGGCAGAATTCTACTTAATTCTGCTTTCAGCTTTATGCATTAGAACTTGCGTTTTGTTGTCGCATTTTTAAAGTGGGCCCGCGGAGAATTGAACTCCGGATCTTTCCCATGTCAAGGGAACGTCTTGCCACTCGACTACGAGCCCGTTTTACAGCAACAATTCCATTCCGTCATATGCGAGCATTGTGTTCTTGAACACCTTCTTAGCCTCCTGCTCCAGGGGATTGCTCTTTGAGTACCTTGCGCTCACGTGGAATATCACCAGAAGTGAAACTCCAGCGGATTTCGCGACCTTCGCCGCCTCCTCTGATGTGGAGTGCGCCCTTTCCTTGGCGAGCTTCGCAAGTTCCTTCGAGTATGTCGCTTCGTGCGCAAGGATGTCTGCCCCCTTCGATGCATTTATCGTCGAAGCGGTCGGCCTGGAATCGGTCGCGTACACTATCGACCTGCCTTTCTCCTTTGTTGTAACGCCGCTCAGCAATATAAGCTTTTTGCCCACCCTTATTTTTCCCTTCTTCTGTATCTCGGTGAACATCTCCTTCTTTATCCCGAGCTTTGCACACTTCTGCTTGTCAAAATGGAGCCTGTCGTCCTCCTTGAACCTGTACCCGAAGGTCTTTACAGTGTGCTTCAGCGCGAACGCGGATACTGTGAAATCCTTGCCCTTGTAGGCCGTTCCGCTCCTCGTCTTCCTGATAAGTATTGGATACCCTATCCTCACCCTGTCGAACGTGAGCAGGGGCTCCAGCTTGCCCTCCTCTCCCTCCGGCACGAATATCTCAAGCGGCTCAGTCCTGCCGTAGAGAGCCATCGACCGTATCAGGCCAGCCACGCCTATCACGTGGTCGCCGTGCATGTGCGTTATGAATATTGCTCTGATGCGGTGCGCGTTGACTCCGTATTTGAGCATCTGCATCTGCGTGCCTTCGCCGCAGTCGAAAAGGTAAACCGCGCCGTTGTACTCCAACGACATAGCAGGAAGGCCACGCTCGACTGTCGGTATTGAGCCGCCAGTACCGAGAAACGTAAGCTTGATTCTTTCAGGCATCGACTTCCACCTTTATCCTGCGGGTCTTCTTGTCTATCGATAGTATCCTCAGGTCGGGAAAGCGCTCCTGCACTTCCTCAAGAGTGGCGCGGCGCTCCTTCGATAGGTACGCTATCAGCTGGTTGAACCTCACCATGTTGTTGTACACCTGCTCGCCCTTCTTTTTGTTTTCCAGGATCTCCCTGTCCACGCTGTCGAGATACGCGAGCTGCTTTTCTATGCTCTTCTCCAGCTCCTCGACCTTTTCGTTCTTCTCCTCCCTTACCGACATCGCGTCAATCGCGTAGAATTCGGAGAGCGCTTCGAGGAGGCCGCTGCGCTCCTCTACTTCAAATTCTTTGGAGCTTGGCCTGCACAGCATGTAGTCCTCCGGCTTGCCGTCGTTCTTAATGATGTATACCTTGCCTTCCTGAGTCTCTGAGGCGACCTCCTTTATCCTGTCTGCGAGCGATGCAACCTCCGCTTCCGACAGCCTTTCCGCCTCTGCGTTGAGCCCCGCCCTCTTGAACGCCTCCGATACGTAGATTGAGCCCATGTTTAGGAGGCGCGACGCGGACTGGAGTGCGGTCTTGCCCTTGTAGTTGTTCATACCCGAAAGCAGCTTTTCTGCAAAGTCTGCATCGCCTGTGCTTATCGACCGGGTTGAGGGAGGGAGATACGTGTCGCGCGGCCTCACTGACCTGTCCCTGTAGGCGTGGCTCACGTAGCACGAGAGTATCTTCATAACCCTGTCCGTCACGATTAGGTTGCCCTTGCCGAACATCTCTATAAGTATGTTGAACTCGGTGTCGCCCTTCTTCGACGTTATGCCGAGTATCCTGTCGTCGTTGTACAGGGATATCGAGCTTATCATTGCGCCTGAGACGTGCTTGCGCACCGCAGCGGTGAACTGGTCTATCGAATCGGACTTCTCCTCAAGGTTGGTTATGCAGACGTAGCTGCACAGCCTTACCACGAGCGCATACTGCTGCTCCCCGCGCTTGGAGAGCTTGAACCTGAACACTCCGTCGCCCAGGCTGTAGAACTTCTCTATCCTGGCGCCCTCGAAGCGCTTCAGCTCCCGAACGAGCTGCAGCATGTCGAGATAGGTTATGTCGTGCATCTGGGTTCACATGTTTTTCTTCTTCTTGAGGCCTTCCGCCTTTGCCACTGCGGCAAAGCTCTTAGAGAGCTTTTCGGCGTCTGATGCCTTCTCGAAAGCGGTGCCTATCTGCACCGCATCGGCGCCAGCCGCATACGTCTGCGCGAGCTGCTCCTTTGTCCTTATGCCTCCTGCGACTATGTACGGGACGGTTATCGCGCTCTTGACCGTGCGCACGAATTCAGGAGGTATCGGGCCCGAGCCCTGCAGAGAGGGATTGGAGCCCGTATCTGTCAGTATAAAGCGGTTGCCCATGAACTCGCCCGCCATGGCGAGCGCGGCGCCTATCTTCGGCTTCTCCCTGGGAACGAAGTTTGCGTCGCCAACCCAGCCCACCGTCCCTCCTGGCGAGACAACAATGTAGCCGAGAGGCAGCGGCTCTATTCCCATGCCCTTGATAAGCGGAGCGGATAGCATCTGCGCCTGCGTTATCCAGTACGGATTCCTTGCGTTGAGGAGCGACATGAAGTATATGGCGTCCGCGTGCTTGGTGACCGTCGCTATGTTTCCGGGGAAGAGTATGACCGGCACTTCGACCTTCTCCTTTATCTGCACGGTTACGTCGTCGAGGAGGTTCCCCTGCGCCCCTATGCTCCCGCCTATCAGTATTATGTCAGCCCCGCCCTTCGCCGCACCGGCTGCCACGCTGACCGCGTCGCTCGCGCTCCTGTAGTCCACAGGATCTATAAGGCTTATCAGTATCGAACCCTTCTCGCCGAGAAGTTCGTGCATGTATGTCTCAACTTTTCCTTTCCTCATCGTATCTACCGTTTAAAGAGAATTCATGATGTGCTTTTGCAGACGTCTATCATCTTGACGCCGTCCTTCTCCATGGTTCTTTTCGGAGAAAACCCTAGCAGCAACTTTGCCTTGTCTGTGCTGACTATGCGATCGCTTAGCAGGAAGTCCATCTCGTCCTTGTTGACGCCCTTTGTCTTGGCGCCCAGCTTTGCTATCAGGGGATTTATGTGCTTTTCGGAGAGCGACACGCCCATGTACTTGGCCACAAGGTCTATCAGGTACTTCTGGGTGTAGGGCTTCCCCTCGGTTATGTTGAACACCTGGTTTGCCGCCTTCGGATTCGCTGCCGCGGAGCACATCACATCAGCGGCGTCTTCAGCATGCACGAAAGTAAGATGGTTGTCGCCGCTTCCTATGTAGCGCATGTTGCCGCGCTTCACCATGTCGAATATCTTGCAGAACGAGGGCTTGGCGTACTCGGCGCCGTAAAGAGTGCCGAACCTTAGTATTGTGTACTCAATCTCGGGGTGCGCCTTGGAGAACGATTCTATTATGCGCTCTGCTATGTACTTGCTCTGGGAATAGGGGGATGAGGGCTTCGGCTCCGACTGCTCCGTGAGCACCTCGCCTGTGCGCTTGTAGTTGTAAACCGTGACGCTGCTCGCATAAATGAATCTCACTGTATTTCCCCCGCGGTTTGCCTCGACCAGCGCATTGAGGAGGTTCTCCGTGCTTATCACGTTCTTCTTCTTGAGCTCTTCCGGAGTGTTGGCCGAGTTGTAGCTCGCCCCTGCTATATGAAATACCCTGTCAACGTCCTTCAGTGCAGAGACCATCGTGCCGAAGTTATCGCTTTCGTTCTGCGTAAGGTCTGATATGTACGGTATGGTCCCAGCCGGGATGTGCGCCCACGTGAGCTCGTCAACTGGCATAGTCTTTATTATGGACCTGACCTCGTCGCCCGAATCCAGGAGTCGGCTGACCACCAGCCTGCCGAGGCCGCTCGTGGCGCCGGTTATAGCGTCTATATAGGTCTTATTGGCCGTTTTCTTCTCCATCTGACTGACCCTCGTTCTTGTATTTCAGCACCGATGCGGCTATCTCCCTTATGTGGCCCTCGGTGAGCCTGTAAAGCGCGTACGACGCCCAGTCCTTCCCGTACGGCACGTAGGCGTTGAGGTTGAGCTTCATCGAGGCGAGCTTGGTCTTCCAGCGCTTGCTGTACCCGAGAGGCAGCTCGAATACCAGGCTCTTCCTATACTGCTTGCTTGCAGAAGCGACCTTCGCGAGCACCTTCTCGTCGGAGTCGTGCACGTATATCTTGCTGCACTTCTTCGCCAGTATCGCTATGTCCTTGCAGTATGCGTGCACCTTGTCCACTTTCTCGTCGTGGTGGCGGACGTGGGGCTTCCTCTCGGACTTGTATCCGGATGGAGTGAGCTTCAGCTTGCTGCACCTGCTGAGAACGAACTGGATGTCCTTCTCGTTGAGCTGCATGGGTATCTCAAGGCCTATCTGGGATTCGCAGGGCTGGGATGCGCACGACTCCAGTATCTCCTTCGGGGTCGTGCCCTCTTCGTTCTCAAGCCATACGGTTATGCCGTAGTCCTTCGCTGCGGATGCGAGCTCAGAGAGATTCTTCTCGAACCAGCCGTTGTTTATGGTGAAGCCTATCTGGCTGGGCCTGATGGATATGCTTGAGTTGAGCCCCAGGCGTGCAGCCTGCTTCATTGCGTGTATGTACGTGTTGGTGTTGTACTTCGCCTTCGCCTGGTCCTTCACGTTCTCGTTGAGGAAGGTTATGGTGGTGCCCATGCCCTCCTGGTCCAGCGCCCTTACTATCTTCAGCGCGGAGCCGTAGGTTGAGCCGGCTATGTGCTTCTTCACCAGCCTGAATATCAGGCCGTTTATCAATCTTGATTGTTCAGGCAATTGACCACTGTGAATTTCTTCTTTAAGACTCTTTGCAGTTCAGGTTTTTATTCTTTGGGTATTGCAGGGCTTAATGTTATGCTCAAGCCCGTAAGCATTGTTTTTGAGCCTGTCCGCTGAGTTCATGCAGATGCAACCTCAACGATGCGCTTGACCAGCTTCGCCCTTCCCTTCGCATCGAAACCGGAGTACTCAGAAGCCAGAGCAGTGAACCCGCCAGCCTGCGGATGACCGTTGCCCCCCATCGCCTTAGCTATGTAAGAGCAATCAACGCCGCTCTTGCTGCGCAGAGAACAGCGCTCCTCAGCATAGTTTACAAATGCGGCTATGTCTGAACCGCTCTTTGACAGCAGCGCCTCGCACGCTGCGGTGCTTTGCAACCTCTTGCCGAAGCCTATCGTTATGCTCCGCTTCCCTACGCTGAGCGTCTTGGCGCTGGAGAGGAGCTCCTCCGTGTTGACCTTTTCCTCCTCAAGATACTTCCTTGCGTTGTTTGCTATGAAGCGGTTGCCGAAATCCAGCTCGGCAACCATAGGCACCATGCGCCTGAGAAGCTTCTCCGCGTCCTTCCCCGCCCATAGCATGTAGGTTATCGCCTCAGCCAGCCTGAAAGTCAGCTGGTCTGTAGACTTGCTCCTTATGTTGAAGTCCATGAGATGCGCAAGCGCCGTGAGCCTCTCGCCCTTCCCGTCCGAATCGAGCTTCCTGCACAGCACGTTGTACGTGAGGTCGGCGCCGCACATGAGCCTGTTCTCTCCTGCAACGAGGTAGGAGACGTTCTCTGCGCAGAAGTTTACCTGCTCCGGCTCCCAGGGGTGGTGGTCCAGCCATATCACCATGTTGCCCTTCTGCTTCAGCGTAAGCAGCGTCGACTGGAAGAGCTTGAAGGCGCCGGGATTTATTCCTATATCGGTGAACACCACCACTGAGTTGCTTATGTCCTTTCCGGTAAGCCATTCGGCAACTTCGCTGTAACTTGCGCCCGAGTACTCCATGAACTTTATCCTTTCTACGGGCACCGAGTAAAATTTGTGTAGCAGCGCTGCCGACGATATCCCGTCCATGTCGTTCTTGTGAGACACGGAGTATATCGGCCTGTCGCGTATCGCCGAGACCAGCTTCTCCGAATATTTTATGGTTGAGGGATCGGCGAGCCCTTTTGTCATCGAATCGACGTTGTCCGCAAGGAAGACTGCCGAGAGTGCATGCTGCTGCGACGATTCCTTCGCCGTTTTTCTCGCGGGTCCTTTTGCCATTCATTCACCTTTTGCAGCATTATCGCTTGATTGATTTATATGCCTTCGAGATTCCTTCGGCTATCGATTCCATCTCCTTATTTGAAGAGTACCTGCGCCTCGACCACAGGAAATGCTTCAGACCGTCGCCGTACCGCCTTGGTATGACGTGCATGTGGACGTGGCCTACGCTCTGGCCCACCTTGTTGTTCAGTATTATCAGAGTGCCGTCGCACCCGAGCGACGCCTCCATCGCAGCCGATAGCATCTTGGCGCGGAGCTGCATGTCTGCCAGCACCATCGCCGGGACGTCCTCAAGCAGCGCGTAGTGCTTCAAAGGCATAATCAGCGCATGCCCCAGGAAGACGGGGCTCCTGTCGAGTATGCATGCGGTCAGCTCCTCCCTGAACACCACCGCACCGGTTGTCTTGCCTGCGAGTATTGAGCAGAAAACGCATCCTTCGCCTGCGCTGTCGCCTCCCATGATGCTATTTTGTTATGCCAAGCTCTTTATCCCTTTTGCCTATCTCTGACGAGAGCGCATCGGCGAACTGCTCGAGCTTCATCCCCTGGCGCTGCCTGCCTTCGCGAGAGCGCACAGAGATGGTGGACGATTCCTCCTCCTTGCCCCCGACTATTATCGAGTATGGCACCTGCATCATCTGCGCGTCGCGTATCTTGTACTCGAGGGTTCTGTCTGACGAATCCAGCTCAACCCTGAACCTTGCCTTCCGAAGCTCGCGGTAGATCTTCTCGCCATACTTGAGCTGCTTCTCTGATATTGGTATTATCTTCACCTGCAGAGGGGCGAGCCACGCGGGGAACCTTCCCTGGAAGTGCTCGACCATCACGCCGGTGAACCTCTCTATCGTGCCTATGACAGTCCTGTGCAGTATGACGGGGGTGTGCTGCTTCCCGTCCTCGCCGGTGTATTCGAGCTTGAACCGCAGTGGAAGCTGGTAGTCGAGCTGGAGGGTTCCGCACTGCCAAAGCCTTCCCGCCGAATCGGTTATGTCAAAGTCTATCTTTGGACCGTAGAAGGCGCCATCCTTCTCCTTTATGCCGTAGGGTATCTTCCTCTCCTCCAGCGCTTCGCGAAGAACGCTGGTGGCGCGCTCCCATAGCGCTTCGTCTCCCATGTGGTCGTCAGGCATCGTCGACAGATTTGCCTTGTACTTCAGGCCGAACACCTCGTACGTCTCTACAAGCATCTTAAGGTAGCTGGTGACTTCGGACTGCAGCTGATCCTCTGCTATGAATATGTGAGCATCGTCCTGGGTCATCTCCTTCACCCTGAATAGCCCAGTGACCGTGCCGCTTCTTTCGCTCCTGTAGAGCTTGTCGAATATTGAGAGCCTCATCGGAAGCTCCTTGTAGCTGCGCTTCCTGGACTTGTATATCAGTATCGTCGAGGGGCAGTTCATGGGCTTGAGCCCGAGCTCGCCGAACTTGTCCTCGAAGATGAACATGTCGCCCTTGTAGTGCTCGATGTGGCCGCTGACATGCCACAGCGCTATGTTTGCAAGCGCCGGGGTGCTTATCTCCCTGTAGCCGTAATCCTCCTCCTTCTCCCTCATCAGCTTGACTAGCTCCCTGTATATTATGTGCCCGTTTGGGTGCCAGTACACCATTGCCGGGCTCACCTCCTGGAAGCTGTACAGGTCCATGGCTTCGCCTATGCTCCTGTGGTCCTTGTCCGGCAGACCAGACCAGTCGGCCTTCTTCACTATTGAGAGGTCAACCTTGCGCCTTGGCTCAGGCTTTTCCTGCACTGCCTGTTCCTGTTGCCCGGCTGCAGAATAAGACCTGGACATCTCGGCAAGTGGATGGCCCTTTATGTCTATGCTGAGCTGCTTGTTCCAGCCGAATGGTGCTGAATGGAGCTCTATGGCTTCCTTAGGCACCAGTGACCTCATCTCCTCGAGCAGCGCTTTTGACTTCTCTAGTCCCTCCAGGTTGCCGCTGAGGTGCGCGAACGGGTATATCACCATCCTTGAGAGCTTCTGCTTCTTGGCGAACGCCACCGCATCGTCGACCGCCTTGCGGGCGAGCTCGCTGCTGTCACCCTTCTCGAAGGATACCAGAAGGACGAGCGCGTCGTTAACCACGTGCCTTTTCTTATCATCGGGCTCGTACACGCTTGCCTCCGGCTTCACCGCCTCATATTCTATCTTGTTCACGTCAAGTTGCAGTATTTTCATAAGATTACCTTGTAAGCGGAAATTCTACATCGTCCTGACAGGATTGCATATCTGTACGGATCCGGAACAGGAGGAATAGCGATAGCGATTGCTGCCATCAAAGCGCGCCGCGCGCGGCTGTTTGGCAGGCAACACCGACCATCGTAACACTCGCTGTTTAAACGCAACAAAGGTTTTTAGCGCTTTTGTGCGCACTCACTGCTCCAGCGCATATCTCCGTCCGCGCCATGTTATGCTTTTCATGCGGCGCGCCCTGACGAGGTTAGCAAGATAGATGAAGTTTATGAATACGTATATGATCCCGATCATCGGATCCGGGCTGCCAATCCTGCGATACGTCTTAGCCATGCCAACCACGGTCGGCAGGAAGAGGATTGCGCCCCATGCCCCATAGATGGAGGTAAGCGCTATCGCCGATAGGAAGACGAATATTGATGCACCGTAGAAGAGCATCCCGTAGGTGAAGTTCTTCCTATAGCCAAGCAGGGTGAGCGCAGTCTGCCTGTTAGCCCATTCGGAGAACCTGGCGAAGTCGTCGTCCGTGTCTACTGATATGTGCGCGTCTGGTACATAGGCTATCGACATTCCGTTGGATTTGGCGAGGCGCGTTATCGCTATGTCGTCTGACAGCGATTTTGAGAAGGCTTCAAGGCCGCTGCCCTGCAAAAGAGACGCCCTGAATGCCATCGAGCCTCCCCAGGAAAAGCGCGTCAGCTCCGATTCCATCAGCCCGTTGCCTGCCAGACCCCACACCATTTTCACCTTCGACCAGAAGCCGCCGACAGGCTTGAACAGCGGGTATGCAGTCGAGACGCCCACCTTCCCGTCAGAAAACGGTGAGGCGAGCTTCTGCAGCCAGTCCTTCGGGAACCTTACATCCGAATCCGCAACTACGTATACATCAGCGTCGGGATTACGCCTTACCGCGAACGCTATCGCCCGCACCTTCCCGCTGCCCTCTTCCGAAGGATCAGGGACAGCATAGCCCAGCCGCGCAGCCTTTATATAGGGTACTGCAGGATCATCTTCCGAATCGACGACTGCAATCACGCTGTATTTTCCGGGATATTCCTGTGAGGATAAAGATGCAAGGTTTTCTCCGAGGCCTATGTCGACCCCCTTGCACGGCACTATGACCAGGCAGGATGGGTAGGCACTTGTATTGGGATATATGGTCGCTCGCCCAGGGCGCCTCAGGCTGATTGCCATCAGCCCGAGAAATGAGAGAATGACCAGTGCCAGATATGCATAGTAAGCATATGCTAATGGCTGCATGCAATCATTTCGTCCTGCCGTTCATTTCCATGAAAGCTATGTTTGCGTCTATCAGCTCCAGCGTCTGGCGCACGGTTCTCTTTATGTCGTCGCGCATGTTCTGCTTTTTCGAAAAGAACGCGCTGATCTGGTCGCGCGTCTCCTTATCAGACTGCAGCGACAGGCTATCCACTATGCGCATCAGCATGTGCGTTCCCTGATCATACATCTCGAGCAGCTCCTTCCAGTTCGCCGAAACCCATCCCCAGATTACGTCCTTGCCGGCAGGGCTGGTGCCCACTATTGAGGGGATTATGAACTTATCCTGCAGGCGTACCTTGTCTGACATCGAGAAATCTAGCGCCTTCAGCTCGAGCTCGGGCTGCTTGTGTATCGACATCGCGATGAGAAGCTCGTTCCTCTCCTGCGGTATCCTCGAAGATAGATACATGCTGCGCAGCTTCTGCGCTTCCTTGGCGTTCCCATTCCAGGCGAATGTGGAATACACGGCAGAGCGGATGTCGGAGAATTCCTTTGCAAGCTTTGGGCTGCCTATGAGTTTCCTACAGCGCTCCACAACTGGTGCGTACCCGGCTATTCCAAGGCTGGATATTGCGGCGCTTCGCAGCAGCGGTGCTGTTGCGTCCTCGCCGCGCCGCCGCTCGAAGCCGTACCTGTCGAATATTGATTTGGCTATCCTGAACTTGGTGTTGTGCATCGCGCTTCCGAAGGCCTTGCCATACGATATTGAGTATATCCAGTTGAAGTTGAGCACCAGCGAAAGGTTGAGGGGATAGCCCATGCCTATGAAATGCTTGCCGACGTACGCGACGTATTCGTTCAGCGTCATCCTTCCGGTGCGCATAAGCGAGAACAGGTCCTCCTCAAGCCCCCATGCGTCCACGTCGCCTAGCTTCCCGGACCTGCACGCCTCGCCGAGCCTTGAAACCATATCCCTGTCGTACATAACGCGGTAGAGGCCGTTCTGGCTGTAGTTGAGCTTTATCCAGTCTGCATGGCCTTTTATCGAAGCTGTCTTCCTTTCCATCAGAAGCCTGCCCTCCCTTCCGCCCGATAGCTTGTAGTGCACAGGTATCTTCCACATGTTTCCGGGATTGTCAAGCCTTGACAGCTTGTACGCCTGCTGCGAGAGCAGGAAGACATCCTTTGAGCTCTTGACTGTCACTGCGGGAAAGCCTGGCGTGGTAAGCCAGTTCTCGGCGAGCCTGTCGACTCCGCTTCCGGGAGCCTGCCTTGATAGCGAAGTCCAAAGCTCCCTGCCTTCGCCGTTCGAATACGCATGTGCATTGAGGTACGCCGACACTCCTTTCCTGAACGCCTCTTCGCCTATGTAATCCTCAAGCATCTTGAGCACGCTCCCGCCCTTCTCGTAGCTGATCTCGTCGAATATCTCGTCTATCTCGCCGGGCTTGTTGACCGCAACGCTGATCGGGTGGGTGTTGTGAAGCTGGTCGGCAGCAAACGCATCCCTGAAGTTGTCCTCAAGATACTTCTTCCCGACGTCCCACTCGGGAAATGCGGAGCCCACCGCCTTGTAGCTCATCATCGTGGCGAAACTCTCGTTCAGCCACAGATCGTTCCACCACGCCATGGTAGCAAGATCGCCGAACCACTGGTGCGCCAGCTCGTGGGCTATCGTTATCGCAACATTCTGCTTCACCCTTAGCGGGCTCGACTCGTCGCACAGGATGGCTGTCTCCCTGAATGTCACTGCCCCCCAGTTTTCCATTGCGCCTGCGGCAAAATCAGGTATTGCGAGCAGGTCCATCTTGGGAAGAGGATACTTTATCCCGAAATACTTCTCGTAGAACTGGAGGAACGCCTTGGCATAGGATAGGGGCAGCTTCGAGTACTTGAGGTTGCCTGGGGTGCTGATCACGCTTATCTTTATGTCACGGTAGTCAGCCGAAACCCTGTCAAACTTGCCTATGCCCAGGTATAGCAGGTAAGGCGCCATCTTCGGCGTCTTCATGAAAGACACGATCTTTTTTCTGCCTTTCGGCGAGGTGCGCTCCGCCGGCATGTTGGATACCGCCTCCAACTCGGAGTCTATCTCGAAAGAGACTTCGAAGGTTGCCTTCATCGCAGGCTCGTCTATGCATGGAAATGCCGCCCGTGCGTCAACCGCTTCGAACTGCGAGGTCAGCATCACGCCTGTTTTCCCTGAAGGAAGCTTGTAGGTGCTGCGGTAGAAGCCGTACATTTTGTCGTTGTTAACTCCGGAATACGTTATGTGTATGACAATCTTTCCTGATACCGTTCCGTCAAGGAGAAGCTGCACTCGCTCGAGCTGCTTCTGGTATTTTACTTTTGCACCTAACTCCTTGCCATTGCACGAGACTGATGCACGCTTTATCTTCAGCTCGTTGGCGTTGAGCGTTATAATGCGTGAGGGCTTGCTCACTTCAGCATCGATATGCTCCTCGCCCTTGAATGTAAAGCTCTTCATGTCTGGAATGAAGTTCAGCCTGTAATTCTTCGGAATGACGTTTGTGCCTATTACCTCTCTGGAATTTGCGGCGCGGGCGCCGTGCGCAATTTTTGACCTCATGCAGCACCGCCCATCTCGCATAAACTTGCGATCACGCCAGTCGAATAGTATAAACTTGCAGTTGATTGCCGCGCGGCGCACTGGCTCGCGGGCTTATTTTTTTTGTATGGCATTGGCTTTCTCTGCATAATGACCATGATTATTACATCACAGCCCTTTTTATTTATTCCACTGTATTTGCATTGCTGCCGAGAAAATGAAAATATTGTAGAAGGCGCGCGCAGCAGCTTTGCACGCTCACTTGAGCCTTATCGAGTCGAGATTGCGCGGTGCTCTTGCGTCGACATGGAAGGTGCGCTCGAAGGTGCGCGCTAGGTCGTCGCATTTCTGCTCGTCGCCGTGCATCGTGAAGATCCCCTTGGGGCGCGGGCGCAGCGCTTCGACGAAATTCATGAGCTGGCGCCTGTCGCTGTGGCCTGAGAACCCTTCGACAGTGTTTATCGACATGTTCACCTTCGTCGAGACCAGCTTGCCGTCCTCGTTTGGAAGCGGTACCTCAGAGATGCCGTTCTGTATCCTTCTTCCCATGGAATTGGAGCTGTTGTAGCCTACGAATATAAGCGAGTTCTTTGGATCGTCTGCGAGCCTCTTGAAGTACTCCACGCTCGCGCCGCCGTTCATCATGCCTCCGCTGGCGAGTATTATGCCGGGGCCCTTGTCGAATACTTCCTCCCTCTCGCCCTTGACGACCTCGAATATCTCGCTCTCGAAAGGCGAACGGTTGTTAAGTATCCTGTTCCTAAGGCTCTCTTTAAGGTATTCCGGATACGCAGTGTGTATCGCGCTCGCCTCGAGTATCATACCATCAAGATATACAGGCACGTCGAGCTTGTACTCGTTTGACGTCAGGTAGCTTTCCAGGACGAGCTGCAGCTCCTGGCTCCTTCCCACTGCAAACAGGGGTATGAGCACCTTGCCGTTGTTCTGTATGGTCCTCTTTATTATGTTCATGAGGTTGACCTCGGCGTCGCGCCTGTTGGGCGTTATGTCCTTCGGGCCGCCGTATGTGCTCTCTATGAACAGAGTGTCTATGCGCGGGTACCTCGTGTCTGTTGGATCGAACAGCCTTGTGAAACCGTACTTCATGTCGCCCGTGTGCACTATGTTGTACATGCCCTCGCCGACATGCAGGTGCACCGTTGCGCTTCCAAGTATGTGCCCGGCATTGTGGTACGTGAGCTTGAGCTCGTCCGTTATGTTCGTTACCTCGCCGTAGTCCCTGGTTATCATATGCGACAGCACCTTCTTTACATCCTTTTCGTCGTAAAGCGGCGTGCCTCCGCTGCGCTGAACCAGCTTTGTGTAATCGTTGAGCAGCAGAGCGGCAAGATCCCTTGTGGGCTGGGTGCAGTACACAGGCCCCTCGTACCCGTACTTGAACAGGTATGGGACGAAGCCGATGTGGTCCATGTGCCCGTGGGTAAGTATTACTGCGTCAAGCTCGTTTATGGTAAACCCTGCGCTGTCCAGATACGGGAACGCCTTGTTTACGTCTCCGCCTGCATTCGCGTCGAGCCCCTTTATGCCTGGCTCCGGGCTTATGCCGCAGTCTATCATCACCTTTGAGTGCGGGGTCTCAAGAAGCAGGCTGCTCCTCCCGACCTCCCTGAAGCCGCCGAGAGCAGTCGCCTTGAGCCATTCGCTCTTGACTATGGGCTTGTTTATCTTCTTGCCTATGCCGAGGAGGAACTTCTTCCTGAAGTCGCTCTCCGACATTATTAGGTTCCTGACACCCTGTATCGTGTCGCTGTGCATAGTCGGTATCCTGAGGGTCTTTGGGCTCCAGCCAGTCTGTATCGCTATGCTCTTCAAGTTCGACCCGCCCTTGCCTATCACCAGGCCGGGCTTCATCGCCTCTATCGCGACCTCGCAGAAATCCTGTATGAACTTTACGCTTCCTATGCCTGCCTCTTTCGGCACTATCGACTTTATTATCTCGAGGGCCTTTTCGGGCGGCATAAGAACTGAAGGGTCGCTCCTTATCACTATCTTCTTCTTTATCGTTGCTGCGATGTTCCTCACTATTGAGTCGTCGGCATACAGCGCCTTCTGGTTCTTCAGGTATATGATTATGTCCGGCCCCTCGAACTCTATCTTTGAGAGATTTGCGTCGCTAGGCACCATCTCTTTTATTTTCTGGAAAACGTCAATGCTTTCCTTTGCGCCGTTATTTCCGTTGTTCCCGTTCTCAGTATCCGCCAATAAATCTACCCATACACCTGTAAACAAACAGTTTTGTAAGCCAAAATCGTTACTTGGACGCTATTGCCTTCTCGAGATCCTTGTCCGTATATTCCGTGTAGCCGGATTTCGTTATGGATGCGACCAGTATGCTGTTTCCGGTTGCCGAATCCCTCTTCATCGCGGTAGTCAGCGCCTTGTGCACTATCTTTATGCCGTCCTTTATGGAAAGGTCTTCAGAATACACGTTCTCAAGGTAGCCAAGAGCGGTTATCGAGCCGCTTCCAGTTGCGGTGAACTTGGACTCAACGGTGTAGCCGCCCAGCGGGTCAAGATTGTACAGCTCTGGCTTGGACCCGTCAATGCCAGCGACTATGAGCTGGACGTAGAAGGGCATCATCTTGTTGTCCTGAAGTATTATTGAAAGGAGCGAAGTTGCGGATTTCGGCGAAAGCGGCTTGCGCTCGTCCATCTTGTATATCTCGTTCTGGGCCTTGATTATCCTTATGAGCGCCTCTGCATCGCCCACGCCCCCCGCTATTGTCATGGCCACGTTTTCATCTATCTTCCAGACCTTCCTGGCCTCGGTGCTTGCGATGAACGTATCCATCGTGGCCCTCGAGTCGGCGCCTATCACAACACCGTCAGAGCATATCAGCCCTATCGTAGTGGTACCCTTCATAAATTCCTTGTACAGGTTTAGGTCAAGCTCTTTTCTCATGTTCGCACCTTATCAAATTAAGCATAATGTCTGTTTAGGCAGTATAATGCTGGTCTGCGCCATATAAAATTGGTAATGGCAGGAATATTAAAAATGTCTACCGATAAGCACGCTGTAGGAAACATGGATATATCCTACAGCTACTTATTTAACCTTTCCTGTTTCGCTTTCGGGAGCGGGCTACAGCTCTATCATGCTGCTGCCTATGAACTCATGCTCCGCGCCGTTCAGCTCCGCGTATGCAAAGGTCCTGTGCACCTTTGTTATCCGTATCTTGTACTTGTTGCCTATGCGCGTCTTGGCATCCTTTATGAAGACCACCATGTTTGAGATCTTCCCTATGCCTTCGCCACGGGCGCTCTTTGAGAGCACCTGCACCTCGTATTCACTTCCCTCTTCTACGTTGTCTAGTATTGTCATTTATACCACCCTCAACCACCGCGCTCGCATTGCAAGCCCACGCCCAGAAGGCTCGCATGTTCGCACGATTACTATTTGTTTGTAAACCTTTTTAAAGCCGCTATACTAAAATGCGAAAAGTTTGGCATCTGTCTAACCATACCGAAAAAGAAGGTGTAAAAGGCGCTTCAGCCGCCCTTCCTGCTGCGTTTTGCCGACTTGGCGCGACTCTTGCTGCGGGTGGGTTTCATTATTGCGTAAAGGACGTAGCCGAATATGGCTGTAAGGGCGATCATCACTGCGAGGGATATGCCAACGTAGCTTTCCAGCTTCGCCTTCTGCACAGCTATCTCGTTGCGCGCTGACGACAGGAGGGAGAACGCCGTAGAGGGATCCTCATTGTATATCTTCTCTGCCCGCGATATCTTTGAAGTTATGTTCTGCACCGAAGGGTAGAAGACCAGGTATGCGCTGTTGTTGAGTGCGACAAGCTGTGACACCGTTTCGTTGAGCGTGGCGTTGAACGATGCGCTGCCCTGCTGCGGTTGCGCCGAGGCGTAGTTCGCCTGAAGCGCAATGATTGAGATAAGCGCAAAAATGGAAAAAAGGAGCGCCGCGTTGCGCGGCGCCTTCTCCTGCAGCATCTGGATCACAGGTTGACGTCTATGTTCAACTGCTCCTTCAGCTCCCTGTACCTGTTCCTTATGGTGACCTCAGTCACTCCGGCCACGTCTGCAACCTCCTTCTGAGTCCTCCTTTCGCCGACGAGCGCGCCAGCAATGTACACCGCCGCAGCGCTGACGCCGGTAGGGCTTCTCCCTGAAAGCAGACCCTTCTTCATTGCCTGCTTCAGCAGGAGGGCCGCCTTCTCCTGGGCTTCGCCGCTCAGCTTCAGCGCGTTGACGTACCTGGGCACGTATGCGACCGGATCCGTCAACGGAATCTTGAGGTCAAGCTCGTGGGAGATAACCCTGTAAGCCCTGCCTACCTCCTTCTTTGGCACTCCGGATATGTTTGCTATCTCGTCAAGCGTCCTTGGCATCCCGGATTCCCTGCAAGCAGCGTATATGACAGCCTGCACGACGGTCTCTATAGGCCTGCCGCGTATCAGGTTGTTCTGTACGCACTTCCTGTAGAGCAGCGCAGCCGTTTCGCGGATGTTGTCCGGAAGGCCGAGGTAGCTCGCGACCCTGTTGAGCTCTGGAAGAGCTATCAGGTAGTTCCTCTCGCTCGAGCTGGCTATGCTCGCCCTCTTGTGCCACTTCCTCATCCTGTATAGCTGCGCCTGCCTCTTTGAAGGAATCCTCACGCCGCGTATGTCCTTGTTGTAAAGGTCTATCTCGGTGACAAGCCCCCTGTTTGGCTTTGTGTACTTTATAGGCGCGCCTGTCCTCGCCCTGGAGTTCCTCTGCTCTGAATCGAATGCCCTCCATTCTGGTCCAGTGTCCGTCGCATTCTCCTCTATGACGAGACCGCAGTTGTTGCACACCAGCTCGCCGCGCTCGCCGTCAAATATTATGTCAGTGCTGCCGCAGCTAGGGCACCTCCTTATCACTGCAGGATTGACGCTGCCCAGCTTAGGCTTCCTTACGGCGTCCTCCTCGGCAGTTGCCGGAAGTTCTGCCGCCTGTGCTGCGTGCGCGTCGTCTGATTCGCGCTCTATGCTGAGGCGCTTTCCTTCCACGACAAGCCTCTCGCCCTTCGGCTTCGGAGCTGGAGCCTTGCCCTTGGTATGCTTAGTCTGATGCTTCTTGTCCATCGATTTCACCTTTTGAAGAGAAAAAATTTGCCATAGTTTTTTAAATCTTTCTAAAACCAGACAATATTGTTGTGAACAATAAGATATATAAATGTATCTCCTGCCAAAAATGGAGGCGATGGCGCCTTTTGCAGAGGTAAATCCCGCAATGCATTCGCACATGCAGTAGCGGAACAGCGGGATATGGTGCGCAGCATTATTCACCGATGGTTGGATTGCGGCAGCAGACCGCGCAGAAGGCAAAATGGATAGAATTAATATGGGCCTGGAGAGATTTGAACTCTCGACCTCCCGATTATCAGTCGGGCGCTCCAACCATGCTAAGCTACAAGCCCAATCTTACCAGTTAATTTATAACACAAGGATTTATGAATTTGCAGCACCGCGCCTTGGCGCGTGGAGCTTGTTCATTACCATTTCGTTCACTCTTCCCGATGGAGTCTCCTCTATAAAATGCTGCGAGGTAAAGTAGAGCACTTCTACTGAAGGCTGCTTCCAGTAGGACTCGGGAAGCTTTGCGTGTATGCAGGCTTCCTCAAGAGCCTGCTGCTTTGAAAGCCTGTGGCGCACAGGGAATTCGGGCATTAATATTCCCTTGTTTGTGCCGTGCCTGACTATTATGCCGTTCCTGCCGAGCGAAAGCCTCTTAAGCCTGTTTGCCTCGCTGCCGCCTATCTTCTCAATTTTTGATATTATGTCGATCTCTATTACCACGTCGTCCAGCTCCCTGTGCGACAGGGGGACGAATCGCTGGTCCCCGAACGCGGCAGCTATCGCAGCCTCGACAAGGCTCTCTCCGAGCGGAGCAATTGGCTCCGAGAAACCGGCATGGCCGCGCACTACTTCGTTTGGATAGTGCCTTAGAGTGACGAATACGCCGTCCGGCTTTGAGAATTCCTTCAGCGTTGACTTGACCATCTCCGGCTCAAACCTGGGATCCTTAAGGAAGAGCTCTATGCTGCTGCGTGCCGCGGATACTAGCCTGCGCCCTTCATCAAGTGAATATTTTGCCATTGGGACACCAGTTGCCTGCGGAGTTCCCGTGCAAGACCTACTCGCACGGGCTTACCATCGATGGTAATCCTATTGCATTGTTCACGCTTATATACATTTTGGAGGGTGCATGCGTTGTTTGATGCCCTGCGGTTGACAAAGCAATCAACAAAGTATATATTTGAGATTGGTGCAATCAATCTGGTTGGCACAGCACACCGCTGTGCGCTTTGCAATTTGTAGTGATGGCATGAGGAAGCTCGAGATATTTACCGATGGTGCAGCAAGGGGAAATCCTGGAAAGAGTGCTTCGGGGTACATTGTTTACGAGGGCGGAAAGCTCATTGGAAAGGATTTTGTCTTCAACGGGATACAGACCAACAACTTCGCGGAATACACTGCGATGATAAAAGCCCTGGAGTGGGTGCTGGCTAACGTAGGATCGGACTGCGAGATAAGGATAACATCCGACAGCGAGCTTGTAGTGAAGCAGGCGAACGGCATTTACAAGGTAAAATCGGAGAAGATGCGCAATCTCAATGAGAGGCTGGCAAAACTTAGGGAATCATTCGCGTCAGTTGAGCTGGTTAACGTGCCAAGGGAAAATCCAGGGATAGTGAAGGTTGATGCGGCGCTCAACATGCTGCTTGACGGGATGCAATAGGAGAAAAAGGCCTTAGCCGGGAATCGAACCCGGTCTTGAGGATCCACAGTCCTCTGTGCTAGCCGTTACACAACTAAGGCCACGTCAGAATTTTGCAGTATATTATTTGTGAAAAGTAATATAAAGAGTCCGTGATGCCTAACCGCCGTATATCCCGCGGTAGGATACGCCGTTTCCCGGGATGGATCTTATCTCTATGAAATTGCCGGATACCGTAATGTTTGAGGCGCCTATCGCGCTCTCAAGATCCTCATACTGCTGAAGCCCGATAGAATGCGACATCGCGAATGCGACGGACGAATATGCCGATGACGCTGAAACGAATGACGCGTAGGATGATGCTGCAGCCGATACGTATCCCTGCTCTGAAGAGTAGTACGCGCCGTACGCCGCCAATGAATACGCCACGTATACCAGCATGAGCACGTAAACGATTCCCTCCATCTCATCCACACTCGTAGACGCAGAGCAGCGATCCTGAATAATAGGTCATGCAGTTGTAGTAGGAGGAGGCGCATAGCGAGCTGTTGCCGTATGATGCGTTGGCGTAGGGAGAGCTTATCCGCATGTAGCGCAGCCCGTAGGATTCGGCAAAATTGCGTGCTACCATCCTCATGCACGTATCGCTCGCCAAGCATGATTGGGAGGAGGCGTTGCCGTGGGCCATGCTCGAGAGGTCGTAGAACGAGTCGTACATCTCCGGAAGCGCAGCCTGCGGAGATTGCGAACCAGAGTATATGAGCAGGGATACGCCAGCAATCACAGGCGCGAGTATTGCTATGCCCACCGCCAGACCAACAAAAGAGAGTTGCGATTTCATCATGTCAGCCTTATCGTCGAGCTTCCTGCAGTTATGTTGGCGCTCGTTTCTATCCCATCCACATGGAAGGCTATCGACTGGAAGCTGAATTGGCCGGGATACGGGCACACGTACCTGCCCCCATTCGCGGAATAGTGGCAGTTGGTTGTCTGTGATGCTGCGGAGAGGAGCTGCAGCAGGCTCTCGTTGTATGCGGAGAGCTTGCCGCCTATCGAGGAAAATTCGCTTTGGGAAACTGACGTCCCGTTATAATAGGACATGTAGCCCGAGAGCGATGAAAGTGCGGAAGCGTAGTCAGAGTAGTATTGCTGCTGGACCGGCCTGGTCGTGCCGTTGTCCATAGCCAGATATACGGAATCAGGTTGTATTGGGGAGTAGTACACCGTACCGTTATTGTAGGCGTATCCTGATGGTCTGCCGGAAGCTGAATACACTGTCGAGTTCGAGGATGAATTTATGATGGAGCTGTAGGAAGCGCCCCCAAGGGATAATGATGCATTGACCGAATATGATGGAGATGGCTGCCCTTCGGGATAGATTGCAGTGGCTGCCTTTTTCAGGTACACGCAGTATGTCTGCGTGGCGGTATCGGAGTAGTAGTAGCAATCGTTGGAGAATATCCTGTAGTCCCATGAGGCGCCGCCACACTGAAGGCTGAAAGGAAGGGGGTTCCCGTAAAAGTTGGTGTAGGTGCAGTGCGTGCTCACGTATATCTCGCTTACAGGAGAAGCAGAGGCGTTGTACTCCAACGAGTAATTGAGCCCAGTTATCTTTCCCAAATACTGGACAGTGGAGTTTGAGCCTGGGCCCGAATATCTCAGCAGCGCGAAGAGGTAATACGGTTTGCTGTAGGATACGGTATTTCCTCCGTTCCAGTAGGAGTAGTTGAGCGTTATCGAGGATTCACCAGGATTTTCAGGTATGAAACCGAATTGGATGACTGAAGAGCCCCCGTGTATTGAATACGTTGAATTGCCAAGTATCGCAACTCCGTCAGAGGATAGCGACAGGTTGACTGTGTAGTTGCCGGCGTACACATAGCCATATGCATAGCTCTCTGAGCCGTATGTCGCATTCTGCTGCAGGAACAGGGTAGCGTTAGGCGCGTATGCGGCAGTGCTCGCAGAGGGGGCTGCTATGGTATTCGGGGGTTCGAGTAGCGAGGATGCTGCCGAGGACGAGACCCTTACCATGTGATAATATATACCGAGCGATAAAGCCGCCATCGACAGCAGCGCTGCGGATATGAGCAGGAACTCAATCGAAGACTGCAGATTCAACTGAACACCACGTAGTAGCTTTTCCCTCCAAGGGTCATTATCCGCCCCAAGGAGTTTGTGTTCATCCCTGGAAAGTAGCTGTATGCGCTGGCATGGTAGCCTGCATGCGCTACGGCTTCGGCGAACTGTGCCATTGTGGCATTGGACTGCTGCGCAGCAACGTAGTAGGACTGTATCTCGCCCTGCTCCCTGATCGACGATGCCTGGAGCGCAAGGTTCTGAGCCGAGTAGGTTCCCGCCATGCGTACGAAAAGCATAAGCGCGAGAAGCAGCGCTACGAATACGTACATCGAAGCCATTGAGCTTATCGAAGCAATCAATTTCATTGCGCACCCGCCCCGTATGAATAGCCGTATGGAAGCTGGTACGAGCTTGCGTTTCCAGTGCCGTTGTAGCCGTGGAGCACAATCGAGCCGAGCGCCGACGAGTAATGCTGGAACATGCTGTGCAACGGTATCATTATTGATGCCGCGACAACAGCAAGCATGACGATGCCCAAAAGCGCGCCGAAGGATAGCTGCAGTTTCATTGCCTCGCCTATGAGATTGAATAGCTGCCGTCGCGGTACGCAATGCTTACGCGCTCCACGCTTCCCGAGCATAATGACCCGTTTTGCACCTCTACAACAGCTCCAAGGTCTGATGGCGGTGTACCGCTCGCCACGTAGCTGCAGAACGACCGTGGGACGTAGGCGACGAAAGTCGAATTGTAGTACGGCAGATGGGAGGATATTTCTGCAAGCAGGCCGTACGTATACGCCTGGTTCATTGTGGCTGATATGCGCGGAGCGGCGCTCGATGCCATACCAAGGCCCACTGCGAGCGCAATGATGCTCGCAGCCGAGTACAGGATAAACTCGAAGGACATCTGGGCTTTCAAGCGATCACTTCGTGGAGTTGGTGAGATTCGCCAGCTCGGACGATATCTCAGAGTATATGCTCGAATTTGAGGAGCCTATCGTGTGTATCGCAACGCCCTTCAGCTGGGTTATCATCGCCAGCGCGATCACTATCACTATGCTCACCGCGGAGAGTATCATTATGTACTCCATCGAGCCCTGCGCGCCGTACTTCCTCGAAGCTCTCAGAACTGAGAGCGCTGTCCTGCCGCATTCCAAAGACGTTCCTATTCCCATATGTGACACCTCATAGAGCGTAATGCGATGAGAGCATGAAGCTTGCCCTGTATACCGCAAGTGATACCGCCATCAGCAGCGACATCCTCGCATTGCCGTATTCCCCCCTGTCGGCAAGCGAGTATGCAAGCATCGAAAGAGCGACATAGGACATCATTGCCATCGCCGCATATCCAGCAGAAAGGCTGCCGCCAGAGAGCCCTGCTGCGAATGAGATGATGGTTACTCCTATCCCTGCGAACGCGGGGAAGAAAGCGCACGAAGACATGGTGCATATGGAGAGCGAGTTCCTCAATGCATCACGCATTCCGGACTGCGCCTTCGACCTTGCATAGGCCGAGTCGTGGAGCATCTTCAGCACAGGCGATGGGTCTGTTCCCCGTTCAATCGAGTCCGCAAGCGCTGAAGCCGTACGCCCAAGGAGACCGCCACGGGATGTGAGGCCCGAAAACGCGCTTTGCGGGTGTTCCGAGAGCCCGCACATGCGCATAGCATCCAGGAGCAGTGACTTGAACCAGAACCTTTCGCGCAGCGAAATTTCCACCCTGTCCTGCAAAGGCGCCGATGGACTGGTGGAGCATATGTTTGCAAGAAACTCCATCACGTCCTCGTCAGAATGGGCTGCGCGCTCCTTTATCAGCGCAGTATACGCCGCAGCGGATATGGCAAGCAGGGGTATGGAGTATTCCAGGTAGCCGAGCGCCGAGAATAGCGCGGAGAGCGCGGATGACGACATCGCAGCTGCAGATGCTATTCCCTGCCTCATTTCATGCACCCAAGTAGGATTTGCTCATAAGCATCAGCGAAACGGAGTAGACTGCCGGGAGGGCGGCGTCCAACGCGAGTGGCATTGCCAGTAGCATGCTGCCGCCGCTGCCGACTATGGAATAGCCTATGAAAGCAAAGGCAGCTATCGTTGGCAGCACGGAGCCGGAGAAAACTGCAACAACGCTTGCCTTTTGAAAGGATGATTCACCGCGCTTTACAGAAGCCCTGGATTTCGATGCGGCGGCCTCCCCGGCTATGCCGAAGCCTCTTTCGCCGGAATCCGATAGCGACTTTGCAACTGCAAGCAACGCGGAGGAAATCGCCCTGTCCTTCTGCCTTGATGCCACTTCCGCGAACGCCTCATCCGGCGCGGTGCCCGTTTCGGATAGCGCGAGCGCCTCGAAAAACGCCCTGTATGAAGCGCCTTCAGGCGGAAAGGCCGCGAGAGCGGACCGCATAGCCGGAACGATTCCGTAACCCGAGTTTATTGTTTCATGGGTTAGCAGGCATATCTCGCCAAGGCGCTCAACTTCAGCCTTGGATGCGCTGCTCTTTGAGAAGCCAATGTGCAGCAGCGACACCAGCAGCAGCGCAATAACGATTGAGGCGGATATCAGGTACATGCCGAGCGCTGTCGACAGGATGATTGCCGCGGCGGCATACGCTGCAGCAACGCCCGAGCCGCCTTTTGAAAAGCGCATTATTTTTCGTAGCCCCTTATCCATTCTAGCATCTCGTCTGCGGTAAAATCCCGCCGAGCCTCTGACAAGTATTCTGCTCTCCTGCGTATCTCGTCTGCGAATGCAGTTGGTTTCAAGCCGTGCATACGGGAGTGCCTTCGCGCTGCCTTTGATCCTGAAAGCGCTGAAAAGTCGAATTTGCCGTCCTGCACTATCGTATTTATCTTCATCGCGCTGCGCGGCATGCCGCTTATCTCGCCTCTCGAAAGCCACGAGTATTCGGCGATTCCGGAAACTGTGCGCATAACCCCTTCCTTGCGCATGAAAACGGCTATGTCCGTCATTGAAATCAGATGCTCTTCGACAGACATCGGCTTTGAGGAGAGCCTGGAGAGAAGCGCCGAGGGGTCCGGATTGCTGTGCATCGTAGTCATGAATGGTATGCCCAGGTTGGCGCCGGAGTACAGCTTCGCGGCCTCTGCACCGCGTATCTCGCCCACGACGAGACGCTCCGGCCTCATGTGCAGCGCGTTTGTTATCTGGGCTGAGGGGCCGACGCCGCCGGATACGCTTTTCAGCAGCACCAGGTTTGGCATGTCCCTCTCGAGCAGGAGCTCGCTCGAGTCCTCCTCTATTGCCAGAACGCGTTCGCCCCTCTCGACGAAAAAGAGAAGTGCGGACAGGAGTGAGGTCTTACCTGATGCCGGAGGGCCCGAGATCACTATGTTGAATCCGGATTCGATGCATGCCCAGAGGTATGCTAGCCCTTCTGGGGATACAGATCCTTCAGCAATGAGGCGCGCCGGATTGTAGTAGCGCCTTTCGCGCAGGCGTATTGACGCCACCGCCCCTCCAGGGGCATATGGGGGCAGTTGCAGGTGGACCCTGAAACCCTCGGCAGTCTGGGTGTCGACTATGGGCTTGGACACGGATGCCGCTATTTCAGACTTCTCTATTATGCGGTTGAATACAAACCGCATGTAGAACTCCGATGAGAACCGGATGTTTGTCTGGCAGTAACCGAACTTCGAGTGGTACAGTCCAATGTGCGAGGAAGGCGAGTTTACCGTTATCTCCTCAATTTCGTCCTTTGAGTCAAACAGCAGCCCTATCGGCCCGTAGCCGGTGAATTCGTGTGCAAGCAGGTACGCCAGCAAATCTACGTTTTCCGATACGCCGTACGACATCAGCTTCGAGGCTATGGCAGGGCGCATGCGGCTAGGATCGGAGGCGTCTGCAGTGAACGACCCGGAGGCTGCGTCCCTCATGAGCGCCGACTTTCCCGCCGAAAGAAAAGCGTTCAGCTTCGCGGCAGGGACCGAATTGCACACTGCATACTCCGGGCCGGACTTCGTCTCGACGATGTCAAAAAAACGGTCCGGGTTGGATTCGAGGACCTTCCCACCCGTATCAGAGAGGAAAAACGAGGGCCTTGACGTGTTGCCTGCAGCTGCCTTGGCTGCGGTCTTTGCCAGAATCCGCTGTAATGCTTTTATCTGCATACATGTTTATTTATTTAAGTAAAAGTATTTATACTTTTGTATAACTTTTGTAGTTTTATTCACGTGGCAACATAGGTAGGGATGGTAATGTGCGTGTAAGCAGATAAATATATGTGTAGGGCTTAACAGAAGGCTTTTAAACTTTGGCGCACTTTATATGAATATGGCAAAGCAAGAACAGCCGAAAGACGAGGTCTGGGCCCTCAGGAAGATACTGACGAGGCCGAATTATGCGGTGCTTGAGCTGCTCCACAAGAAGTCGCCGCGGGCGACGAGGGAGCTCTACGCCATACTGGAGAAGAAGTTCACCAGGAAGACGTTGATAATCACGCTGAGGGAGCTGTCGCTCACGTTAAACATGATACAACCGACGCACATAAGGACTGAGAAGGGGTACGGACTCGGATACAGGCTTAACCCGAAGATGAAGGGAGTTATCAAGACGCTGCAGAAGCTCTCTGACACTGCAGAATCAGTGATAGAGGAGTGAAGGCTCACCCCTTGAGGCTGACGCGCTTCTGCTCGGAGTACATCTCGGCTATTTCCTTTGAGGTAGTAGCGTCGCCGGGCGACTTGTCGCTCCTTACTGCGTCCTCGCCGACCAGGCGGGGAAACCTGAGAGCGTAACCTACCTCCGTGCCGTCCTTTTCCTTGTGCCTTCCGCACATGTGCATTGGCGACTTGGTTATCTCGTCGGCCTGCACAGTGACCACGAACTCTGGGTATACCCAGTAGTCGGGCTCGACCTGCGAGCGCACGTTCTTGGGCTTCGATTTTGATACGTGCTTGGAAAGCAGCTCGCTGAGCTGCTTCATCTGCTTCTCTGTGAAGCCTGTGCCGAGCCTAGAGACTGACTCGAACACGTCATCTTCCTTGTTGTAGGTGGCGCACAGCAGCCCACCGAACTCGAACGACGCCCTGCTCCCCTTGCCCAGATAGTAGCCTATTATCACCACGTCTATCGTATCCTCGATCTTGCCGCGGTAGCTGCGCTTCATCTTTATCCAGCTGAACTTCCTGGCACCAGCAACGTACGGCGCCGAAAGGTCCTTTGCGACTATCCCCTCCAGGCCATTCTCTATTGAAGATTCGAAGAAGCTGTCGAGCTCCTTCGGCGAGGAGGTTATTATCCTTGAGGAGAGCGTTATGGTATCGTTCTTCGATATGGCGGACTCGAGCGAGCTGCGCCTCTTCTCGTAAGGTTCGGCCAGCATGTCCTTCCCGTCAAGGAACATCAGGTCGAATGCGAATAGCTTGAGCGGCAGCGTTTCCGCCATGCCCCCCACGCCGTGCTTCCTCTTCCTCTGTATAGTTTCCTGGAACGGCATGAACTCGCTTGTGGTCTCGTTGAACGCAAGGGCCTCGCCCTCAAATATCGCCTTGTCTGCCTTGACGTGCGCCACCACAGCTGCCACTATGTCAGGCAGCATGGCAGTTGTCTCCTCAAGATTCCTGGAGTACAGCTTCACCTTCCTGCCATCCTTGTGCACCTGGCACCTGAACCCGTCGTACTTCTGCTCCACTGCGCATTTCCCTCCCATGCGCTCCAGTATGTCAGAGGCAGTGGGAAGGCGCTCTGCGAGAGCGGGGCGTATGGGCTTGAACAGCGTGACGCGCATGCGCCTTATCCCCTCTATGCCCTCCTTGGCCACTATCTCGCCTACGTAGCCGAGGTCGCTGCATATGTTGTACGCCCTCTCAACCGCAGCCTTCTCCGACCTGTCCCCCGAAGCGACTATGGAAAGCGCCTCTATTATCGTCGAATCGCCGAGACCCAGCCTGAGCTGCCCAAGCGGGTATCTCGCAAGGTACTTCGCCTCCACCGGGGAGAGCGAGCCCATGATGCCCGATAGCATACGTATCTTCGAATCCTTGCTCCCAGAGCCCGATGACGATGCAATCTTCACCATTGAGCCGTATATGTCAAGGAACTCCTGCTCCTTGGCGGACATCCTCCTCAGCTTGGACTTCTGCATTATGCTTTCCGACACAAGCCCCAGGTCCCCAGTCTCGCGGTACATGCGCTCTATCTCCGCGCGCTCGTGGCCCGATGCCATTGCGAGTGCGTCCTCGAGAGTCTTCTCGGCTATGCCGAACTCGAGTGATTCGAACGGAGGGGCGAGCACGCCCTGCGTCATGTATATCAGGGGCTTGATCTCCTCCTTGCCCGCTTTCTTCAGCATCTCGCCCAACAGGGCTATCATGTCAAGCCTGGAGGAAAGGCCCTCAAGCTTCTCGTAGTATTCAGCCACTTCCCTGAAGAGCATCAAAGCACCATGAGCCCTGGCGTATCAGCGCCAGGGCGTATGATTAATAACTAGGACGCTATAAATTTATTTGTGACTCTTGGCGGCTTAGCAGGGGCTCCACGATGCAGTTTGGCTTTATAGGGTGTTTTGACGTTCGCGCTTTATTATTTCCTCGGGCTGGCGGGAAGCATAATAGTGACTGTGTCGTACCTGCCACAGGCTATCAAAACTGTCAGGACGAGAAGCACCGGTGACCTTTCGCTTGCGTGGCTCGGCGCGCTTACGGTAGGGCTGATTCTTTATACGGCATACGGCATATCGATAAGCTCAATACCGGTAATGATATCGAGCGGGGTTGGCGGGGCGCTTGTGATTGTGCTGCTCGCTTACAAAATAAGGTATGGCTGAGCGCGGTCAGGATGGTTGCCCTAGCCACGTGCAGCCGCTGCTGCTCGTGTACGCGTTCCCCCCTGAATTGACGTTTGCGGTTTTCCCGGCAGAGCTGTACAGGCACTCTATCCCTGTAGTGCCGGAGAAGTCGCTGTCCGCGAATGTATTTCCGGTGGAGTTGGTGAGCTCAAGACCCACAAGGCTGGACGGCGCTGATGCGAGACCGCTTATCGATGAGGATGAGAGGCGGTTGAACATGAAGGAGGTGTTAGCTGCGGAATATATGCTGCCAATGGTACTGAGCGAGAGGTTGTCAATGTAGAGCCCGTATGCGTTTGCCGTTATGTTCAGGCTGCCCAGGTGCGTGCCCGACGAATCTGAGACGCTGATTGCAGGTGACGTCATGTTTGGACCCTGCAGAACTGTTACGTTGTACAGGCTTGCAGACGAATGCCTTACTATCACTGACCTGTTGAAGCCCTTGAGGTAGCAGTTCTCAAGCAGCGCGTTGTGCACGTTTGATATTGCGGCAAAGGATCCGCCGTTGTCCGATATTATCGTGTGGCCGTTGCAGTTGAGCACGGTATTGTTCGCGTATATGTTGAAGCATGTAGCGCCTGAGGAGTAGACCTCGTCCGAATCAAGCACCTCGGTGATGCCGCTGCTGAACGACGTGCACAGGTTTGATGGCCCTGTAGGGCTGATCACTGCTATGCTCGGGCAGTCGTGCTTCGTCGTGCCGTAGTTGACGAATCCGTTCTCCGACCCTAGGGAGATTGCGTTGCCCGAGCAGTAATAGTCATAGGACGATGTTGATATCGTATTGTTCTCTATGTAGTTGTTGGTAGAGTTGCCTGCGAGCGACAGGCCAGTGCTCCAGCTCGACACGGAGTTGTTGACTACGCTGTTCAGCGTCGAATTGCTGAATGCGATCGCGGTGGCGCCGGAGGAGCCTGAGGAGAATATGTTGTTTGCCACGTAGCCGCCCTGGCTGGAAGAAGCTATCAAGCCGTATGCGTCTCCCGGGCCAAACGTGCTGTTCGTCACGGAGAACACCTGCACTCCCGAGAAGTTCACCGCCGTTCCCGTTCCCGCAATCACGGTGTTTGAGACGACCGCATCGGTCGAGTTGCTGAAAGCTACTCCTACTGGAGTTCCGCGGAACGAACAGTTGTAAACCGACACGTTGTACTTGCCCGAAGAGTAAACAACGGGCCCTACGCCGTTGCCGGTTACCGAATGCCCGTTGCAGTCGAGCATCACGTTGTCGGTGTTGAGGCTGAAGCAGTCGCTCGGCGCCTGCGATATGTTGTTCACAAGCTGGTAGTCTCCGGGCCTGTTTATCGCAAGGCACGAGGTCTCGGGATAGAACGCAAGGTTGGGCGATATCTTTAGCTTGCATCCGGCCCAGTAGGTATTCGTGAGAGTGCACAGAGTGTTCTGCATCAAATCTGAGGTGGAGTTGACGTCGTTTATGCTGGCGTACACGTCTATCTTCGCATTCGATACAGCGGTGCCGCCTATGAAGGCGTTGGCTGATGAATTGTCGACGTATATGCCGTACGTGTTGTTTGACGTGTTGAAGTCTGCAAACGTCGTGTTTGTCGTGCCCGAGAGAAGTATCCCGTAACCGTTCTGGAACGACTTTATGCCCTTGATAAATCCGTCGGTGGAATTGTACATCGCAAGCGTGGATATGCCATGGGTGCCGTAGATGTTGCTCACCGTGCCGTTTACCACGCTGCTGAACACTATGCCGTAAGAAGAATTAGTGAACCTGCAGTTCTCCACCTTCACGTTTTTCTGGCCTGAAGAGAATATCGCGGTTGCCGAATTGGATATCGTGTAGTTGTTGCAGTTAAGGACTACGTTGCTCGCGTTTATGTTGAGGCAGGGGTAGAACGCGGAGGTGACGTCAGAAGTGTTGACGAAGTAAAGCGTGTTGAGCGGCCCTGTGAGGTTGTAGTAGCCCGGATAATTCAGGGATCCGCACGAGTTTATCGATATTGGGGCAAGCGATACGTGTGACAGGTTGCCCGGTATGTTTTCAATTGAGCAGCGCACGAAGCCGCACCCGTCGCTCACCTGGCATATGTTGCCCTCGCCTATGTTCGATATCGGGAATATTGCATTGGTGCCGCACGCGAACGACACGGGCGTATTGGACACGAAATTGTCCACGAATGTGTTGTTCCTGGAGTTAATGTAGAATCCGGTTGCGTTATCAGACGATACTGTGTTGTTCAGGAAAACGTTGTGCGAGGAGCTGCCCACAACCACGTACGAGCCGTTCACGCTCGAGAAGAGGAGGTTGTTGTCAATGAAGCTGCCGTTTTTCGACGAATTCAGGTAGATGTTGGACAGCCCGTTGTCTGAGAAATTGCTTGCGGTCACGTTGACCCTGGATGACTCGAACGAGTAAAGCCCGACGCCAAAGCCATTGACGTTGCAGTCGCTCACAGAGACGTTTCTTGAGCCAGCGATCTTTATTCCGTATACTGGTATGGTGTTGGCCACGTAGGAGCTGCTCCCTTTTATCGTGTGGCCGTTGCAGTCCAGCGAGACGTTGTCCGCGGTTATGCTTATGCAGCTGCCGGACGATATGCCGGTGACGATGTTTGTAGTAAGCCTGTAGTGGCCCGGAATGCCTATCGACTCGCAGGAGTTGACTTTGCCAAGGTTGGCGTAGTTTATGGTGGTGGTTATCACTGAAGGAGGCAGGGTCTCGACCACGTGCGCGACCACGGCTATTACCGCTACGATGATTATGGCGAATGCTGCCGTCTTCATCATCCGTTTCTTGCGCCGCTTCTTTATCTCCTGCTGCCTTTTCTTGTACTCCTCAAACTTGGCCTTTATCGGGCCCATGGGGCTCTCGGGAGTGACGGAAACCTGCATGCCCTGGCCGACCTTGCCGTAAACATTGGAAGCCTGCTGGCCTGGAGCTGCACCCTGCACCGGCTGCTGTGATTCTGGCTGCTGTGCAGTGCCCTCCTGCTTCGGCGTGTAAGTGTATTGCGTTTGTGGCACGGCGTAAGGATTCTGCCCTTCCTGCGGCTCCTGCTGTGCCTGTGGTTCCTGTGGAGCCTGGGCTGACTCGCCGTTCTGCGCGCCTGTTTGGGAGGATGGCGGCTCTTCGCCCTTGGCTGCTTGCTGCTCCTCTTCAGGGTTTACTGCGCTGCCTTCAGGAACGGGCTGCGGCTCTTCTGTTGGCTCTGAGGCTGTCTCCTGCTCTTCATGCTCCTCATGCTGCTCCTCCTGCCCGGGAACATAGGGTTTTGAGCCTGCTTTGCCTGTAGCTGTGTGCATTGCTTCGGTTATCTTTGCGTATACGTCCTCGGCAATGCTCGGCTTCTCCTCGCCTTCCTGCCCTTCTGTCTCTTCAGGCTCTTCGGCATTCTCTTCGGGCTTTTCCTCAGTCTTTTCCTCGGATTTTCCCTCAGAAGAAGCGTTTTCCTGCGCAGTCGATGCGGCAGTTTGGCCACCCTGCCCTGGCGCTGGTTGGTCTTGCGATGGCGACTGCTGTGACTCTGGCTGCCCTTCCGGAGCTGCTTCCGGAGCTGCTTCTGGCGCGCCGCTTGGCTGATTCTGCGTTAGAGCAGATTCGTAGGCATTTGCCGTGCTGTCTCCCTGTGGCTGGCTGTCTGGCGATGAAGAGGACTGCATCTCTGAAGCGTAAGGATTGCCTGGCTGTTTTGGCGGGGCTTTGCGCGGCGATCTTTTTGGCGGCTGTTTTCCTGCAGAAGAAGGTCTTGCGGAGGGCTTTGGCGACGGCTGGCCCTGGTCCTTTGCCGAGGATTTTTTCGGCTTTTTCCTGTCGCTGGGCTGCTGGTCGTCCCCTATGTTGTCAGCCATCGTATTTACCGCTCGCCTTGATAAACTCAACAATAACTTTTTTATTACTCTATTGAATTACTATTAATATACAAACAGCATAAATTTATTTGCAAGCGTTTATCTGGTAAGGAATTGCGGCAGATGCGGTGCCGTTGCCGGCAGACTGCATTCTGCAATGTTGCGGCGCGCGCTTTTCTGCACGCCCCGGTAGCTCAGTGGTAGAGCGCTTGTCTCGTAAGCCCTTGGTTTAGGGGCCCAGGAAAACAAGAGGTCGAGGGTTCAACTCCCTCTCGGGGCTTTCCCTAAAAAGGAAAACCTTCTGCTAAAGCTTACCTATTTTTCTTTTGTCAAAACTCACGCAGCACAGCAGCTTTCTCTTCAAGTGTGCCTTTGTCATGGAAGAGCCTTATGAATAAGCCACAGAGAAAAAGGCAGATGACCTTTATTTGAAAGTAGGACTGATATGTAATGCCTCAGAAAACCCAGTTATGCGCTAATCTTTTCCATGCCAGATCAGCTTGCCAGACTGGCCTCCGAAATTAACGAATTTTACCGCTATCTCTGCTTCCTCCCTGCTGGTGTTCCAAAGGAGCTTTATCTCCTTGTCATTTTTTATTGCATCAACAGTCAATATTGCACCAACTAGCCCATTTTTGGCAGTGCCAACAAAAACATCCACCTCCTCACCATCAGAACCTTTTGTATTTGTGATGTACCCATAATCTAACGGGTATACTCTATTTGAATAGCGCGGATGGGGCGTGTTTTTCGGTCTATCTATGACTATCTTGTTTGCTTTGATTATCTTTTCCCACTTTTCCCAGTCTACATTTTCATCGTCAGTCATATCCATCACGGCTTGTAATTTAGCTCCTCTGATAACCTTTAATAAATGATGGCGTCGCATCCATCCTACCATTATGCCAATGCCTCCTTACAATTGGATCTTTTATGTACAGGAAATTCGTAAAGTGAGAGGCTTACCGCATGATGCTGCCAGTGCTCCAGCACAACACTTTTAAATTTTCAAGGCAAAAGCTTTTCGATGGTGACCGAGAGTTCCATATGCTATATCATACGCGATGGGAAGGTGCTGCTGCAGCTCAAGGGAATAGGCACCGAATATATCGGGAAGTGGATCGCCCCAGGAGGAGCCATACTTGACGACGACTCGCCAAAGGAATCTGTAATCAGGGAGACGAAGGAGCAGACAGGAATTGAGCTCTCCGGGCCCCATCTCGTAGGAAGGGTGATCTGTCTTGTGGACAACAAGGTGGACAAGCTGATCTACGTTTTTAGGGCTGATGAGTACAGCGGCGATGCGAACAGCAGCGGCGGAATAACGCAGTGGTTCGATAGGGGCAAGCTGCCCAAGGGCAGCCTGTTCTACTTTGACGAGCTTTGGTCTGACAGGGCGTTCGACAATAAGCCCTTCACCTGCAAGCTCTACTTCAACAAAGGCTATGTAGCGCTGCTGAAGAGCGAGGTTGCATAATTTTTACGCACTTACACGCACATACTGCAACGATTTATATTTATTCAGAGGAAATGGTATAGCGGTTCATATGGTAAGCAGGGAGCAGATAGTTGAGGCGCTAAAGGAGTGCAAGGACCCCGAGCTCGACGCTAACATAGTTGACATAGGGCTTCTCTACGGGATAAGCATAGACGCGTCAAGCAACATAAAGCTTACCTTGACTATGACTTCGCCGATGTGCCCGGTCACGAGCATAATACTCGCGGACGTGCAGCTCAGACTGGAGAAGCTGGATGGCGTAGGCAAGGTGGAGATGGACCTCGTGTGGGATCCGCTCTGGAGCCCAGACATGATGAGCGACGAGCTCAAGTACAGGGTAGCCTGACATGTAAAAAGAGGCTAGTGCTTCCCGCAATGCATATATATCATCGCATTGATATATCTGGGAAACAGGTAAATCTCGTTTTGATAACGGTGTTCAATTGAGCAATTTCAAGGATTTAGCCATAGATGAATGGCTATTGGAAAACATGAAGAAGATAGGGTTCGAAACCCCTACGGAAGTGCAGGAGAAGAGCATACCCAAGATACTGGAGGGCCACGACATAGTGGTCAGGGCGAAGACAGGCACTGGAAAGACCGGCGCCTACATGATACCTGCACTCCAGATGATAAAGGGAAAGGGCAACGGCATACGAATGCTTATAGTGCTTCCAACAAGGGAGCTATCGCTCCAGGTGTACCACTTCGGAAGGCAGCTTACGCGCGGCACTAGCATACGCGTTGGCATAGTCTACGGCGGCGTGTCGATAAATCCGCAGATAGACAGGCTTCGCGAGGGAGTGGAGGTGCTGGTCGGCACTCCTGGAAGATTGCTTGACCTTATGGAAAGGGGAGAACTTGACCTGAGCAAGGTCGAGTTCCTGGTGCTTGACGAAGCCGACATAATGCTCGACATGGGATTCATAGACGACATAGAGAGAATAATCGCCAAGACCAACAGGGCGATAAGGAAGATGCTGCTCTTCTCGGCTACAATGCCGAACGAGATAGTGAAGATAGCAGACAAGCACATGAAGAACAAGGTGAGGCTCAGCGTCGGCAGCGAGGAGGAGATAACAGCAGAGCACATAAAGCACCTGTACTGCGTTGCAAGCAGCTCGTTCA
>JAJZYW010000023.1 GCA_021797895.1 Microcaldota archaeon | reverse complement strand
ATGAAGCAGAAGGTCAGCTCCGGGTACATGCACATGCATCCTGTTGGGAGCACGGCTGTGCGCAAGATACTCGAGGAGGCGCAGCCGATAGCCGGGCTGCACGGCCACATACACGAATCTTCAGGAAGAGACGTGATAAGGGCCGGAAACGGGAACGAAGTCCCGGTGTTCAATCCAGGGAGCGACTACAGCTCTGGAGTGCTCGACGGGCTCATAATAGATTTCGACGGGAGGAAGATAACAAGGTACAACTTCACGAAGGGATGAGATGGCAACCGAGGGCGAACTGATAAGCAAGTCGATAGAGCTCGTCTCCAAGGCTACCGAGAAGAAGATACCCTTGAGGCTGTTCGGAGGGCTGGCGGTGGCATATCTCGCGCCGAACGGCCGCGGCGTAAAGGAGCTTAGCAGGGAGTCCAACGACATAGACCTGTTTTCGCTGAGCTCCCATTCGAGCAGGCTGGACCAGTTCATGCGCGACAACGGCGTCGAGCCTGACGGCAAGTTCAATTCGCTCTATGGCCTTTACAGGCGCCAGTACTTCTACGATGGCGCGAAGATAGACCTCATACTTGACGAGTTCAGGATGTGCCACAGGATACAGCTGAAGGGCAGGCTCGGAATGTCCAGCATAACCATACCTCCCTCAGACCTTCTCCTCACGAAGCTGCAGATATTCGAGATGAATGAGAAGGATATAAAGGATTCGCTTGCATTGCTGCACGACCTTAAGATGGGGAACGCCGATACCCATACGTCAATCGATGCGGGATATATCGCCGAGCTGCTCTCAAAGGACTGGGGGATATACCGCACAGTGACAATGAACCTCGAGCGCATCAACTCCTACCTGGACAGCTCATCCATCGAGCAGAAGAGGAAGAAGAGAATAGGCAACGAAATAGAATACCTGCGCAACGCTATAGAGCTTAGGTCGAAGTCGATAAGCTGGAAGATAAGGGCAAAGGTTGGCGACAAGGTGAGATGGTACGAGCTGCCGGAGGAGGTGGACTACGTAATACCTGCGCCGGAGCAGCCCGTTGTGACATCTGTCGAGGAGAACGGCAGGATATACCAGTGGCTTGGCTTCCCCGAGATGCAGGAGCTTGCGGTTGCGATGGCTGAAAAGATTCGAACCTCTTACGGAAAGCCGAAGGCGATACTCTACATAGAGAGGGGAGGGATGGTTCTCGCACAGATGCTCTCCGATGTATTGGGCGTTAAGGAGATGTACGGGGTCCAGACTGTCGCGTACGAAGGCATAGGGAAGATGGGCCAGCACATGTACATACTGCCGCACTACATAAACCTGGACGTGGGAAGCAAGGATTTCGTGCTGCTTGTCGACGACATAGCCGATTCTGGGAAGACGCTCAAGGCAGTGTCAGACCTGTTCGGCAAAAAGTACGGAAAGGTGGTGTCTGCCACCCTGGCTTACAAGGGCAGGTCGGTCTTCAAGCCGGACATAATAGGCAAAACCGTTCCTGACAGCGCGTGGATAGTTTTCGGCTACGAGGAAAACGAAAATGAAGCCGGATTCAGGGAGCTAGGCATACCAAAAGGAATCGAGCTTATAGAGAACGCAAGGAAGGGGCGCAGGGGGAGCTTTGCCGACCTCGAATCAAAGTCGAAGCGCCTCGCCGAAAGCATAAAGTCACAGAAGCGCAGACCCGCTGCCATCCTTTACATGACGCATACCGGCATAATCGTTGCCAGGCTCCTCAGCGACTACCTCTCGGTCAAGCGCGTAAGCAGCATAATACCGAAGATGTATGTGGAGGGCGACTACATGCAGCACGTAGTGAACGTATGCAGGAAGGCAGTAGAAGACAATCCTGGGGGATACATACTGCTGGTCGACACGGCGCCCGGAGAAATTTCAGAAGTCAAGAAGTCCCTCTCAAGTAGGATGGGCGACGTCACAGTCATGACTGCAGCTACGGAGTCCACAAAGGGCTCCAAGACTGACTTTGCGCCTTGATGTTTATGCCAAGCTTCAAGCAGTTCTATGGCTCAGCCGCGCTTTTCTATTTTTGCAACCTTTATCCTGAAATTTAGGTCCTTCCCAGCCAGCTCCGGATTGAAGTCGACCTTTATTTCCTTATCATTTACGGCTATGACCCTTCCCTGATGGCCGTCCTGCGTGCTGACTCCCATGCCTACCTTTACATCTGCCTCTCCAAAGTCCCCAGCGGGTATGTCCATGACAAGCTCGCTTCGCTTGTCTCCGTATGCGTCCTTTGCCACTATATGGACATCCTTTTCCTCGCCAGCCTTCATCCCTATCACTCCTTCATCAAAGCCCTTTATCAGCTCGCCAGAGCCAACCTTAAACTTCAAAGGCTCCTTTCCAACGTTTGAATCAAATATGCTCCCGTCGTCAAGCGTGCCAGTGTAGTACACGCTTATCGTGTCTCCCTTTATGACTTTCTGCTCGGTCTGATCCGCCATATTTACCACCCTAACCTAAACCAGCAAAGCAATTTAATGCTTGCGGGGGAAAATCAGCAACAGCATAAAAAGCCCGGTGCACTGCCGCAAAGGAAGCATCGTGCTTTGTCCAATTGCAGAAAAAGGCTAAATACCCTCCACGAGATTTAGCACCATGTTTGGGGCAAGAAGGAGCGGGGATACGGTAATGAATACGGTATCAAGGTACTCATTTCTTGAGGGTCTTCCCGAGAGGGTAAAGGAAAGCATAATCGAGTTCTCGGAAAAGCATACGAAGGATTACGCGAACAGCAGCAAGGCAGTATTATTTTTTGCAAGGATGCTCGGAGAGGATTACATAGTTGACTTTATGCGCGACAGTATGAAAAATCCGAAGGCGTTGGAGATGTTTGATGCTATAGCCTACGCTTGCATGAGGAGCATGAATGAATACACAGTATATGAAAATCAGGCGGTAGACAAGAAACTCGCACGCATGCTCAGAGCAATGAGCAACTTAGGCGGAAAGCCGGAAGAGCAGTACCGTCTGCTTAAAATTTTCGCATATCATGAGCCCAGGGGCGAAGAGATTTCACGCGCTGGGAACAGATGACAAAAGCGTGCAGGGTTTGATGCAAGCATTTGGCAGGCGTTTTGGCATGGAAACTTTCATATCCGAGATTCTGGCCTTCAAGTTTAACGGGAACTTCGGGGCAAGGAAGGCAGAGATAAAGAATGGGCTGTCTAAGCTTCTCGCGGACTGCTCATCCAAGCATTCCTTCCTAAGGGCGAAGGCGTACTATTCGCTCAGGTACGACTCAGACGTGATATTCTGGCTCATGTCGAAGGATCCAGACGAGATAGCCAAGGCGAAGGCAGGCATAGAGTTGCTGCTAGGCGGCGTGGCAGGCGTTTCACACGGCTTCCTATCTGTATACAGGCAGTCCAGGCAGCATGAGGCATCGGAGGGCAACAGGTTTTTCGTCGCATATCCGATGAGCAAATCTCCAGAATGGTACCTCATTGACGAAGCCGAACGGAAGAGGATAGTTGCGGACCACGTTCGCGTTGCAACTTCAAGCCCGAACAACAATGGAATAAGCTCTTTTACGACTGAGTCGTTCGGCATAGGCGATTCTGAGTTCGTGGTAATATACGAGCTGAGCGACATAGGCAAGTGGGTTGCTGTGACGGAGGAGCTGCGGCATGTAGAGGCAAGAAAATGGATAACAAACGAGCATCCTATACTTGTAGGGATAGAGGGGCTCGCATACATATAGCTGCGTTTTCATGCGGGCCTGCTTTTTACCGCTCTTACTATCGTTCTCAGGCTGTCGGGATCCGTATCCCTTGGCACCCCGTGCCCGAGGTTGAATACGAATCCATTGACTCCATCCATTGAATCCAATATCCTGGCTACCTGCTTTTCCATCGGCTTTCCGCCGATACGGGCAATCTCTGGGTCAAGATTGCCCTGCACAGCCAGCCTGCTGCCGAACCTTTCATGCACGTTGCGCATGTCAGTTGCATGGTCCACGCTGAGCACATTGCAGCCCGTCTCTGCAAAGCGCTCAAGGAGCCCTGAGTTTATGGATGAAAAGTGTATCTTGACAAGATTGTCAGGAAGCGCCGCAAAAATCCTCTTTGTGTAGGGCAGCACGTTTTCGCCATACTCCTCCTCGGACAGGAATCCAGCCCAGCTGTCAAAAAGCTGGACTGCGTCAACTCCCGCTTTCAGCTGAGACCTCAGATAGCTGGTTATCATTACTGAAGCAAGGTCCATCGAGCCCTTCCAGAGATCCGGATCATCCCTAATTATCTTCCTGCACCTGTCGAATGTCCTGGAAGGCTTTCCCTCGAACAGGTAGCTCACCATGGTAAATGGCGCGGCAGAAAACCCAAGCAGCGGAAGCCCGTCCGGAAGCTTCGCCTTTGTGAGCTCTATGTTCTCAATCACGTAAGGCGCATCGCTCTCGCATTTGAAATCCTTGAACCCGCCTATCTGCTCTACCGAGTCGAGCTGCACATCAGTTACTGGACCGACGTTCTCCTCTATGCGGACGCTGAAGCCCGAAGCGCTGACCGGCACCATTATGTCCGAGTACAGTATTGCTGCATCAACTCCCAGTTCCATTACCGGAAGCACTGTGATTTCGGATGAGGCTTCCGGATCCTTCTGCACCTCGAGTATGTTCCTGTTCCCCTTTATCCTGCCATATTCGGGAAGATACCTTCCTGCCTGGCGCATAAACCATACAGGATGGCGCGGCACCTCCATCCCCCTGCAAGCCCTTATGAATATGCTGTCCTTTGCGCTAATTCCCATCACCCGCTATCTCGTCTGCCATTCCACTTATGCTGTTCAGCTTTGCAAGCGACACTCTGCTGAATATCGCTGATGCTGCCTCATAGGTCTTTCTCCCGAGGCAAACTGCTTTCAGCTTTTTCAATGCTGCAACCGTGGCGGCATCTGCCGATGACATTAGCGATTCTACCTCGAGTGGGCTGAAGAAAGCGGCATGCGTAGCAGCAAAAACATCGCTTATGCCTATCTTCATAGTTTTGGTGCGTGCCTCGTACGCCGCAGCCTTGTCCAATGAAAAACCCCTCTCCTCCAGCGGCGTGAAATCAAAATCCGAATGCCTCTCGCACAGGGCCACAACCCTGCCGGGAGCCTCCTCGCCGAGGCGTTTTATTACTGAGCTAATACCGCCCACAGCCGGTGCAAAAGCGACTTCGAAACCCATTCCATCCAACAGCCTTGCAGTGGATATCCCTGTTGCCATTACCCTAGCCTTTATGCTGCCCTTATCGATGTGTGTGGCGGAGCACAGCACGGCGTTGCGCGATATGAATATCAGGTAATCCGCTTTACCTGCCGCGCTTTCCAAATTCGCGCCACCAAGGCATATAGTCTCAATCGCTTCGAACGGAATCGTGCGTATTCCACGCATTTCAAACTCCTTGGAAGTGCGGGCTATGTCTCCCGCTGACCTGAAAAGCAGAGCCGCCTTCCTATTCCTTTCTTCCAACAAGCTCGTCCCCTCCCATCGCAATCATGCGCTCCGCAAGCTCCCTCCCAAGCCGCTTCGCTTCCGAGGCGTTTCCCTTTATGCCGCTCTTGAGCGCTTTCCTTCCGAATCTGTCGGAGATAAATCCCACCATGCTGAGCCTGCCATCCTTGAGCGCGGCGTTTGCGCCGATAGGCGCGTTGCATCCTACCCCGAACACCCTTCCGAATTCCCTCTCAGCTTCTGTCTCTATCGATGCGCCTTCTACCGATATGCTTCTGAGAAGCTCCATGATGCTCCTGTTGTCCTCCATTGCAGTTACGGCTATTGCGCCCTGGCCTATGGCAGGCACCATCTGCTCAACGCTGAAGTATTGCACAACGGACGATACGCCAAGCCTTTTAAGCCCCGCAGCTGCGACCGCTATTCCATCGAGTTCGCCCTCGTCAAGCTTCCTCAGCCTGCTGTCTATGTTGCCATGGAGGTCAACCACTTCTGGAGATGGATTGAGCGTGAAGAGCTGCGCCTTCCGCCTTATGCTGCTCGTCCCAACCAAAGACTTTGCCGCAAGGCTCTCGAACTGCCTTCCATCCCTTGAGACGAACGCGTCTCGCGGATCATCCCTGTCGGCAATCGCTCCTATTGCAATTCCTTTTGGAAGGACAAGATTGAGGTCCTTCAGGCTGTGCACTGCGATGTCTATGCTCCCTTCTGCAAGCGCTGCGTCTATCTCCCTTGTGTATATGTCCTTTTCCGTCCTGGTCTCCCTGCTCCTGTCTATCTTCTCGTTGAGCGTCTTTATCCGCTCTATGCTTATCTCGAGTGAGCTGTCTGCCTCCTTCAGCTTCTTGGCTACTATGTTGTTCTGTATCATTGAGAGCTCGCTACCCCTTCCCCCTACAACAATTTTTCGTCCTCCCGTATAATCATCCTAACGTGCAATGTGCATGGCGCATGCAGCGCTCCTGCCTTTCTGCCCAATTGCGTCACGCAAACGGCCAACCCTCTTTTATCGCGTATATTACCGCGTTCATTATCCTCAATTTCCTGCTTTCCTCTCCGGCATCGTAAATTACAACCTTTAGGCGCAACCAGCGCTCTCTTTCCATTGCTTCGATTGCGTCGAGCATGACAGCATCAGGTGAGCCCTCAAGCCCAGCCCTGACCGCTTTCTCGTGCCCTATTATCTCCAGGTATTCGCTGTAAGGCTCAGATGCAACAAGCATTTCAGGCGCCATGCCATCAATTGCTTTTTCTGCGTTTTTTCGTTCGGCATCCGACTCAGATAGCATGTGCACCATCAATGACGTAGCAATATCACCCGGCTTCATGGAATCAATCTCAGTAGCCGGCTTTGAAGCCAGGAAATCGACCGCATCTCTTAACCTGGGTATTATGTCGCGAAGTAGGCTTGCGCTGTTGATTTCCGATATGCCGACCTCTTCCGCAGCTCCTGCATCGCGCCTTCGCCACTGAATCCTCTTTTCAGACATCCAACCCGTTTTGCTATCGCTCTCAACAGCTAAAAAGTTTGCGCAGCATCTGTGCAATGGCTGCAATAAATTTACACCGGTAAAGGGGAATACGTATAAACTTAAAAAGGGTTTTACCGCGATAAGGCTCCGTGATATTATGAAAGTAGCAATAGCTTGCAACAGGGATAAGGAAATGGTTCCGCTGGACCAGGCGGAGCTTATCGAGATATACGACGATTCTAACGGCAGCGTCACAGAGAGCGAGAACAACGGCTATGGAAGCAAGGAGGCGACGATAGCCGAGGTCATGAGGCTCTCGCCTGACGCAATCGCTGTCAAGGAGGGCGTGATGTGCCCTGGCTCCTACATGATGTCCCAGGGAACGCTCAAGTATGCGCTCGTGAAGAGCAGCAAGGCCGAGGACATAATAAAGAACAAGGAGTATGCGGACGCAAAGGATGAGCTCGCCCCAGAGATATTCGCCGAGAACGACTGAAAGCGTTCTCCTCTCTTATCTCTCTTGCAATCCCCTTTGTCTTTTGCTTAAGATTAAGCTCCAGAGATGCAATTTTAGTATTCGTCTTTTGTCAATAGCGATTGCTATCATTAAATAATCTGCCTTTAACAACAAACAGTCAGATGATTGGTTATTGGTGGCTTTCGCCGCCGCAATCAAATAAAATCAGCTGTCAAATTGGAAAAGGGGCTTAAAATGGGGGCAGAAGAAAAAACTGACTATAATACTGTGGTGGCTGAAGCTTACCCGACGATTCCGATAATATTCGTATCAAGCTCAAGGGACAACAGGCTGCCCCTGCATAACTCTATGGGCCTTTCTGTAACGGACAAAAACAACGATACCAAGGTCGAGACAAAAATCACGCGCACCGACTCCGGAAAGATAGACAGATTTCTGCTCAACGGCGAAAAACTTCCAGAGGAGCGCCTCGCCTCGATGGAGGAAGTGCTGAAATTATTTAAAAAAGAGACCGGCAAAAATTATGGCGTATCGGTAGAATCCAACAACTACAAGGTTTTTTCCGGAAGCAGCGATGCGGGCGCAGCAGCCTATGTAAAGGGGCTCAACGAACTTTTTAATGCAGGGATGCAGACCGGGCAGATGGGGCTTCTTGCAAATTCGATATCAGAATCTGCAATAAGGGCAGTATACGGGGGGCTGAATACCCTGGTTGTGGAAGGCCCAGGAGCGCCGTACGGCAAGCAGCTTGCATCCGAAGATGATCTGAAGGATATACGAATATTCGCCATGGGTTTTGAATACGACTCCAGGCTTTCAGCTGCCGAAATTTTTCAGCTTACTAGAAGCAATCCATTCTACGAATACAGGCTAAAGATGCTGCCGCAATGGGAAGCAAAAATAAAGCTTGGCCTTTTGAGGAAGGACTGGGACACAATATTTTCAAATGCAGAAGACAACTGCTCAAATGCGCATTATTTAATAGAAAGCTCGGGCGCAAGAGCAAGGAAAAAGGAGATGATGAATGCAGTTATAGATGTGGAGGAGATAAGGGCGTCAGGGCTTCCAGTATACTGGACTGCAGGCGGTGGAAAGATAATAAACGCCTTCTCATGGGAGCCTTACGGTGACAAAGTCCTTGAGGCATTAAAAGAGAGGGGGCAAAAGCCAGTGGAATACAAAGTTGCACCGGCAGCGCATATTACCTCCGTGTCTAACGACTGATAGGGGTGAGGCATATGCAGGAGTACAAAATGATATTCATCGGCGGCGTACCTGGCGTAGGGAAGACAAGCCTGTCAGGGATTCTATCCAAAAAACTCGGCATAGACCTAGTGCTTTCTGGGGATTACCTGCGTGAATTCATAAGGCCCCTGCTCAAGGATCAGGAAAGCATTAAACTTCTATCTACTAGCGTATACGATTCATGGAAGGCTTTTGGCGATAAGAACAGGGATAATATAATCAAGGGCTTCGAAGGGCAGTCGAAAATCATCTGCGAAGGCCTCGCTGCTGCCTTTTCCAGGGCGCACAAGAACGGCGAGAGCCTTATCATCGAATCGCTGTACGTAAATAAGGACCTGCTAAGCTTGATGAAGAGCTTGGGAGTGAATGCGTCTTACCTTTATATCTCTGACCAGGGGATCCATGCAAAGCGCCTCAATGAGCGCGGGCTATATACACATTTCAAATCTCCCGGCGACAGGCTGGTGGCGCAGCTGGACGTATACAGAGAAATAATGGGCTACTCCGTAGAATTATTTAAAAATGCAGGATTCCCTATATTCGATAACATGTCTTTTGCGGATACTTCGGATTCATTATATAAACATTATGCCTCGATATACTCGATAGGCAAAGAAACCGATTAATGGTGCGATTATGGGAGAGATGAAAGCTACGGCAATTGCGCATCCCAATCTTGCTCTGATAAAATATTGGGGGAAAATGGACGAAGTGCAGCTATTGCCAATGAACGGGAGCATATCTGTAACATTAGACTCTTATTTCACTAAAGTGACGGTCGAGTTTTCCGACGCTTATGATAAAGACATCGCGACCATCAATGGTAATGAAATTCCTGAAAATACTATGACTAGGCTGGTAAAACACCTAGACAGGATAAGGAGTCTTTCAGGTGTGAAACTCAAGGCCAGGGGCGAAGCGCAGATTAATTTTCCTATTGGCGCAGGATTGGCGTCGTCCTCTAGCGGTTTTGCCGCGCTGACATTAGCTGCATCAACGGCAGCAGGCATGAATTTGAACAAGAAAGAGTTGTCAATCCTGTCTAGGCAGGGATCCGGCTCATCATCTAGGTCCGTATATGGTGGTTTTGTAGAATGGCTAAAGGGCTCGTCAAGTGAGGAATCATACGCAGCGCAAATAAAAGATGAAAAGTGGTGGCCAGAACTGAAAGACATAGCAATTGTCGTATCTACTTCGGCTAGAAAGGTGGATACTAGGGGAGGAATGAAGATTGCAAAGGACACTTCTCCATACTACAGCAGTTGGCTCGAAAATGTATCTAGGGACCTCGAATCTATGCGAAAGGCGATAAACGACAAGAACTTCACGCTGCTAGGCAAAATTGCAGAGAGAAATTCGCTGATGATGCACGGCACGGCCATATCCTCGACACCGCCGCTGATATACTGGGTTCCGGAAACAGTATTGATAATGCAGGACGTTCTTAAAATGCGTGAGGACGGCATAGAATGCTATTTCACGCTTGATACGGGCGCCAATATACATATACTTTCTATGGATAGGGATGTAAAGCGCATAAATGAGAGAATCGAAGCTACGGGAGTAGCCAAGAGCATAGGGATAAATGGCGCAGGTTCTGGTGCGGAGATAATAGACAAACATCTATTCTGAACAGGTGATATGATAACAAATGGGACTATAGAGGCTTCAGCTCCGGGCAAGCTGATACTGTTTGGTGAGCATGTGGGGCGCCACGGAAAGCCCGTGCTTGTTTACGCTATAAACCGGAGGCTTCATGCATACCTCACGCCCAATGAAGGCAAGGGGATTTTCATGACCAGCGATAGCTTGGGCGTGAATATGGAGCGCTATCCTTCCGAAAAGCTGGATTTCGCAACTGCGGCTATAAAGTCCTTCTTCGAGAGGACAGGAGAGAGCGGTTCTTTCAACATTGAGTTCAAGAGCGAGCTTGTCGGTGGTTTCGGTAGTTCAGGTGCGCTTATAACGGCAACGCTTGGCGTCCTTAACAAGCACTTCGACAGCAAGCTTACAAATGAAGACATCCTGGATATGGGCATAAGTATAGAACGCGAAGTTTCCGGAGTCGGCAGCGGCATAGATATCGCCGCGGCTCTTTGGGGCGGCATGATACTTTATAAGAAAGGCGCGGATGTCAAGAGGGTAAACTATAAGGATTGCCCTATAATCGTAGGCAACACAGGCTTGAAGGTGAAATCTAAGGTTGTTGTAGACGACATGACTGCACTTGAACTTAAATATAAGGAACGGTTTGATACAATAATAAATGAGATAGGAAAGATAAGCGAGGATGCCGCAAGCGCATTCGAAGCAGGCGATTACGCTAGTGTAGGCGAGCTGATGAATATA
>JAJZYW010000022.1 GCA_021797895.1 Microcaldota archaeon | reverse complement strand
AACTATTACGAAAATTGCTATTATGCCATAAGCTATCGTATTCTTCCCTACCTTTATAGAATCACCTTGTCTTGAATTCCTTGAGGACCGTCTTGAGCTTGTCCTTTATAGGGGACACCTCAGAATCGAAGTAGAAATCCACCCATGCGGCTTCGTCATACTTCTCACCGTTGTCGGGCACCATCATGAAGTACCTGCCCTTCGAATTCCCTATTATGCCTGCGTTCTTCAGCCTCAGGAGGTGGTACCTCAGGGTCTTCTCATTTATGTGGCCCCAGCTGGTATTTATGTATTCCGAAAGTTCCTGAACAGAAGGGTCCTGGCGCTTCTTGAACTGAAAATCGAATATGCCATCAAGGACGTAGAGCGCCTGGATTCGAGATTCTCCCGGATTTATGATGCCGAGTGAAAGCGCGAGCCATCTTACCATCGACCTCCTTGTCTCCAGGACCTCCCTTGAGAGCCTTAGCTTCCTCAGCGTGAGTTCCTTTTCTATGAACTTGGATTCGTTAATCTCTGCCATGTGCGCACTCCAGTTTTCCTGTAACGCGTTGCACGGCCGTGTTCTGCTAAGACGCGCGTATGCAGGATATGCTTATTGTTGTATTTCATATTTTTATGCATTATTGATTGTATGGCGGATTGCTGTGCACGCCAAACGCTTGAAACGTTTTAATAAGAGTATCTTGATAGTATTAGGGTTTCATACAAGAAGGGAGGACTATGGGCGACATAAAAGTTAACATAGACTTTAATCCGGAGAGGATAGATGCAGGAAAGCGCGGAGAAGGCGAGGTGCTGATAGGCCTTTCGAATTCCAGCAAGGACAAGCTGTTCTGGTGCGAATGCGACGTGCATATAGATTCGCAATTCTCGCTTGCGATGGACAGGGACCTGAATGAGGGGAGGACACGCATAGGAATAATAAAACCCGGAGGCTCTGCAAGCAAGCGCGTAAGGTTCTACACTAAACAGGGAAGTTATCCCGGAAAGTACAAAGTCTCCGTAACAATGTACGCTTACGACGAAGATGGCGCGATATCGGAGCGGAGCGACATAGATACCGAACTTGAGTGCAGATGACTACTCCTTTTGGAGCCTTATGATGCTGTCGCTCTTAATTCCAGGATCCATAAGGCTGAGTACCGCCTCTACATATTCAGCGTAGGACCATTCAAGCTCCTTTATCGTCTCGCCGTTGTTCCTTTCTAGGTCGCGAAGGCCTGCCTCGTGGTTCGGGCTTTCCGGATCGACCAAGACCTGCTCGGGCATTGAATCGAAGTGCTGCTCCAGCACGTGGGCGATTTTTCTCTCGGCAGCGGCGTGATTCCCATTCTTCGCGAGGTAGCTTGCACATTCCAATCCTAGAAGCAGCCACCTCCCCCCGGTGAAATAAACGTCTCCTGGGTATCTTGTTGGAAGTTCGTTGTTGCCGAAGCGGCGTGAAATTATCTCTTCTATAGTTTTTCGCTCTATTTCTGGACCGAGTTCGCCGTCAAGGAAACGGCTGAATACGAAAAGCTCCGAAGAATCGACCCCTGCTGCTGCAGATGCACGCTGCTCGTGGCCATGGGCGTACCTCATGAGAACGTTGTCAACAACGAATGTTTCCCTAAGTATTTGAATCGGATCCTTGTCGTGGTACTGGTAGAATGTACCCATCACCTCTTCCGGCTTTATGTTTGCAATGCCCTGCGATGCAAAGTACTCCAGAGCCTTGAGGCCCGAGTATATGCATGCATAATCGTACGAATGCTTCTTGTCCAGATCCATCTCCCATGCGTTCGAGCTTTTCATATCGTAAATTTTTGACAGATACTTTACAAGCTCATTGGAATACCTGTTCAGCAGCAGATTCGCGCTGCGCGGAAGCTTCCCGAACATCTGGTATTCCTGCCTCAGCGAAAGAAGCGTTAGCGGTATGGAATCGGACTGGCGCAGCCAGCTGTCGCCATATGAGGTTTCATTTGTATCAATCACAGGAAAATCCCTCCCATTCGAGACGAAACGCTTGTCGCACAGCATGCCGTTCTCGTCGAGCCTTGCAGGTATATGGAAGCGGAGGTTGTAGAAATCCGAATCGGTATTGAGCTTGTGGTTAGACTCCCCTATGGCGCCTATCCTGACTAGTATGTTGCGGGAATTGAAGCCGTTGATCCTGTCTGCTGCTTCAAACGCCTCTTCACCTTTTGAGAACATCTGCGTACGGCGCGATAACGAGGAGTACCGCAATAACGCCATTGAGACGAAGCTTGAATCCCTGAACCAATGGGGGTAATACCAGGGGTACCTCCTTGATGCAGACATGAATCCGTTCTCTTTTACTCCGGAAATTAGGTGCTCGACCGAGCGCTCTACACTTTCTGTAAGACTATTCGTGTAGTCTTTGGTGTAGGATAGGACCATCGTGACTGACCCGAAACATATAATAAAAAAAAGATTTATAATCATTTGTCTGTTTTCAGATTGTAGGGGTTTTGTAATGGGAGGCACAGCATGGCTCGAGGCACAGGCTTTTTTGATAAAGATTAAGGACGAGATGCTTGCACGTGCCCTTGACACCCTTGATGCGGAAATCAAGGCGGGAAGAGCAGCAATAAACGGAAGGTTGGTCACTGCCGTAGAGCAAAACGATTCAGAAACCAGGATGTTTGTGCTTGACAACATAGTTGACAACGCCGACGCGATAATACGAAGGCATTCGCAGAGCATAGAAGAGCTTGAGAGGTCTGGCAGCCTGGATGCTGCTACAGTTGAGAGGATTGAAGAGCTGAAGAGATTCCTGCTTGCTGTTGGTAAGATGAAGATGCTGTACGACTATTCAGTTGAGCTTGGAGGCTGGGCATCGGAAGTAAGTGCGGATACGCCAGGGAGCAGTATTGTTGGCATACTGTCTTATGGGATTACAGATTACAGGAAGGAAATGCTTGATTTTATGCGCAAGAACCCCGGCGACGCGCTCGACGATGCTGAAATGGGTATGATTGCTTCCATTCTCAGCGGCTGAATGCAAACAAATATTATATGTTTATGTTGAATCTGTAGATAGCGTGATTTCATGAAACTTGGAGCAGGAAAGGACGCGCCAGAAAAGGTAAACTCTTTCATAGAGATACCGATGGGCAGCAACATAAAGTACGAGCTTGATGAAGAATCGGAGATACTCAAGGTTGACAGGGTGCTCTTCACTTCGATGGTATACCCATTCAACTACGGTTTCATACCGGGAAGCTGGGGCGAGGACAACGATCCGCTGGATATACTGGTCATATCGGATCAGCCATTTGCACCTGGTACGTATATTGTTTCAAGGCCTATAGGCGTGGCGCACATGGAGGACGAGAATGGGAAGGACGAGAAGGTGATTTCGGTGCCTGTTGAGAAAGTTGACCCTTATTTCTCGAAAATCAGGGACATCGCCGACCTGGATGAAAGCGTAAGGAAGAAGATAATACATTTCTTCGAGCATTACAAGGAACTTGAATCAGGGAAATGGGTGAAAATAACGGATTTTGGCAATGCCGCTGAAGCAAAGGACAAGATAAGGAAGGCAATACAGCGCGAAAAGGATAGAGAACAGGGACAGGTGGTCTAAATAGGATTCATGAAAAACATTAATCTTGGATGGAAGGTTTATTTCCATCCTTCGCTCCTGGCTAAGTCGAGAATGAGCGTCGGTGACGCCCTCAAATTCTACTACCAGAATACAGTCATACCTGCTATAATATTCATTATAATAGGGGCAGCAATGATTTTGCTAGGCGTGTCTACTTACGGCAGCACGCTGTTCGGCGGCAATGCAGCCTTCCTGGCAGGGATAGGGGCAGCAGCTATTGTGATGGGGCTGGTGTATTTCTGGATTCTAGTTCCAATAAGCATATTCATAAACGCGTTCATATATCAGTTGGTTGGATACAACCTTCTCAGGATATTTGACAAGAACTATGACAGAAGCTTTGCGGCAGTCATGTTCGCTGAGCTCCCAATGATGCTCCTGTACTGGGTGGTTGCCATACCGGTAGTAGGGATAGTTGCGCTCGTCGTGTTGTCTGTCTGGAGCATTGTGGTGCTGATAGTATCGCTGGCGTCGCAGCACAAAATAAAGAGGACTGATGCGGTAGTGGCAATACTTGCAGCCATGTTGCTTGTGTTCGCTCTTACTGCGGTAATTTTTGCATTCACGTACCTTTTCGCTTCTGCGGCATTTCTTTCTAGGGCTGGAATAGGAGCTGGAAGCGTATATGGAACTATGCCATACCCGTAATTGATTTGTACATTGCAAAATGGTAAGTAGGATGAGACTTGCAGACGCAACGACGCTTTTCAGGACCGCACTGATATTCCTTGTCGCGTACCTCGTGCTGACAAAGTTCCCGGGGTATGTTACAGTAGCCATAATAGCGATAGCAATGCTGCTCGATGCAGTTGACGGCTACTTTGCGGTATGGGAGGTCAGCAAGGGCAAGGTGGGCTTCGGCATGTACATAAGGGGTGCCGCCCTGGGAGACAAGAAAGCCAGGGAGGAGATACACAAGTACAAACTGGAGGTGTCAAAGCTATCGAGGTTCGGAGCCAGGATAGACATTGCAGGGGACAGGGTGGCCGAGTATGTGCTGTGGATACTGTTCACATATTTGCACCTGATACCGCTGTGGATATTGCTTCTCGTCGTGGTGAGGCATTCGTTTGCAGATGCATTCATGGGAGCGAAGGGCACCTCTTCGAAAATGAAATCCAGGTTTGCAAATGTGGTGTACAAGTCGAACGCGAGCCGCGGCGCGATAAACATAGTGAAATTCCTGACGTTCGGTTATCTGGTGCTCGAGTTCGTCTACAGTTATCCAATGATTGTAGGTTACGCTCTGGTTGGAATACTGTTCACATTCATAATGCTGCGCGGTGCGGCCGAGATATACGAGAGTGCGCTGAGCGACAGGGATTGAAGAATCATTCCTTTTCGATATAAGGTCTGCATGCTTCTGCCAGTATTTCGGACAGCTCCGGAGAATCGTTTGGCATTTCGGGCCGCAGATAGCCTTTGCCCAATTTTGCACAGTATTCTTTGGTCTCAATATCAAGGTCGCACAGCACCTCGAGATTGTCGGAAACGTACCCTATAGGAACGAAGGCAAATGAATCGCATTCAGACTTGTGCTCCTCGATTTTGGATGCAATGTCTGGACCGAGCCACTCATTGCGGCCCGCGCCGCTCTGGAATGCAAAATCGTACTTTTCTATCCTTCCTGCGCGCGTTATCGACTCGACAGTCTCTGCCAGCTGCGACTCGTACGGATCTCCTGATGACATGGCGGCTTTTGGAAGGCTGTGCGCAGTGAATATCACGAATGTTTTGCCGCCATCGTCAGCAATGCATTTTGATATTCTGGAAGCCCACATCTGTGCAAAGCCCGGTACGTCATACCACTTTTCTATCATGTCGACTTTGGCATGGCCTTCGAGAGCCGAGACCAGCGGCTCCTTGTAGCCGGGTATGCTGACCGAGGAGTATTGTGGTGCTAGCGCCAAGGCTATAACCTCCTTTATGTTACCGAACGCGCGGAGTCTTTTTGCCGACTCCGCTATCTTTGGATATGCATGCTTCATCCCGATGAATACCCTTATGTCCTCGCCGTATTCCACCGAAAGTGCATGCTCAAGTGAGAGAGCCTGTTTCTCAGTGACTGTTCTGATAGGTGAAATCCCTCCTATCGCTGCGTACTTTTTCTTTAGCGCTATGAGCTCTTCATCTGATGGTTTAACCCCGTGCTTTATGTCGGTCAGATAGGCTTCGACATCGTCAAGGCTGCTTGGCGCGCCGTAGGCCATCAGCATTACCGCAGTGTCCTTGAGCATCCGCATAATTTATACTTGACTGGAATACCCTAAATATTTATCCGTGTGCAAGGAGCACATTTTCAGGTAAACATTCCCTACACATGTGATTTATACCTTTTATGCGATGCTTTACAGATGCTATGATAAACGTAGGCTTGTATTACAGGGTGAAAGAGGGGCACGAGGCTGAATTTGAGGGTATGTTCAGAGGGGTTGTTGAGCACCTTAAGGGAGCAGCAACCGGTATCATGGACGCGAAGCTCTACAAGCTCATAGGAGGGGAGCCAGAATACATGATATATACGGAGTGGGAGAGCATGGAATCATTCAAAAGGTTCGTCCAGAGCAGCGAATTCCGCAGCACTACCCAAAAAGGTAAGGAGATAATAGAGGGAATCCCAAGGCACAGGGTATTCAGGGAAGAGAACCCATGACTCCGGGCTCATTGCCTGAGCAGTTCTGCGGCTTTCCTGTACAGCCGGGCAGCCTTCTTGTAGGCAGGCATGTAGATTTTGTCAAGAAGCTTATACTCGATCGCGTATATCAATGGCGCGGCAATCAGAACGGATGCGGAAAGCAATATTTCTATACCTGTTCCGGAGATATTTGCCATCGCGGGCAATTTTATCACTTCGTATCCGGCGAAGCTTATGCTTCCGCCGTGCGCTGACTCGTACAGATAGTAGCGCGATGCACCGGAGCCCATCACTAAATCTGCAAGGGCCAAGTCTGCCGCGGCCAGGCGCTTGAGTGTCTTGCTTTGTGGCATAGATATACCCCTTGCGTCAAGATATTTACACCTTATGCGCACGTGGGTTCACACGTTTCCTCCGCTTATTATGGCGACGCTATTTCCTTTCAGGCGAGGCTTAAGCGAATCATACGCGGCTATAGTGGCTGCAGACGCAAGTTCTATTGTCAGCCCATAATACTCCTTCATGCGCTTCTGTGCCCTCCTCATCGAGGCCTCGCTTACCGATACTGCCATTCCGCCGTTCTGCCTGAGCTGCCTGGCAGCCATGTCGCCGAATGTCGGGTATCCGACAGCTATAGCGTCAGCTGATGTTGAGGGGACTGTATACTTCACCATGCCCTTATAATTGAACGCTTTTGAGAATGGATTGCACCGCTCGGACTGTACTGCTATGACTTTCGGCTGGCGCTTTATCGCTCCGGCAGCTTCCATCTCGCTCAGAGCCTTTAGCGTACCGCTCAGCAGCGTCGCGTTGCCCACCGGCACTATTATGTTTGACACATTCTTCGCACTGCTAATTATCTCGTATGCAATCGTCTTCTGCCCTTCTTTCCTATAGCAGTAGTCTCCTGTTATGAAGGCGCCAGTCTTTGATGCGTATTTCAGCGCCTCCTTCTGTGCTCCAGTGAAATCCCATTTGCCCCTGGTTATTACGGCATCGTGCGTAGACATTATCTCTTCTATCTTGTCCTTGTTCGCTTCCCTGCTGACGAAGATTCTGGATCTTATCCCGTAGAGCTTGGAATAGTATGCAACCGAATAAGCCATGTTGCCTGTCGAGGCACAAGCTACCTCATCGAAGCCGTACTCCTTCGCTTTTGCGACCTCTATCACCGAGCCCCTGTCCTTGAATGAATGCGTTGGGTTATCGGTCTCGAGCTTGTACATAAGCCGGTCATCACCAGCATCGGAGAACATCTTTGTCATGCCGACTTCGTACTTCCTGTATTTACCTTCAGGGAGTACGCCGGAAAAATCCCAGAACGAGCCCCTTGCTGCAGTTGGAGCTTTCGGCTCAGATTTGTAGACGACTTCGAGAAAAGATCCGCACCTGGCGCATACCTGGCTCTTGTAGAACTGGTCGTATGCATGACCGCAGTTGGTGCAAACAAGGCTGTACTCCAATGCATCACCTCTGCTCGATAGGTACGTATTTGAGGTCCAGCGGCCCTTTGTAGTAGTCCAACGGGCGTATAAGCCTGTTGTTGCCCCAATATTCCAGCATATGTGCGCACCAGCCTGGCATCCTGCTCACCGCAAACAGCGGCGTAAATATCTCTATTGGTATGCCTATGTGCCGGTATACCGGGCCGCTGAAGAAATCCACATTGGGCCATATGTTGTGCGACTTGCCAAGCCGCTCCACCATCATCTTTTCTGCTGCAAGAGCTATGCTGGCGAGGTTCTGCACCTCCTCCGTTGAATCGGACTGTATCTTCGTCAGGTATTTCTTTATTATCCTAGCCCTTGGGTCGTATGTCTTGTACACCCTGTGGCCGAAGCCCATAACGCGCTCCTTGCTTGACAGTATGCCGTTTATGTAGCTTTCAGTATTCTCCGGCTTTCCTATGTCGTACAGCATTTTCAGGGCGCGCTCGTCTGCACCGCCGTGCAGCGGACCCTTGAGCGTCCCTATGCCGGATACTGCAGCAGAATACAAGTCGGAGAGGGTTGATCCGGTGACAATCGTCGAGAACGTTGAGGCATTAGAGCTGTGCTCTGCATGCAGCACCATCATGAGATCAAGCATCTTTGCCTTTTCCGGCTCTGGCTTCTCGCCCTGCAGCATATGCAGGAAGTTTTCCGCATGACCAAGCGACTTGTCAGGCTCGACGTATTTAGCGCCCATCGATAGCCTGCCTATCGCCGCCACTATGCTCCCGGTCTTAGCTATCAGCCTTGATGACTTGAGGAGGTTGGCTTCAGGTGTCGCCTCGTCCGCTTGTTTGTCGAGCGAGGCCTCCATCGATATTGCGGTGCGCAGTACGTGCATTGCGTGGCTTTTCCCAGCCATGGTTTTGATATATTCAAGAACCTGCGGTTCTATCTCCCTGTTTGACGAGAGCAGGGACGAAAACGACTCCAGCTCAGGCTTTGTTGGAAGCTTCCCATATAGCAGCAGGTAGGAAACTTCCTCGAAGTTGGAATGCTCTGCGAGCGCCTCTATCGGATAGCCCCTGTAGTAGAGCTTGCCTTCGACCCCGTCGACTTTGCATATCATGCTCTCATCGAAATAGACGCCTTCAAGACCCAGGTTTATGCTCGCTTGCTCCGCCATTCTACCACTGCACTACCTTTGATTGAAAATACTTATATCTTATAGGTTAAGACCCCTGCGCGCTGACAGTTAATTATATCTTTTTAGCGCTCAAGTTAATGATATTATGGAGAAAGTTTACGATTTGGTGATAGTTGGAGGAGGCATAACAGGGTCAGCGCTGCTGTTCGCCGCAAGCAGATACACTGACATAAAAAGCATATTGCTGCTCGAAAAGTACGACAGGCTTGCCACGTTGAACTCCAGTGCGAGGAGCAACTCACAAACTCTCCATGTGGGAGATGTGGAGACCAACTATTCGCCTGAAAAGGCACTCAAGGTCAAGGAGGAGGCTACATTCCTCCTCAACTATACCAAGAAGTTCGTGGAAGACTACGAGAGGGAAAAGGTCATACAGGAATGCCAGAAGATGGTGCTTGGCGTAGGCGAAGAAGAGACAGAACTGCTTGCAAAGACGTATGAAAGCATAAGCGCAGGCTATCCCGGCCTTAAGATGATAGGAAGGAATGAGTTGGAGGCGCTGGAACCAAGAACGGTCAAGGGCAGGCAGAAAGGAGAGAAGGTATCCGCGCTGCTATCAGACATGGGGTACATGCTTAACTTCGGCAACGTCGCAGAGACGTTCCTCAAGAACGCGCTGCTTTCAAAGGGAAAGAAGATAGACGTCAAGTTCAACACCCCTGTTACAAAGGTTGAAAGGGGCGACGACTATTACAGCGTGCACACCCATGATGGAGTTTTCAAAGCCTCGTTCGTGGCATTCGAAGCAGGTACGTACAGCCTTTACTTCGCGAAAAAGCTTGGCTATGACAGGGGGCTTTCCATACTGGCGATAGGAGGAGGATATTATTTTTCGAAGAGGCTTCTCAAGGGAAAGGTTTACAGGGTACAGCACGGCGGCATACCTTTCGCTGCAATACACGCCGACCCGGACATAACGAATCCTAACGTGATAAGGTATGGCCCAACAGTGACTTTGGAGGTGGAGCTGGAAAAGGGGCATCCGGAGACGGTGCCTGATTACCTAAGAACCTTTAATACCGACGCGAAGAACATAGCGGCAATAAACAGGATACTGATGAATGAGGATATAAAGCGCATAATAGACAACAATATGGCATACTCGCTCCCGGTAATCGGAAAGCACAGGTTCGTAGACAATGAGGCTAAGAAGATAATACCTAGCATAAAATACGACGACATATGGATGGACAAATCGACAGGGGGCATAAGGCCACAGATAGTCGACGAGAACAAGGGAACGCTCGTCCTTGGCGAAGCAAAGCTTCAGAAAGAGGGGATGATATTCAACATAACGCCCTCGCCTGGCGCCAGCTCGTGCCTGGGAAGCGCTCTTGATGACATCGCGTACATAAGCAAGTACTTAGACGCCAAATTCGACAGGCAAGCTTTCATGACAGAGTTAGGGTGATTGGCTGGACACAGTGGTATTGAAGGTTGGCGGCGCTGCCGTAAGCAACAAAACCACAGGTGAGTACTTCGGGAAGGAGGTTGCTAGAAGGCTTGCTCGTGAACTCAGGAGGGACATCAGGTTTGTCATAGTGCAGGGCGCGGGTTATATAGGGCACCAGATAGCAATAGAAAGGAGGATAAGCAGGCTGAATGGCAACCAGGAGGCCTGGGCTTACCTTAGGTACATGATTGCGGAATCTGCAATGGTGACGTTGCGTGAGCTTGTTTCGAACCAGTTCCCTGCCATATACCTGCCTGTTAATACAATGGTGAGGACACGCGACGGAAAAATATACAAATCTGATTACAGCGCGGTTGTTGGTTATTTGGAGAGGGGTTTCATGCCGTTCATGCACTCGGACGGACCGATAGACACTGAGAGGGGCCTGTCCGTACTTTCAGGTGACGCTATAGTGTCCGATATTGCCCGCAGCATAGGCGCAAGAATGGCCGTGTACTGCAGCGACATAGACGGAATCGAAATGAAGGATGGCAGCATAGTGAGCAGGATAGACAATTTGGACACTGCTGGAATCAGATTCCGCAAATCTGGCGCGGACGTGTCAGGAGGCATTGCAAACAAGATTGCAGAGGCAGGGGCATCAGGAGTCGAATCCTATATAGCGAACCTTAGGAAGGACGGATCGCTTTCTGGAATTTTGGGAAAGATACACGCAAACGAATAGGATATATATCTGGATTCGCGCATTATATTCTGATTTTGATGCCGTTCAAAACAGTAGATGGGGAAAACGTCGACAGGGACAAAACGGAGCTGTTGAGGCAAAATGAGGGTATGGGGGAGATAGCTGAGGCTTTTGACATCATAGGCCCTCCCAGGATGCTTATGATAAAGCACTTCGATTCGATATTGTCTGACAACCCGTTGGATTCCAGGACCAAGGGATTCATAAGGGTTTTATCGGAAGGTGATTTCACTAATGAGGAATATATAGCCGCAAAGGAAGCATTTATGATACTCAAGGACATGAAACACGGAGACATCCATTACAGGCATGATGACTTCCTGTCTGTCTCTAATACTTATGCAGACATGGAGGAGGACTACATAGTATGCCTAGGCGATATAGATGCGGAGTTTGGGGAAGAGATAGAGCGATATATAAGGGACGGTGCATACTTCGACGGTAAGGTCTACATATTCGAAGGGTTTAAGGACAGGGATGTGAGAAAGCTCGAGAGGGACATGTATGGGGCTGGAACATATTATGGGAATGTAAAAGACGCAAAATTTTACATATACGATTCTTCCAAGATGCGTGTAAGAGTTGTACCTGGGTCGCTCTTTGGGGAGTATTATGACGAATCGGGCACCAGGGCATTCGTCGTCGAGGACGGAGAGACTGTTGTAGCTATATTAAATTTCAGTGAAGCGAGAAGACTTGGAAAACTGGAGTTGAAGAAGATCGCGGATATTACAAAGGCAAAAGCCGAAAAGGTATACGAAAAGTTCGACAGCAGTTACGAAGGCGATTCAGAAAGCCAAAACAGGGATTATG
>JAJZYW010000021.1 GCA_021797895.1 Microcaldota archaeon | reverse complement strand
GCTTCCAGAGCTTGCCGATGCGCATTCGCATCTTGACCTTCTTAAAGATGGCGTGCTTTTGAAAGAGTCGATTGACAGGGGAGTGGGCACGATAATAACGTGTGGAGTTGATTATCAAACCAGCGTTAAGGCCCTTGCACTTTCTGATTATTCGGTGATATTTCCAGAAGTCGGTTTGGACCCGGAGAACGCACTGCTAGATGACAATGGTATTGATAGGGTATGCGAGCTGGCGAGGAAGAACCCAAGCAGGATAGTAGGCATAGGAGAGATAGGGCTGGATTTCAAGAAAGCCGTATCTGATGTTGACAAGGAAAAGCAGCTGGAGGCGTTCAGGAGCATGATAAAACTTGGCATTGAACTTGATAAGCCGTTGACAGTGCATTCCCGCAATTCCATGAAGGAGGTGCTGGATATCCTTGAGAGTTCCGGCGCAAAAATGGTACAGCTGCATTATTTTGAGGGTGGCATTGAGGACGCCAAAAAGGCGGCTGAGCTGGGATATTACATATCCGTTCCGCCGCTGGAATCCGGAAAGCGCGCGGCTGCGATAAAGAGTTTCCCCATTGAGCTGCTTATGGCCGAGACAGACACGCCGGTTGTAGGAAAGGCGCCTTATGACGTAGCCGTATCTGTGTGCATAGTTGCGAATGTTAAGGGCATCGACTATTATAAGGCCGCCGAACTCCTCACAGCAAACACCAAGCGTTTCTTCAGAATACGCAACGCAGGAATGGCTGGCAGCGAAAGTAATATAAGGGTGTAAAAGCGAATCAGAATGCTGGCGCTTGCGCGGCTCACGGGCCCATAGCTCAGCTTGGACAGAGCGGCAGCCTTCTAAGCTGATGGTCGCGGGTTCAAAATGGTCCACACAGGATCATGAAAATCCCGCTGGGCCCGTAATATTCTTTATTCCTGCAGCTTCTTCCCTCCGCGCTTCTGCTGAGGCTCCTTGCGTGCGGATGGGAATATTATGTCCATGTCTTCATCCTGCTTCGTCTCCATCCATGTCTTTATGTATACGGAAAGGTTCTTCAGCGGTTTAGAAAACCTGTCCGTCATCGTATATGATGTGCTTTCGTGCTTTAGCAGCCCTGCCTGCACCGCAAAATCCAGATATCTTTTTGAAGTTGCTATTGGGAATATGCTCTTTGCCTCGTTAAGCCGCAAGCTGCCCCTCTTCTTTACTTCGTACAACAGCCTTGCGAATCTGTATGCCTCAGTTTCGTTCTCGTAGTAAATTTTCGCTATGTCCCTTATGCTTACGTTTTTCAGCTTCTCCTTCATCGGAGCATCCTCGAACTCCCAGTATTTCAGGTTCATCCAATCGCCTAAATAATATCCTAATATAGTATTTATATCCGGGTCATATCTTTATGAAAGTTACGACGTCCCGATCCAGGAGTACGTGGTCTACTCCAACGCGCTGGTTCCTGAACTTTGAGCTTGGACCGTCTATGTACGCGCATTTCAGCTGATTCCTCAGTTCCGTGTGTATTTTTTGTGCTGCTTCGCCCACTGTTGAACCCTTTGCAATAATCAAAGGTTCCCTTGAATGGGAATCAAGCCTATTCCTCAGGTATACTGTTATTATGTTCAGGTTATCATAAATCTTTCTTTTTAGTTCATTTAGGTTGGTATTTGATGATGCGCTTATCGGTACGGTTTCAAGCCCGTATTTGGATCTTATTGCTGCCGCGGTCTTTGCATAGTCGCCTGCGATGTCTATCTTGTTCAACACAGCTATCGCGCCCACGTAATGGCAGTTTCCCGAAACTAAAGCCATAAACTCCTCAATAGGCAGGTCCTCGTTGATCTTCACATTGGCACCGAATATGCCAAAACCGTTGAGCACAGACTCTATCTCCTTCTGCGTCAGCTTTGAACGGTTTACCTCGACAGTTATGCCCTGGCGCTTTTCGTCCTCCGCTATGCGTATGTCAGGTTTCTTCCTGTTGAGAAAAATGTTAAGAGCCTTGAACTCGCCGAGTATCGTGTCAAGCTTCTTCCAGTCTGTCGCATCAAGAACAATGAGTATCAGGTCCGCGGCCTTTGCTGCGGATATCACCTGCAGCCCCCCTCCAACGCCCATGTGCGCCCGTTCTATTATCCCTGGCATGTCCAGTATCTGTATGTGTGCATCGTTGTACAGCATCATTCCAGGTATGATCTCGTTTGTGGTGAAGGCGTAGCTTGCCGTCTTCGAGCGGGTATTTGATATCGCATTTATCAACGTTGATTTGCCAGCGCTCGGGAATCCGACCAGCGCAACTGTGGCATCTCCAAGTTTTTTTACAAAGAATCCTTTCCCCTTTTTCGTCTTCTTCGCGGCTTCTACATCCTTTCGCAGCCTCGACATCTTGGCGCGCAGGGTGAGCAGGTACTTGTCCGTTTTCTTGTTGTATTTGGTCTTGGAGTACTGTTCTTTGAGCTCTTCAAGCTTCTCGTTCAGCGCTTCGGCCTTTGATTCCATCGTCAATTCCCTTTACTAAGATATATATACGTGTAGAGCCGTAAACTAATATTTACCTTGCAAGTTCGCAGTATTATTAGCCATTTAAATATATTAATATATAAGTGAAACCGTTGTGAAACAAAAGTGAAAACTATGGCATCGAAGAAAAAGTCAACTAAGAAGAAGGCCACAACAAAGAAGAAGGCAACAAACAAGAAAGGAAAGAGCAAGAAAAGGTAATGGAAAGGTTTTTACCTTTCCTATTTTCTTTTTTTTTTATTTAATTCGCATCAGAACGACATACCGCCGAATTTTCTTTTCAGCGAGCGGTCGTTCTTCATCGAATTGAAAAGCTTCTTCATCTTGTTGAAGTCTGAAATCAGCTGGTGCACGTCTTTTTCTTCCATGCCGCTGCCTTTTGCTATCCTCGCCACTCTTCCTGGCTGGTGGAGAAGGCGCTCGTCGCGCCTCTCCTCCGGAGTCATCGATGATATTATTACCTTGTCCTTCTTCAGCTTCTCCTCGCCGCTGTCTATGACGTCCTTCGGCACATCGGAGGCGCCAAGCATGCCGAATATGTTTTTGAGCGGCCCCATCTTCGACATCGCCTTCAGCTGCGAGTAAAACGTTTCGAAATTCAGCTCGTTGACGTCAACTTCCTCTGGATTTACATTGGCTTCGCTTATGGCTTCCTGCACCTTCTCGACGAGAGAGCCTATGTCTGGTATGCCGAGCAGGTTGCCGATGAACTTTTCCGAGTCGTATGGCGCTATGTCTGACAGTTTCTCCCCGGTGGTTATGAACTTGACCTTGGCACCAGAAGCATGCGCGGCACTGAGCGCGCCGCCTCCCTTGCCAGAGCCGTCCATCTTGGTAACTATTATGCCATCAACACCCACCGCCTCCCTGAATCTGGCGGCCTGCTCTCCGGCTGTCTGACCCATGTCCGCACTTATCACCAGCATCTTGGAGTCGGGCTTGAATTCGGAAGTTATCCGCTTCGCCTCCTCTATGAGCTCTGAATCGAGGGCATTTCTTCCTGCGGTGTCGCAAACTATAACCTGCTTCTCTGGATACTTTGCCAGGGCGTTGCGCACTATCTTCGCAGGATCCTTCTCGCCTTTTGCGCCGTAGAATGCAATGTTTGACGACTTTGCAAGGCTCTCAAGCTGCTCGTATGCGGCAGGTCTTTGGGTGTCGCAGCATATGATCAGCGCGCCAAGACCCCTGTTCTGGTAGAACCTCGCTATTTTTGCGGCAGTAGTAGTCTTGCCGGCGCCGTAAAGCCCTAGGAGCATTATGCGCTGCTTTTCGAACGTTGGAGAATAGGACTCGCCCATCAGCTCGACCAGCCCCTCATATACCATATTGGTGATGTAGTCGCGCGGAGCAACTCCGGCGGGAAGCTTGCTCTCCAGCACCTGACGCTCAAGCTTTTTTGTGAATTCGAGGACGAGCTTGACATTTACGTCTGAGGAGAGGAGCGCCTTCTGGAGATCCTTGTTGAATTCGCGTATCGTCTTTGCGTCTATTATCGTGGCTCTTTTTAGCTTCGCAAGCGCCTGACGCAATCCTTCGCCCAGATCCAAAACATCACCTACAAGGCAGAGATTGAAGCGCACCGGTTCCAGCAGCCGGATGCGTTTTCAGCTTAATCCGTGTATGCATTTTTATTTTGTGCGCTTATATTTATATGCTTGGGGCTGCTGAAACACGCAGACGCTTGGCACGCGGTGGGCTTAGTGAAACTGGTAATTACGCAGGCGAATCTTATACTCAGGGGTGGAGCAGAAGCGGTGGTGCTGGAAATCGCAAAGCATTACCACGCGAAGATTTACACTGCAGAATACGACAAGAGCAGCACGTTTGAGGGATACCGCGACATCGACATAGAAGTCATAAGCAGGGGAAGAGGCAGCAGTAGAAGCAGGCTGAAGCAGGGACTTTCTTACGCTTCCGCGTTCTACAATTTCAAGGTAAAGGAGGACTACGACGTGCTTAACGCACATATAGCACCGAGCCACTGGGCGAGCAACAGGAACGAGAGGGTGCTCTGGTACTGTCATACCCCGCTTAGGGAGATATACGACCTCTACAGCTACAGGATGGCACTAAGGAGGCGTTACCAAAGGCCTGTGTATGCAGCAGGAGCCAGAATACTCAGGGCAATAGACAGGAGCATGGTGAAGAGAATCGACAGGATAGTTGCAAACAGCATGAACACAGCTTCAAGGATAGAGAAGTATTATGGGAGGAAGGCTGATGCAGTGGTAGGCGGCGGAGTGGACTACAAGAAATACAGGAACGACGGCTTCGAAAAGTATTTCTTCTACCCCTCAAGAATATCGCCAAACAAGAGGCAGGACTACGCCGTTAGGGCTTTCGAGATATTCAGGAGGAAGCATAAAGGTTACCGCCTTGTAATTGCAGGGCAGGTGTCAAAGGAGGAGTCACACCAGAGGTATTACAAGAAGCTGCTCGACGAGGCAAAGAAGGTTGGAGGCATAGAAATACTGTCCAACGTAGGGAGCAGAAGGATGATAGAGCTGTATGCTGGGGCAAGGTGCGTCCTGTACACACCGATAAACGAGGATTACGGGCTCGTGCCGCTTGAGGGAATGGCCAGCGGAAAGCCCGTAGTTGCGGTCAACGAGGGAGGACCGAAGGAAACGGTAGTTGACGGGAAGACTGGCTACCTTGTGAACAGCGAAAGGGAGATGGCGGACAGGATGAGCAGGATAGCGGACGACGAGCGACTTGCCGAGACGCTTGGAAAGAACGGGAGCAAAAGGGTCATGTCTGAGTATACGTGGGCGCGATTCTTTGAGAGATTTGACAAAGAGCTTTCAAAGGTGCGCTAACCCGTAAGCTCTATTACGTACTTTGATATTATACCGGCGGCGTATTCAAGCACTTTCTTTATGTCTGCTTCGGTCTTCGCGCCAGTGCATATCATCTTGCCGTTCTTGAAAAGTATTATTGCAACATGTGGATTCTCTATCTTGAATATCGCGCCTGGAAACTGCTCTGGCTCGTAGTCGACGGCCTTCACGCCGCGGGAGAGCGCGTAAAGGTCTATTACGGCGTGGACTTCTGCGCTGACGACTATGTTCTCTATGTGTATGTTTGGCTTCAGTATTGCCGTCTCTGCGCCATTTTGCGGATGTGCAGGCTGCTGCTTCTTGGATGCCGTATAATCACCATAGAGTTTTATGAAAGAAAAGCTTAAATAGGGCTATCTGCTCACCAACGCTATATATTTGTTTTACGCGATTAATGAAAATGTCGTGGCGAGTGATCATTTGGTCAATGATGTAGTCATAGTTGGCGGAGGCACATCCGGCCTCATACTAGCAAGGGAGCTGGGCAGGCGCGGCATCGAAGCCACGGTATTTGAGTCCGAAAAAAAGATAGGCGATAAGGCGGACAAGGCTTCGGGGATACTTTCTGCGTCGGGGCTCTCGAAATTGGGAATAGGCTTTTCAGACGCAGTGGTAAACTCGCTATATGGGGCGTCGTTGCACGCAGGCAGGAGGTCGCTGCACGTCAGGTCTGAAAAAATCCAGGCATACGTCCTTGACAGGATCAGGCTGGCGGAGATATGCTCGCGAGAAGCAGTCGATGCCGGGGCAAAGGTGGTCACTGGGAGGAGGATAGGCACCGAGGAGCTGGAGCGGTTCTCCTCAGAGGGCAAGATTATAGTAGGAGCCGATGGCGGGCTTTCCACGGTTGCCAGATGGGCAAAGTTTCCGCCTATAGAAAATCATGTGCTCACTTTTAAGGCGTTGTTTGAGAAGTCAGATCGTACCCTAGAGGACGAGGTGGATCTTTTTTTCTCGGAACGCTTCGCCACCGGGTTCTTCGGGTGGGCAGTTCCGTATGGCAGAGGCATTGTCGAGCTAGGGATAGGCACCAGAAGCGGCTCGTGGAACAGCGCTGAGGCATTCAGAAGGATGCTCAGGGAAGATTCCGTAAAGGAAGCTGTTGGAGGTGGAAAGATGACAGACTCGAAGGCAAGCATCATACCGATAGGCATGCGAAGCAAGACTGCGAAAGGGAACGTACTGCTCGTCGGCGACGCGGCTGGGCAAGTGAAGGCGACTACAGGAGGGGGCATAATATTCGGCGGCGCTTGCGCGATGATTGCAGCAGAAGCTGTAGCAAGGCACATTGACAATGGCAAGCCAATAGAAGATTACGACAGTATGTGGAGGAAGCTTTACGGGAAAGATCTTTCAATGCACAGATTCATACACGCTTATTATTCCAGGGCGGGGGAGGCAGGCATTGAGAAGCTGCTATGGGTGCTTGATGTACTGGGAATGGGAAACTTTCTCTCGAAATATGGGGATATGGACAGGCCAAGCGCAATGGTAAAAAGATTTTTCCTCAGAGGACTGGCGGACTAGCAGTTTCACAGGGGTATTGTGAAATTCTATTCCTAAACGGGGCTTTCTCTGCATTCGTGTAACCACCGCGGTACGCAAATTGCGTATCTCTTCATGATTTTGCACTATGTAAATTCTGAACCTGCAGGTTCTTGCCAGTTCCATTACGCCATATTGACGTTAGCATATCCCTGAATTTTTATACCTTATTGCACCGCAGCCCGTTTTGCCCTGCACACGAGCGGTGTGGGGATTCCCCGCTCACATTATTAAGTTTTATTGTAATACACATTAGATGGTAACAAGAAGGAAAAGAGCAAAAAAATCGAAGCAGCGCGCTGCTGCGAAGCGCACAAGGCCGACAAATACGTATAAGGTAGTGTGGGCTGGGGCGCTCTTTGGTTTCTTACTGATGCTTTTCGTAGGATGGATGCCTTTCATAGGGCCGCTTATGATAGGGCTTGCCATAGGTTTTCTAGTGAAGAAAGCAGGATGGAGTTTCTTCGCGGGCTTTTCGGCTGGAATAATAGGGACGATAATATTGGCATTGTGGTCGCTTCTTCTCGGAATGCCTTTTGCGCCAATGTTTCTTTCCGCAGCTGCACTGGTCGGGCTCGTGTTCGGTCTTCCGATAATATACGGATTCCTGATAATGAGCTTCATTAGCGCGCTGATAGGAGGAACCGCGGGGGCTGTCGGTGCATTTTGCTCTTCGGCGAACTTCTGGGATTACAGGAACGATGACGCTAGCGCGGCGTAATGAAGCACGGGCGTCGGGTATATGCCCAGCACAACCACTGCAAATAAGGATATTATAACTACGGCGATCGTCGTGCGGCTCGCGTTGAGTTTCCTGCCCTCCTTCTCGGTGAACATGAATCCCATGAGGCGTATGTAATAGTATATCGATATCAGGCTGTTTATTATCCCGATAACCGCGAGATAGACCATGCCGCTGCTTACTGCTGAGGAAAAAAGGAAAAGCTTGCCGTCGAACCCGATCAGGGGCGGAATGCCTGCCATCGACAGCATTATCAGGGAGAGGGATATTGCAGCAAACTTGCTTCTGTAGAACAACCCCGAGTACTCCCTGTACGTCTTTATGTTTTTTGATTCGAGCATCGCGACTATCGCGAATGCGCCTATTATCATGAACGTGTGCGCAAATATCTGGAACATGCTAGACTCGAGCCCGAATGCTGTCCCAACTGCGAGCCCTATAGTTATGTACCCTGCCTGCGATATTGCGGAGTAGGCGAACATGCGCTTTACGTTATCCTGGACCAAGGCTATTATGTTGCCAAAGAACATCGTTATTATCGAGAGCAGCGCGAATATGCCTGAGAACTCCGAGCGGTACGCTGATAGCATGACGAAGAACACCTCGAATATCACAACGAACGCTACCTTTTTGTTCACCCCCGCGAGCAGCGCGGTGACATCGGTGGACGAGCCTTCGTAGACGTCAGGCACCCACAGGTTGAATGGGAACAGCGAAGCTTCGAACGAGAGCGCGACCGCAAAAAGTATAGACACCAGAACCGCTATTCCAGTCAGCAGACCGGGCTGCATCGGAGCTATAGAGAGAGACGGGTTCCCCTGGAAGAGCAGGGCCATCGCGAAAGTGAATATGGAAACGGAAAGCCCTCCGAGTATGAAGAACTTTGTCGCAGCTTCTACCCTCTTTTTGCCCCCGGAGAGGATAAGGAAGGACGTCGAGATGGATATGAGCTCGAGTGCCAGGATCAGTTCGATTAGTGAGGTTCCGGATATTACCAATATAATGCCCACCGACACGAACCCGGAAAGCAGGGCGAAGCGGCTGAACTTGTCTGAATGCGATGATGACAGCATTGTCACCATCAGCAGTGCAGCTCCGAAAAGCACCATGAAGAAGGAGGTGAACGGGGTTATGTATAGGATGCCAAGACGGAGCGGAGATGCGGCAAACTCAAGGAAGAATATGCCTTCTATGGAAAGCGCCGCAAACAGCGTCCCTACCGCATACGCAGCAGCCTTGTCATTTCTATAGAACAGATCTGCCAGCCCCACCAGGACCACTGCCGCAGCTGTGGCGAGCGGAAGCAACCCGTATATTTGCAGCACCATCTACAAGACCTTTAGGAGATTTATTGCGTTGAGTATTAAGAATGGCAGGGAGCCTATTATGAATACGGAGCCCGCAAGGAGAGCGTACGAGAACTTCTGCAATGCGCCTATGCTGAATTCGTGAGGGGAGCTCGGGCCGTGAGAAAAGAACGATTTTTCGACGAAGAAATACAGGTATGAACCCATCAGTATTATTGCGGCGAGAGGTATTAGGCCGTAAAGCCCGAATGCTCCGAAAGCCCCTATGAATATCAGAAGGTCTGCTATGAATCCAGCAGTCAACGGCATGCCCGTTATCCCGAGTATCGCAATTATGAACATGTATGAAGGCACCTGTGCGCTTCGCCCTATCCCCTTGAGAAGTGCGAGATTGCGCTCGCCGAACATCATTTCGACAGAGCCGGCAACAAGGAAAGCAAGGGCTATGGTTACCCCATGGGCAAGCATGCCGAATATGGCGCCCGATATGCCTATCTGGTCAAGCGAAGCTATGCCAGCCAATATTATTCCCATTTCTGCCATGCTCGTATACGCGAGCACCTTCTTCAGGTCTGTCTGGCGCATAGCGACGAAAACAGCGTAGAACGTCGATACCGCAGCCAGTGCGAACACGTACTGTGAGTAGTTTTTCGCTATTGGCAGCATCAGGAAAAGCAGCAGCATCCCGTATGCCCCGAATTTGGACAGGACACCGGATACCAGCATTGATCCCTCTGTCGGAGCGTCAGCATAGGCGTCCGCCATCCACGAATGCAGAGGAAACACTGGCATCTTTATCATGAAGGCTACGAAGAGCAGGGCAAATATGGCGGTTTGAATCCCATCAGGTATGGATGAGGCGTTTGCTATAAGGTAAGGTATGCTGAAGCTGTGCAGCCCGGAAACTGCAGGAGAGTAGTAGTACAGCATTATTATACCGAGCAGCAGCAGAACGCTTGCTGCAAAAGAGTATATAAGGAACTTCATTCCGGATCTTCTCCTGCCTCCGGTGCCGAGCGCGGATATCATGAAGTACGCGGCAATAACCCCTATGTCCCAGAAGATGAAATACATGAGCAGGTTGCCCGAGAGGAATAGCCCTGTGGCAGCTACTTGGAACAGCAGGAGAAGCGAAACTGAGCCCTTGTATTTGATGCCCTTGACGTTTCCGCCGGCTGCTGCAGCGAAGAACACTATTGAGGACATGAGCAGCAGGACTACCGATATCGGGTATGCGTACAGGCTGAAACCTATGTTTAACTGCGGTATGTAGGTTATGCCTTCAGTGGCGGCTTTGCCCGATGACAGGAATGATGACAGGATTAGAATTGATAGCACGAGCGAGACAGCCGTGGATGCTATGCCTGTGCCTTTTGAGCGGCGCTGCCCAAGCGCCAGCGTTGCCATGAGCCCTACTGCAGGTGCCGCAAAGGCGAGTATGAGCAATGCCTGTATCACTTGCATGTAGGTTTCACCCGAATATTATGAACAAGGCTATTATGCCGAGCGCGAACACAAGGGCGTACAGACCGATCTGCCCGCTCTCTATGCGCCTTCCGGCAGAGCCGAAATACTTGAACGCATCTCCTGCGTCTTCGAAAATATCATCTATCAATGTATTCAGCCCGGAAACAGCGTAGCCTACCGCATAGAAGGATTTTGCTATGGCGGAGTATGCAGAATTTACGTATGGGTTATTGAACGCCAGCTTGTGCAGGCGCGTATACGGTATCCTATCTGGGTTCTTCCGGTATATGATGTACGCAGCGGCAAAGCCCGCTGCAACCATTATGGTTTCGAGTATCGCACCTATAACGTTAAAGCTAAGAGAGGGCAAACCTGTATATCCCGGAAGAACGAAGAAGGCGTAACCGCCAGCTACCACGGCAGCGGCAAGTATTGCCTGAGGCGCGAGCATCGACATTGGTATGTGGGAGTATCTCGCCTTTGACAACGACGAATGCTCAGGCTGCCTCATCGTTATGAAGAGCCACCTGAATATGTAAGCGCTGCTCGCAACGTCTATCACCAGAAGGATTATGTAGATAGGTATGCTCACAGCAGATTCTACAGCAAACTTTCCGAAAAATCCGCTCAGCGGGAATATTCCTGCAAGCGAGACCGCCGCTATTGCGTTGGATACGAAGAGCATCCTGTTAGCCCCTGATCCGTAGCTGTTGAATATTTCTGTATCTTCATCGTTTGCGCGCATTATCGAGCCCGCGCCCATGAATATGGCAGCCTTGTAGAACGCCTGGACGAGAAAGAGCAGCATTGCGGCTGCGAGCGCATTAAAGCCGAGCGCTATGAACATCAGCCCAAGATCCTCAATTGTAGAGTATGCAAGGATTCTCTTTATGTGGTGCTCGGTAAGCGCGTTGGATGCACCAAGCACTACCGTCACTACGCCTACTGCTATCAATACAGGGCCAAGACCCGCCTTGATGAACAGCGGGAGAAGAACAGCAACAAGGAATACTCCAGCCTTGACCATAGTGGAAGAATGCAGGAACGCCGACACCGGGGTCGGGCCCTCCATAGCATCTGCGAGCCACTCGTGGAACGGGAACTGCGCCGATTTGGTAAAAACGCCTATCAGCACCAGGGACATTGAAACAGTAATGGCAGAAGAGTATGGCGCAGAGAGTATTGAGGAGAAATTGAACGTATGATATGATGACCACAGGATTATCATGGCCATCAGTATCGCTATATCCCCGATTATTATGGTTGTTATGGCTTTCCTTGCAGCGCGCGGCACCTTTTCCTTCCAGTGCCAGAATCCTATAAGGAGGTAGCTTGTAATTCCAAGAAGCTCCCATCCTATGAACATCGTTACGAAATTCGCGGATATGGCAAAAAGCATCATCGCCGCCATGAAAATGAGGAGCTCAAAGAAGAATCTCCCGCGCTGGCTTGGCGTCTCGATGTATCCTACCGAATACCAGCAGATGAGCGTCCCTATTCCAGAGACGATCAATAGGAGCAGCATGTTCAGCGGAGCCGTAACAAACGACAGATGCACAGCATATGAGCCAATGCTGAACCACGCGACTTCGCTGTGGACGGAACGGTTGTAGAGAAGGAGAATCGAAAGGACAAAGGAAACTGCAGCTGCAAGAGTCGCGACATATCCGGTAAGCTTGCGGCTGCCCGTCGCAAGTGCCAGAAAAGCGGCGATTATCACCGGAACCAAAACTATTACTGGAAGCAAACACTCAACCCTTGAATTTCGACATCTTCGTGACGTCCATGCTCTCCTCCGCTCTCTGCAGGTACCTGTAGATTGCAACTAACGCTATTATCTCTGACGATGCTATGCCCCATATGGAAAGAAGCAGCAGCACTATGCTGCCGCTGCCTGAAACCGAAAACAGTGATACGCCTACAAGCGAAGATGCCACCAGAACCACTTCTATAGAAAGAACCATTATTATGAAGTTCCTGCTTGTTGCGACACCGCTGACCCCCATTGCGAAGAGGGCAAAACCCAGCACCATGAATATCTCGATCAATCTTACACCTTTCGCCTTTCACCCACATTTTTGAGAAGCAGTATGGAACCCAATGCAGATCCGAAGAGCAGAATTACGAGCACATAAAGCAGCTGGTAGCCGGAAGAGAATTCCGACGATATTGCGGAGGGGTTCAGCTGCGCGCTAGGCGCGCCGGTAAAGTATCCTATGTATGGGTATGCAACGAAGGCGAACATCAGTATAGAGAGTATTGAGAATGCAACGAAGTTAGTATGCCTCCTTTCGTTTGGGTGGTCTGATGCAACGCCTACGAACAGATAGGTCGCTACTCCCCCAACCAGTATAAACAGCTGTATTATTGCAAGCAGGGGCTCGCCGAGTGCAAGGAAGGCAGCAGAGTTGACAAGGAACATGACAGCGAGCGCGAGAGCCGAATGCATAACG
>JAJZYW010000020.1 GCA_021797895.1 Microcaldota archaeon | reverse complement strand
GGAGCAATGGAAGCTTTGTCGAGACGACAAAGTCTGGGAAGCGGTTTTACAGGCTCTATTTTATTAAGCCCCCAATAAAGGCTGAAATGGAGGACCTCGGCGACGCATTGATAAAGATGAACGAGGTTGAGGAGGTTTTCCTTACGGATGGCGACTATGGTTATGTGGTCAAGGCCCGCTTCGATGAGGAGAAGGAGCCTTCTGACGTTGAGCGCTTCCTGCAGAAGCGGCTCGGAAACCGCTATGGCAAGGTTACTGCTTTTGACAAGTACGGCCCGGTGCGCAGGATGCAATGACCTGCGCACCTTCTCTCCCCTCTTTTTCTTGATGCAGCATAGCCCTGCATAACGGGTAATATAGGGCAATACCAAAAGGGCAAGGATTATAAACCTTAACTGGTTAATTCATACTGTATTTTTGCTTTGTTTAAAAAGGCTAGTGCTTTGGCTTTTTCATTACGATTGAAATGGTGAATATATATGTACCCAAATAGCATACAGGCTTATGACAGAGGGGTTATGTTCAGCCCCGATGGGAGACTTTTTCAGGTTGAATACGCTAAAGAAGCGGTGAGGAAGGGCGCCACGTCGATAGGCATAGTTGCGAAGGAAGGAGTGGCGCTGATAGCCCACAAGAACATCAGCGAACCGCTCGCTATAGCCGATACGGTACAGAAGATATTCAGGGTGGACTCGTACATAGGCGCGACATACAGCGGCCTTGTCTCTGACGGGCTGAGGGTAACTAGCATGATGAGGTCAAAGACCCAGACGCACAGGATGATATACGACGAGACCGAATCGGTGGAGAGCGTGGCTAGGGAGATCTCTGAGGAAATGCAGCAGGCTACACAGTACGGGGGCATAAGGCCATACGCAATATCACTTCTCGTTGGTGGAATAGACACCATGCCTAGGCTGTACGAGGTCGAGCCCGGAGCCTCTTTCCTGGGATACAAGGCTGACGCGATAGGCAGTGGAAGGAAGATTGCGCAGGAGGTGCTCCTCAAAGAGTACAAGGATGATATGGACATAGACGATGCGATATCGCTTGGCGTAAAGATAATAAAGAAGGTTGCGGAGAACGGGCTGTCGTGCGGAGCAGAATGCCTTGACGTTGCAACAATAGAGAAGAAGAAAGGATACGTAGCGCTTACGCAGGACAAGATAAAGAAATACCTTTGAGCGGTAGTTTTGATGGGAAAGACAGTAGTAATCAGGTACAAGCACGGCGGTGAAAATTTCGAGCTTCTTGCTGACGCGGACATGGCTTACGAATATGTGACCGGAAAGCGCACTGATGCGCTCTCTGTCCTTCAGACCGAGGAGGTCTTCAAGGACGCCAAGAAAGGCGAAAGGCAGAGCGAGGAGAGGATAAGGAAGTCGTTCGGCACAACAGACCTGAAAGAGGTTGTAGAGCACATACTGAAGAATGGTGATGTGCCGATAACTACCGAGCAGAAAAACAAGCTTATAGAGGAGAAGAGGAAGCAGATAATAAGCCTCATTGCAAGCAACTCGATAGATCCTAGGACAAACGCGCCAAACCCGCCGCTTAGGATAGAGAACGCGATGAATGAGGCGAAGATAGGCATTGACCCATTCAAAAGTGCCAACGACCAGCTGAACGTCATAGTCGCGAAGCTGAGTGCATACCTGCCCCTCAAATTTTCTCTGGCTAAGATACAGGTGACGATTCCGGCAGACGCGGCAAACAGGTCGTATGGAACGCTTAAGCACTACGGCATAAAGAAGGAGGAGTGGCTCGCTGATGGAAGCCTAAGGGTGCTTGTTGAGATACCTGCTGGGATGCAGACCGAGCTTTTCGACAAGGTGAACAAGCTGACGCAGGGCAGGGCGGAAACAAAGATAGTAGAGCAGTGAATTCATGAGAGAGATACTTTTCCCCGGAGATGTGATTTCGGACAGGCCGATAAGAATGCCTAACGCGACCATAGCCAACGGAGTTACTATTGCAACAACTCTTGCGATGAAGGAGAGCGGCAAGGATCACATCGTGCCGCTCACTGGTCCGTGGGTGCCGAAGGCTGGCGACCCCGTGATAGGCATAGTGAGCGCAACAAGAGGCAACATGAGCGAGGTGGACCTTTCCTTCTTTGGAAGGGGGCTCATACTTTATAGCAAGGATTCGCGGGACAGCAAGTTTCTTCCGGGAGCCGCTGTAGAAGCGACAGTCAAGAACGTTGAGAACAGGAAGGACGTCATACTCGCCTTCCCGACACCCCTTGATGGAGGCATCATAGTGAACGTGAAGCCGACAAAAGTTCCAAGAATTATAGGCAAGGCAAACACGATGATAGACCAGATATCGAAGCTCACTCGGTGCAAGATAGCGGTCGGAAGAAACGGGATGATATGGCTGGATGGGGGAAACGTCGCACTTGCTATCGCAGCCATAATGAAGGTTGAGAGGGAGGCGCACACGCACGGCCTCACCGACAGGATAAGGGAAATGCTTGAAAAAGGTTTTATAGAGTGAATTGGTGAAAAAATGGCATCATTGACCAACAGGCCCGAGCTGCTGAAAGACGGCAAAAGGCTGGACGGGAGGGCTTTCAACGAACTGAGGCCCATAAAGATAGAGGCTGGAATACTGAAGAACGCGGACGGCTCTGCGTACCTGGAATGGGGCAACAATAAGGTCCTCGCAGCGATATACGGCCCGAAGGAGGCGGTGCCGAAGCACTTTGCTGATCCCGCGAAGGCGATCATAAAGTGCAGGTACTCTATGGCTCCATTTTCCGGGCTATCGGACCACGGAAGAAGCGGACCGAACAGGCGCGCAACCGAGATATCGAAAGTGACTAAGGAAGTTTTCGAGAACGTTGTGATGCTGAACGAATTTCCCGGAGGGGAGATAGACATATTCATAGAAATACTGCAGAGCGACGGAGGCACAAGAGCTGCAGGAATAACTGCCGCGTCAGTGGCTCTCGCAAATGCTGGAATACACATGCGCGACATCGTTTATGCGGTGTCGGCAGGAAGGATAGGCGAGCACGTTGTGCTTGACGTCAACATGATAGAGGACAACTATTCGGATGCTGATATGCCCATGGCCATATCGCCAAGGAACGGCGACGTGCTTCTCCTGCAGATGGACGGCGGCTTCACCAGGGAGCAGCTGAACGAGGCGATGGGAATGGTGCTTGAAGCCGGGAAGACGATAAGCAGGGTGCAGCGCGAGGCACTCGAAAAACTTTACGAAGTAGGTGAATGAAATGGGAGTATTGGAAACATTGAGGGGCAATTACGCTAAGGAGTTGCTCGACAAGGGCATACGTGAGGACATGCGCGGCATGCACGACTTCAGGAAGATTTCCGTGAAGAGGGGAGTGATAGAGCACGCCGAAGGCTCAGCGCAGGTGGACATAGGCAACACACGCGTTCTTGCCGGAATAAAGCTGATGGTTGACGAGCCAATGCCAGACACCCCCGACCAGGGGAACCTTGTCATGAACGCCGAGCTTCTGCCGATGGCATCTGCTGATTATGAGACAGGGCCGCCGAGCCCAGAATCGATAGAGCTTGCGAGGGTCGTAGACAGGGGCATACGCGCTGGCCCTTCGATAGACCTGCCAAGCCTGATCATAGAGGAGGGCAAGTGCTGGACTGTATTTGCTGACGTTTACGTGTTGAATTACGCAGGCAACCTGTTCGATGCGAGCCAGATGGCTGCCATGGCAGCGCTTCTCGACACCAGGATACCCAAGTACGAAGACGGGAACGTCATCAGGGAGGAGAGCTCTGGCAAACTCAAGGTGGACAAGATAGTGGCGTCAACGACTTTCGGAAAGATAGGCAGCGCGCTGCTGCTGGACATGAACAAGTATGAGGAGAGCGTTGCGGAGTGCAGGCTCACCATAGCTACAGATGGGAGTTCTGTGAGGGCGATGCAGAAGGGCCTGAGCGGAAGCTTCAGCGTCAGGGAGATAGACGAGATGGCTGGGGTCTCATTGGAAAAGTATAAAGAACTGAAGGACATAATAGAAAGCACCGGGGAATGATCATATGGTAAATTTCAGCGTTAAGTACGGCGCAAGGATAAGGAAGAGATACTACGCGGTGAGGAAGGAAAAGAGATCCGTGTACAGGTGCCCCTCGTGCGGGACCGATTCTGTAAGAAGGAAGGGCACTGGCATATGGCAGTGCAGGCACTGCAACAACGTTTATGCAGGAGGCGCGTACCAGTTCAGCACGCCTGCAGGAGAGTCAGCACGGAGGCTCATAGAAAACGCAAAGAGCAAGTGATGTTATGGTCAACGTAGTATTCTCGCCGATAACCGACCTCATAGTTCATGAGGTTGTCAAGATAGACCTTGAAGACCTCATAAGGGAGAGGGTGACGCCATCGGGCAACATGCCGCTCTACTGGTGCGATGGGCTGCTTTTCAGCTTCTCTTCGATGCCGATGTCGGAGGATACAATAAAGGAGTACCTTCAGGGAAGGGTTCACTGGGCTGAGGTGCACTACACCGAGATAGGAGGCTACAAGCCGGTGGTTACGCTTGAGGACTCGCAGTACCAGGGCTCGCTGAACGTAAGGGTTATAGATACCAGCAGGTCGGAGCTGCACAAGGATTTCGTCAAGTGGCTCGCCAAGAACAAGAAATAGAGGCGTTATACTTATGTCTTACAAATGCACGCAATGCGGAAGGAAGATACCGAAGATAGAGGGTTTCGTCAGATGCCCCTACTGCGGAAGCAGGATACTTGTCAAGGACAGGCCGAACATATCGAAGGAGGTATCAACGGACTGAGCGCTGCTCAGCCTGGGAACCCACTATTATAGTCTGCGAGACGTTCTTGACGGTCTTGTAGCTGACGCTGTTCTTCGAGAGGTAAGCTGCGCTTGGCTTCGCCTTAGCGAGGTCGTCTATCCTGACGAGGAGAAGATCCGATACCTCCCAGTCCTCGACGTTGAGCACTATTTCCTCGACAAAGCCGAGCTTGCGGCCGTCGTTAGTTATTATCTGCTTGCCATAGAGTTCTGAGAGCATCATAAATATCCCTATTTTATACCAATTATCCTTTTTGATGCAAATATTCTTATTATGTACTCTCTAAGCTCTTTGGAAAATTTGCCTGGATTTGCATCAAGTTCTGACCTTTCCTCATCGCTGAAAGCCTTTATGTTCTCCTTGACAAGCTGCGACAGGTATTCGTCAGTTAGGAAGAACGCCTTTGCACCGCATGATTCACACCTGTATATCGGGATTATAGGCACGCCGGAATCGCGATGCTCAACAAGGGCGTTGGCACCGCATAATGGGCAGGGCTTGGAAAGTCTGACCGGGGCGTATTCGCCGCCAATTACAGGCTTTCCGAGAAGCTTTGCAGTCTCCATGGCAATTTCCTGTATGCCTTTTCCCGGATTGACCGGCTTCCTGTGCAGTATGGCGCCATCCTTGTCAAAATAGGTCATGAGCATGCCGCCTTCCTGGCGCTCTATAATGCAGCTAGCGCTTCCCGAAGAACCTGGATAGTCTAGGCGCGCGGCATCCTTCGACAGCGATACGTATACCAGATTAGATTCACTTTCCATTCCCGCTCAGCCTGTATGCGTCGACGTCCTCCTCCATCACTGTGGACCTTTTCCTCTTCTTCGCATTTTCAACTGCGAAGGTGGCAATCTCCTTCGCCTTCTCCTCCAAAAGCTTTGATATGGCGGCGGCGGCATCGCTGCTTACGTTTACTCCAGCTGCCTTGGCAAGCTCCTTTATAACCGCGTTAGGTATCTTTGTCATCAAATCAGCACTCAAGATCGTCCTCATAGCAATGTTGCAGCTCGGCAAATGCGGATCATCACAGCATGCATTCTGTTTTCATATATTTAAACATAACTGCGTCTTTCTGGGAAGAACACAGGTAGAGCCTTGCAGAATATTTACCTGCTGCCAGCCAACAGCAGAGAATACTTTTATATATTATCATAGCATAAATTAATTACTTGCTTTTTATTTTGGATATAGGTGATAAAATAGCAGTTGTAGACGTAAACGAAGACAAATTCGAGGAAGAAGTACTCAAGTCGAAGACGCCGGTTGTTGTTGACATCTGGGCTACGTGGTGCGGTCCGTGCAGGATGTACTCTCCAATAATAGAAGAGACGTCCAAGGACTACGAAGGAAAGATAAAGTTCGTGAAGATAGACGCGGACGCCAACCAGAAGGTAGACGAGAAGTACGGCATCATGAGCATACCTACTACGCTCCTCATAAAGGATGGGAAGCTCAAGGCAATGCAGGTAGGCGCGGTGCCAAAGGCGGTTCTCAAGAAATGGATAGACAGCAACATAGGGTGAAACCCGATGGATCTTAACCCCCCGAAGGGCTTCAGGGACCTTATGCCCAACGAAGCCCTGATGATGGAGGAGGTATCAGGCAAGATTGCCGATGTATTTAGGCTGTTCGGATTCTGCACGATAGACACACCGATGCTTGAGCGTCTGGAGATACTGAGGGCAAAGGACGCAATAGGCGAGGAGGGCAAGCTCATATACGAAATAGACGGCGGAGAGCTGGGGCTGAGGTACGACAAGACCGTTTCGCTGGCGCGCTTTTTTGCAAACAACCGCGACCTTCCACTCCCTTTCAAAAGGTACTCTATAGGGAAGAGTTGGAGGCGCGAGGAGCCGCAGAAGCTCAGGTACAGGGAGATAACGCAGGCTGACATAGACATACTGGGCGGAGAAAGCGTGTATGCCGATGCGGAGGTGATTGCCGCAGCATCGAGTGCACTGGAGGCGCTCGGTCTGAAGTACATAGTCAAGATAAATGACAGAAGGATACTGGATGCCTCGATGGAAAAATCTGGAGTTCCGAAGGAGAGAAGGGGCGAGGTGCTCCATGCAATAGACAAGCTCGACAAGATAGGGATTGATGGGGTGAGCGACCTTGTCGTAGGAATAACAGGCAAGGAAAAGGCAGAGACGCTGATAGGCATGCTTTCAATTGGTGGGAGCAACGAGGAGAAGGAGGGCTATGTCACAAACTCCATCGACAAGGAAACAGGGAAGCAATTCGCAGAGCTGCTGGATATACTCTCGGGCTATGGGCTGAAGGGAAACATAGCCGTTGACTTCTCCACAGTGAGGGGCATAGACTATTACACATCTACGGCATTCGAGTTCTGGGTTGAGAGCAAAGACGTAAGGAGCGCAATAGGGGGAGGCGGAAGATACGACAGGCTCATAGGCATGTACGGGGGCAGGGAGATAAACGCCACGGGGACGGCGCTGGGGCTCGACAGGATACTCGATATCCTTGAGTTCTCAAAATCGGCAAAGCACACGTATGCAAGGTGCGTCGTGTGCACGATAAAGGCGGCAAACTTCGCATATGCATCGAAGGTGGCGAAATCCTTCAGGGAAGCTGGCATAAACACAGAGCTCAACGTTTCAAACAGGAACATAGCAAACCAGCTGGATTACGCAAACTCGCTCAACATAAGATTTGCCGCAATAGTTGGAGATGCCGAGCAGAAGGAGGGAATGGTAAAGATCAGGGACATGGTAAACGGAAACGAATCCGTCCTTGGAATAGACGATGCGATAGCGCTGATGAAGAGGTGAATGCTTGAAAAAATCGGATGTGGATGTAGTTACTGAAGAGAACGTGAGGAATGGGGGCCTCTTGGTTAAGATGTATTTTGACATGCAGCACAAGGATAAGGATAAGCTGAAGCCGCTGATGGTTGACCTGGTCAACAACAGGCTCATGAAGGAGAAGGGTGTAGTGTACTGCTACGGTGCAGTAGCAGAGCCGATAGAGAACAAGGATACTTTTATAACCAACGCCAGGGTGACGGTGCTGGTGCAGAACTTCACCGCCCTGGTTAACATAGTATTCAACTATGCCCCTGCAGGGATAGAGATAATAAAGCCTGAGAAGAGCGTGGAGTTCAAAGTAGCGGAGCTGCAGGGCATACTGATAGACCTTTCGCAGATATCTGTAGGGTACTCCAAGTACATACTGGAGAAGGTTCTCACCCCTGAGGAAAAGCAGGACATAGCGAAAAGCCTTGAGAGCAGGGCCGAGCTGGGGAAGAAAATGCTCGAGAAGAAGGACAATGGGGAGTAGGTCGGCATGTATGGGGGCAGAGTTGTAGAGGTAGTAATGCCGGCATACAACGAGAGCAAGACGATTTTTAATGTTATACGCAGGGTACTGCGCCAGAAATCCGTGGACAGGCTGATCATCGTGTATGACAGGTCTGAGGACGGCACAATTGATGAGATAAAGAGGGCGCTGGACGGCGCAGGAAAGCGGTGCAGGCTGGTGTACAGCAGGGAAAAGAGGGGGAAGGGCCATGCGGTAAGGCAGGGGCTTGAACTCGTAGGGAAAAGGAGCATTGTGATAATACAGGACGCAGATGAGGAGTATTACCCGGAGGACTATCCGAAACTTCTCAGGACATTCGGCAAGGGTTCCCCAGTATTCGGAGTAAGGGAGGGCAATTCGGGGCATAGGTACGTACTTGGTGATCTTGCCACGAGGGTGCATACCGGCACATTCAACCTGCTTTACAAACAGAGGCTGAAGGACATAAACGGAGCATACAAGGTATTTTCGCCTGAAATGCTCAAGGGACGCAAGTTGAAGCAGGACGGATGGCCATTTGACCAGGAGCTCGCCACAAGGCTTGCGAAAAACGGATATACCATAAAACAGGTCGGCGTGAGGTACAAAGGCAGGACGTTTGACGAGGGCAAGAAGATAGGACCGCGGGGCGCGATAGAGGATTTCTTTTTCATCATAGCTGACAGGTTCAGAAGATAGTTATTTTAAAGTTTGTGCCAATGAATAAACATGGAAAACAGATCGCTTTCAATTTTTGCTGCAATTCTGATCTCGTTTGCGCTGCTCGGGATCTCAGCCGCTGCGCCTACGGGAGTTACTAGTATAAGGCTTAACAATACCCACGCCACATTTTACCTTAACACATCAGAGATATTTGCTTACAACGTTACGCTCTACAACGGAACAGCTGGAGAGACCTATCTCGGCATAGGGCCGTCAAGTGCACTGATAGCGAACGGAATATATACGGGCCTTGCCCCAGATGCGGGCATCCCGCCGTGGAACGGGACTCTCTTTGTCAAAGTGCTGGGCAACGCAACAGTAGGCAATTATACAATACCGATAGGAGCGGTTGGAGCTGACCCGTCTTCGCACGGCATAGCGGTACTTTACATGTCAGTTCTGTCTTACTCTAAACCCTCGACCACAGTCACAACAACAGTAAAAAACACGACGACAATACCGTCGAATTCGGTTACAACTTCGGTGTTGCCGACAACCACAATTCTTACAACCGCAACGACCAGCATAGCTGCAGTGACAACTCCGCCAGTACAAATTAGCACGACCGAACTGTACATCATAGTTTCAATTGTAGCAATAATAGTCGTAGTTATAGTGGCGGTTTACCTGTGGAACAGGAGGCGCTGGTGAAAAATCCTGCATCATAAGGTGCGGGCATTAGATGAGGTCCCTGTGGTACCACACGGTACCGTACTGCGTATCCTCTATCGATATTCCGTATCTGTTCTCCAATTCGTCGCGCATCCTGTCCGACTGGATATAGTCGCCGTTCTTCCTTAGCTTTTCGCGCGCCGCGATCAGGTCCTTCTCCTCGCTGGACAAGCCCTTTTTGTAGGATTCCCTGGAGAATATTCCTATGACAGACCCCATGCCGAGGATTGAGGAGAGGGCGGCACCCTTCTCCGCAGAGGTTATTGGAGTGCCGTCCTTTATCGCCTTCTTGATACTGTTCAGGCCGGATATTAGGTGCGACATTGCTTCCGGAGTATTGAAGTCGTAGTCCATCGCTTCGCCGAAACCTGCAGACATTTCCTTCACGATTTTCTCTACCACACCCTGGGATTCTTCCGACTCTGCCGCATGTGAAAGCACTGAGAGCGAGGAATACATGTCATTGAGCTGTTTTTTTGAAGAGCTGAGCAGGTCAGGGGTGAAATCCACCTCCTTCCTGTAGTGCGACATCGAAAAGAGCAGGCGCAGTACTTCTGCATCATACTCCTCCAGGACATCCCTTATCCTTATGAAGTTCTTCAGGCTCTTGCTCATTTTTACTCCGTTGACAGTTAGGACTCCTACGTGCATCCAGTATTTGACGAACGGTTTCTTGCCGAAGGCAGCCTCTGCCTGGGCAATCTCATTGGAATGGTGCGGGAAGAGGAGCTCCAGCGCGCCGCCGTGGACGTCGTACTGCGGGCCGAATACTGAATAGGTCATAGCTGTGTCCTCTATGTGCCATCCTGGCCTGCCTGAGAATTCCCTTTCCTTCCCGCCAATTATCAGCTTTATGCTCCAGGAAGGTTCGCCTGGCTTCGAGGCCTTCCAAAGCGCGAAATCGTATTGGTTCCTCTTTCCCTCCTTTGGCTCTATCCTGTGCCTTACAAGCTCATCGAGCTTCATACCTGAAAGCTTGGTGTAGTCGGCGAACCTGGCGACGTCATAGTACACATCCCCATCAAGGACGTAGGCGTAGCCGTTGTCAATCAGAAGCTGTATCTGCTGCCTTACGGGATCTATGTAGTCGCTGGAGCGCATGTACGCATCGACGTTGCGCTTGACGTTTAGCGCGGACATGTCTTCCATGAACCTTTCCTCGAAGTGCCTGGCGAGCTCTTCTGGAGTGGTGCCTGACTCCGCAGCCCTTGCGATTATCTTGTCCTCAACGTCGGTTATGTTCTGCACATATTTGAGGTTGAAGCCGGACTTCCTGAGCCACGAGGCTATCACGTCAAAATTTATGTAAACCTTTGCGTGGCCTATGTGTGCATCGTCGTACACAGTCTGACCGCACACAAACATCTTTACGTCGTTGCCGTTCATAGGCACAAAATCCTCGATCTGCCTTGATAGCGTATTGTACACTTTGATTGCCATTCTTATACACCGTAGTACGATTTTGAGACAAGCTTCGACAGCGAAGCCAGAACCCTGCGCTTGTCAGTTTGTTCTATGCTTGAACCGCTTATTATTCCTTTCATTTCGTTCACCACCGAATCGTAGTCGCGCAAGTTTATCCTATACGGTATGCCGTCCTTGCCGCCAAGATTGTAGGAATACATAACCGGATCGCGCTCAGCTATCCGCTTGTCGTATATCAATGAGGATATCAGCGCGAGGGACCTTATTGTCTTCCTGCCCATCCCTTTTTGCGAAAGCAGCTCTGCATAGCTGTTCATGTGCATCCCATCGAGATCAGACAGCAGCTTCCTCCCGTTCTTCGTTAGGTCGGTCGGCAATATCTCGTGCCTTTGCGGAAGGACGTATGGTTTTCCCGCGGCGCGCAGAATCTCCGGAACGCTCTCCTCTATCGCCTTGAGCGATGCATCCTTTACCTGTGAATTGTCTGCGAAGGTCATGTCCATAGTCATACCAATGCTTCTGGAAATGACAGCGCCGTTCGTCTCGTTGGTTATGTCTGACATATCAACATTCCCGGAGCAGGCTTGGAACCTTATAGCGTTTCCAGACTTGGCGTGCATTGCCTGCTGGACTACGGCCCAATCAAGTCTCCGGGAGAAGGCTATTGTGTGGTGATATATGCCTATATCGTCGTATATGAGCGCCGAGTCTATCTTGGCGAGCATTTTGCTGTAGTGCTTGAGCTTTTCGGCCTGGGCGCCTATCGAGAGGTAGTCTGCGCCGGACTCTATCTGCTCCGGCGTGAGGAGCCCCTGCTTGCCCTTGCCGCCTGCTATGAAGATTCCGTAGTTGAAGTTGAGTGCTTCCTTTAGGGCACCCATGGTAACAGTAGTAGTGCCGCTGCTGTGCCAGTCATAGCCTATCGCGCACGAAAGCGCCTGGAACCAATGCGGGTCGGCAAGCCGCGCTATGAGCTCGGACTCGCCATACGATTCTATCACTTCCCCAGCTATCAACCCTGCTAGCTTTACCATTCTTGGGAACAGCCACCTGGGCGCCCTTCCGCCGTGCAGCGGAAGCACCGAAACATTCTGCAAGGATTCACCATCGGCATTAATGATTTGGAGGAGTAAAGTTAAATGTTTTCCATGCAATCGCAGTGCCAGGCAGCGCATACGGCATAGTTACGTTTTTATTTATATAGGCTCATAATATATTGCTTTTTGGCGATTCAGAATAATCGCTGTTTAGGTGTTATTTTTGGGAAGCATACCTAGGAAATGGAAGAAAAAGGGCCGAATGCGCTGGAAATGGCTAAAGAAAAGGAGGAAACGCATCAAGAGAGCGCAGAAGAGAAGGGTCGGCAAGCTCTAGCTGTGCCTGTTTCGTATGTCGGGGACATGCAGTTTTGGCATGGATGCCCCGCTGCTTCTTTTTATAACGCGGAACTCTTTTACGCATAGCTGCTGCAGCGCTGCCTCACTTGAGCAGCCTGTCCAGCACAGGATAAGAGTCGAACAGGCTCTCCTGCTCAAGCTGCTGGTAAAGCATGTAGATTATCCCTACGGTAAGCAGTATGCCCATGCCAGTGCCGACAGCCCCTGAGAGCGTAGCTATTGCAGCAAGGAACCCTACGAAAAGGCTGCCGAGCACGGTCACTGTGGGTATGTATTTGTTGAGCACATTCTCTATGACCCTCGGATCCCTCCTAAATCCTGGTATCTGCCAGCCCATCTCGCCGAGCTGCTCGGAAAGGTTCTTCGGGCTCTGCCCTGTCATTTCTATCCAGAACTTGCCGAACACGATGCAGAGAAGCATGAGCACGACCGTGTATACTATGGCATGCACCCATTCGGGAACTAGTACAAAGCCGCCCCATGGTAGGAACAGCTGCGTTGTATGTGTAAGTATGTAATTGACGTACGGCCCATAGCCGCCTATTCCTCCCTGGTATGGCAACGGGAATGAGGGGGATATCAGGTACGCTATGCCTCCGTTGAGCTGGAGCGTCGTTCCGCCCCCTGTGGTGCCTACAGGCT
>JAJZYW010000019.1 GCA_021797895.1 Microcaldota archaeon | reverse complement strand
TCAGTCAGCGTCACGCTTAACAACCCCATAAACGAGACCGCCAATTTCTACTCGACGTCATCTACAACGACGTCCACAACGACCTCAACAACGACGTCAACTACAACCTCAACGACAACCTCGACTACAACTTCGACAACCACGTCGACCACTACATCCACGACTACAACTTCAACTACAACCTCAACGACAACATCTACGACAACCTCAACAACCACGTCAACGACAACATCTACAACTACTTCGACAACAATTACGACTACATCCACGACTACAACTTCAACTACAACCTCAACGACAACATCTACAACGACCTCGACCACGTCCACGTCGACCACTACTTCGACTACAACTTCGACAACCACCTCAACCACGACCACGTCCACGTCCACGACATCCACGTCAACGACAACATCCACAACCACTACATCGACAACTGTATGCGATGCATTGTCTGTATATGGGAATAGCAGCATAACACTGCAGGACGGAAGCACATTATCTGCAGACAGGATAACACAGGGCATGTCTGTACTGGCTTACAACCTTGTGACGCACACGCTTGAACCTACGGTCATAACTAGCGTGTATGTCCTTAATGCTTCGGATACCTATATCTTCAACGGCAATTTGGCAGTCGACGGGCTTGAAGTAATGTACATAAACGGTCAGTGGACCAGGGCGGAAAACGCAAAGGTGGGGGACATTCTCTTCGATCCAATAAACAACAGCAATGTGACAATAAATTCAATAGCTATATCGAACAAGGGAGGTACAGTATATGACTTCATAGGCACACCAGTAAACGATTATATAGCAAATGGTTACTTGATAGACCTTGGCTCTACCGTCGACTGCACCACAGTAGCAGGATCGATTTCATCCAGCTCCGAGGTCACGATGGCGAACGGCTCTTTGAAGCCCGCAAGCGAGCTCAGGGTCGGAGAATCAGTGTTGAGTTACAATCCAGATACAAAGGAATTTGTACCAAGCACGATAGTGACAATAAAATCAGTACATCCGTCGAATGAATATATAATCAACGGCGTGATTTATGGAGATTCAAACGAGATAATGGTTGTCAACGGAAAAGACACGATGCTGAAGGATGTGCATACTGGGGACAAACTGTTTGAACCCGTGCTCAACAGGACGGTTACGGTTAGCAGCATAGTGATATTGAACGGGTCCGAGGTTCCGCCGAGCTACAGAGTTTATGATATCAACACTGCGCCTACGGACAACTATATAATAGATGGGTACTTGGGATCATGATTGTGCAAAATGGCTTGGATGACAGTATCGCACGGCAGGGGGAGACACAACTGCCGTCAGATAGAGGAGGCAGCAGTCCAGGCGCAAACGAGAACGGCTGGGATGAGACAGCACAACATGCTGTGGACTCATCAAACGCCCAGACGGGCAAAGGTGCGCACGGCAATATCAAGCTGATTCTAATTGCTACTGCAATAGTGGTAGTATTGATTTCATACACTGCATTATATCATGTCAGCCGCCAGACAGTACTGCCAACTACCATAACAGTCACATCAACCGTGCCTACCACAGCAGAGCCGCAGATTGTATACAATCTTACCTCCTACTTGGACTCCACAACTGGGCAGACTGGTAGCAGTGGTTATGAGTATAATTTATCGCTAAGCAATGCCACAGGCGTACAGGTTGCCTCCGGTATGGTGTTCAATGGATATTCGTACCTTTATAAGCCGTTTGCAGTAGCGATGCCGCAATTCCTTTCAAACAAGACGACTCTCGCAACGGATTTTCCGATTCCAGCAAATTTTTCAAACTATTCAGCCCCGCTCTTCGTTGAATTTATGATCAGCAATATAACAACCAAAAACATAACCGCCTCGTTGTGCAGCAGCTCAAGCGATGTTTCATGCTTTACCAACAGGACGATACCGGAAACGTATGATGGACAGACAGCGCTTGTGCATGAACGTATGGTATATTCTGGTTACAGCAATGGCTTGCACATGTATAGCTTTATAGACTATACTGACAACGGAACGCAGATCAATAACATGGTATACGTCTACAACAGGACACAGCTTGGGATTGTCGCAATATACGCAATCAAGAAGTCCTACAACTATAGTTATGGAATAGAGCTTGGCAGGCACCTCGGAAGCCTACTTTATAGGTGATGTTTACATGTCTGCAAGGAAAAAACACAGCCCTGACGTAAAAGTCGAATATTTGTACGTGATTCTAGTTGTCATGATTGCGCTGCTTACCATTTACGTGCTCGCATCTATGCATGGACTCCAGCGCACAGGTAATGTGGCGGGCGTACAGCTCAATACCAGTTCCGTGGATGCAATAATCGGGATAAATTATACTATGGTCAGCCAGAACAACGTATTGAACTTCACGCACAGCGTATCAAGGGAAGGCTTCGTCTCGTCCTCCGTTAGAGTGTTCGATGCAGAGCAGCCCATAAATGAGTATGGAAGCAAACCGGATATTGTCAGCGTCATACTTTATGATATGGGCAACAGCTCACAAGCCTCTGCGCAGATCAGCAATTTCCTTTTCAGCAACAACGCGAACGTTTCAGTTGCGGGAAATGCAAACAGTAACGGAGTAGTAACAATGTATGACATTAACGGGCAGAACATAAAATTTTATACGATACCATCAATTGCGCTGCTTAACACCTCCATAGTCAACAATACGTCGTTGAAGAAATACGGTCCTCTGAGCATACCGGTATTCCAGGATACAAGCATGTTCCAGTACAAAAACTATATAGGCATAGTGGTGACAAATGGTTATACCTCCAATATGAGCATGAATTACAGCTTGGCGCTGTCGAAGCAAGCCGCGGAGCTATTGGGCAGCAGGATCATAGTATAGCGGCGCACAGGCCGTAACGCACAGCCGGATGTACCTATAGACACGATGTGACTGATTCCAGCGTCTCGCCGTCTATGTTCAGCCTGTACTTGGACATTATCGCCTTCTTGAGGAATTCGGGGCGCTCCGATTTGAATTCCGATTTTATGATTGAGATTACCTTTTCCCTGCTGAAGCGTTCCAGGCCATCGGATATCAGCATGTCGACGTTCTTCTCGCCACCGCTTGAAAGCCTCTTGAGCAGCTCCTCTATCGCCTGCTTCGTTATCCTTTTTGACGAGTATGCGCCAAACACATGCGCCAACTTTTCAGCGCCTATCGAGTCTGCATCATAGCCGTTCCTTTTGAGCTCTGTGAACTTCTGCAGCAGCACGTTTGCCAAAGTGCTCGGCTCTACCTTGGTCGAAGACAATATCTCGCGGTACAGCTGCAATCTCGGCGACATTATCATCTCGGATGCGAGCTTTTCGCTGCCTAGCTGCTTTTTCAATGCCGAAAATTCCTTCTCAAGCTGTGGCTTGCTTAAATCTGCCTTGTCCAGAAGCGCCTTTGTTATCTGTATGGGCCTTGCATCCGTCTCGGGATACATCCTTGATCCTCCGGGGAGGGGGCGCATGAAGCGCGTTAGATGCCTGTCGTCGTTGATTGCTGCCCTGGTCTCCGGCGGCACCACAGTCATCGCCATTTCAGCCCTTGAGGCTGCGAGCCCTGCAGCCTTTCTTGCCTGCGCCTCCTGCGCTGCTATTAATATGAACGAATCCCCTTTCTTTATTCCTAACGACTTGTGCAATGACGCGAGCTCGCCCTCGGTTATTCCGTAGCCCTTGAGGTCCTCGTCGCCGTGTATTATCCCCTTCACGCCAGCCATCTTCGCATACTCGCTGATCTCAGTGCCGAGCCGCCTGCCTTCTCCGAGCTCTCTCCCGATAATGCCTTCGAACTTGTACAGGGGCATGCCGATGACCCTGCCCCCAGATGAGAGGCTGCGCTTTATCAGCTGCGAAGCCGTGCCTGAGAATACTGATGTAACGTCCTTCGGGTTGCCTACGCTAGCCTTCCTGGACTTCAGCACAGCCATTATCTCTACAAGGGCTAGCTGCCTCTTCACCTCGTTCTCTATGTACTCGGATATCACTCCGACCTCCTGAAGCCCCTTTATCTCGACCCTCGAGCCGCCCCTTATTGAAACATTGACGTCCTGGCGTATCGAGCCTATGCCTCGCTGCACCTTTCCCGTCAGACGCAGCAATGTGCCTATGTGCAGAGCCACATCCTTTGCAGCGGCAGGAGAGGGTATGTCTGGGGAGGTGTCTACCTCTATGAGCGGGACGCCAAGCCTGGAGATGTCGTAAAGAGCGTACTCGTCGTTGTTCTCGATAATGCCGCTTGATTCCTCCTCTAGGGAGGCAAACGGGATGGCTATGCGCATGCCATTCACCTCTATCTCCCCGTTCATTCCTATCATTATGGTGCGCTGGAATGCGCTGGTGTCGCTCCCGTCGACCACCTCCTTGCGCATAGGCTCGAGCTCGTCGAATATCTCCATGCCGAGGCCGCGCGCAACAGAGAGCGCTATTTCCACCGCTTCTTTGCTGACCTCGTGTGGAGGCTCCTCATCCAATTCGACAAGGCAGGAGGTTTCCGAAGGCACGACATAGACGAACCTCCTCTTCTTCGACTCCTCGAACTTTGAGGAGCGGTCCGTTGAGCCCAGTTCGCCGGCAACAGCGCGCTGCTGCCTTTCTACCCTGGCTATCTCCCTGTCTGAGGGGGAAACGTTTGGGCAGGAGCAGAAAAGCTTTGTCGAAGTAGCAAGGCGCTGGTGGATCTCCAGGCCGCACTTGAACCCTATGCCCTTATAGTCAATCTGCATGATCACACCAGGAACTGATCGTACCTTATCCTTTCGTTTATCTCGCCCACAAGATTCTTTCCGAGAAGCGCCGGGACCTCTTCGCGCTTATGGTTGCCAAGGAGCCAGCCCAGCTTGACGAATGCGGTCTCAGGAGTCATGTCGCCGCAGTGTATTGCTCCCGTGTTGGAGAGGAGGCGGAGGTTCCTGTAGACATTGCTGTTGGTCCTCCCGTATATGCATTGGGATGTTATTCCGACTATAGCCCCAGAGTCAACCGCTGATTTGACTTTGGCGAGCCAGTTGAATTCTTTGTGCGGGGTCGACACCGGCAGATGGCCCAGCCCTGTGCCCTCCAGTATTATGCCTTTGTAGCCCCTGCCTATGTAGAATTCGAGGACTTCCGGATCTGAATTTGGGAATATTTTGACGAGCGCGGTTTTCCCCTCGAAACCGAGCTTCGGCTTGAAATTGCGCGGTCTTTCTCCAGCAGCGCCGACTGATGCCGCAGGATTGGGGCTCACTACCCCCTTCGAATCTATGAATGCAAGCGGCAAATCGTTTATCGGCCTGAATGCGTCCCTTCTCGAGGTGTGCATCTTTCTGGCTTTTGTGCCCCTTATGAACATGCATTTGTCGTCAGAACTGGAAGCGTGCATGCATATGCCCACTCCGCTTATATTGGATTTTGCCGCGTACGCGACAGAGCAGAACAGGTTCATGAATGCATCGCTTGAGCCCCTGTCGCTGCTCCTTTGCGCGCCTGTGAGCACAACAGGAACGCCAATCCCATCAAGCATGAAGCTGAGCGCTGCCGAGGTATAGTGCATGGTGTCAGTCCCGTGCGTTATCACTATTCCTGTGCTCCCTGAATTGGCTGCTTTTGCGGCCTCTTCAGCAATCCGCTTCCATTCCAGATATGACATGTCCTCGCTTGCCACGCTCATGAGCGGCACCACGTCCATGTCGGCGAGCTCTGATATCTCTGGAACCTCGTAGAGTAGCTCCTCGGGCTTCGCAAGCATGTATACCCCTCCAGTCTTGTAGTCGAGCCTGCTGCCTATCGTGCCGCCCGTATATATCATGGTAACCTTTGGCAGCCCGCCATGATTTTTGACGCTAGCCTTCGGAAAAGATATGGTGCCCTTGGATGTTGAAACTAGGGAGATTTTGGCCTTCTTGTACGAGATGCCGAAGTTGTATCCGTTGTCAAGCTTGACCACGAGCACATCACTGTCGCCTATTTCGGGCTTCGGCATGAGCTCGCCTTCTATCTCCCTGCCTTTGTATGATATGCGTATCCTGTCCCCCGGCTTTATGCCGCTTGATTCAAGCAGCGAAGCTAGGCCATGCGAATAATTGACGTAATCCCCGTCGCTTGGGGATTGATTGCCCTTCCCGCTCATTGGTATCAACAGTAGGCGTGATTAAGCAGCATGCAACGCCAATACGGATTCGGTGTTCAAAGTTTATATGCCTTATTGAATATGCAGGAACGCATTTTTTCAGGTTGATTCCAGGCAACTTTATTAGCGTATGCTGCGGATACATATCTGGAAATTGGGTAAGCCGGTGCTCAAGGGCATATTTGGAGGGGGGCAGGCGGCTCGGCACTTTCGAAATAAAGGGATTGCGAGGGTTGAAATGCCAAACATGCTCAAGAATTCAAAAAGTCCGTATCTGAGGGAGCACTCCGAGGACCCTGTGGAGTGGGTCGAGTGGTCGGAGGGGGTGACCGAAGCGGCAAAAAATTCAGGCAAGCTCGTATTCCTTTCGATAGGATACTCTGCATGCCACTGGTGCCACGTTATGCAGTCTGAGTCGTTCAAGGACGCTGAAATAGCAGGCATACTCAACTCAAAATACGTCGCAGTAAAGGTTGACAAGGAGGAGAGACCTGACATAGACTCCTTTTATATGAGCCTGTGCATCAGCAGGAACGGCGGCGGAGGCTGGCCATTGACCGTGATCATGACGCCTAGCCTGGAGGTGCTCTTCATAGGCACTTATCTGCCCAAGAATGACAGGAACGGAATGCGCGGACTCAAGAGCGTGCTGGAAACAGTATACTCTGCGTGGAAAAGAGACGGAGCCAGCAAGGTAATAAGCCACGGCAACGACGGGAAACAAAAGGATGCAAGCGTAGGCGACGGCATATTCGAAGACGCTTTTAGGGGAATTCTCTGGGGATTCGACAGGAGGCACGGAGGGTTCGGCTCCGGACCAAAGTTCCCGATGCCGACATACCTTTCATATCTGCTCATGTACTGGAGAAAATATGAAAATCCGTATGCTCTTGCAGCGGTAGAGCTTACGCTCACAAAGCTGCGGGAGGGCGGCGTATACGACCAGGTAGGAATGGGCGTGCACAGGTATTCTGCCGACGGATATTGGATGGTGCCGCACTTCGAGAAGATGCTTTATGACCAGGCGCTGCTCTGCAACGCATATGCCGAAGCATGCAAAGCCACAAGGCAGGGATATTACGGGCAGATAGCCAGGGAGATAGCAGATTTCGCAATATCGTCGCTTGCTACGGGCTCGGGAGCTTTCATGACTTCTATAGACGCGGACTCAGAGGATGGCGAAGGCGCATATTACCTCTTCAGCTACGGGGAGCTCTCTAAAGCGCTGGACGACGATGAGATGAAGTTCGCAGTGCGCCATTTCGGGATAGAGAAAGGAGGAAACTTCGGCGATGAGAAGGGGCGCAATATATTCTATATAAAGGAGAGTTTAGAGCAGATGGTTGCTTCCGGGGGGAATCTGGAGGAGCTGGAGAATCTTGAGAAGTCAGTCAGGATTAAGGCGCTAAAGATCAGGAACGCCAGGATTCATCCAAAGATGGACGACAAGGTATTGGCTGATCAGAACGGCATGATGATATCTGCGCTGTGCAACGTCTACAGGGTGAGCGGCGAGCGCGGTTATCTTGACGCAGCAAAGCTTGCGGCACTGCAATTTATGAATGGGAAGCTGATGCATTCGTATCTTGATGGGATCGGATACGTTGAGGCTTTCGTAGACGACTATGCGTTCGTTGCGTCTGCAATGCTCGATCTTTACCAGCTTTCCGGGGAGCGCGCGTACCTCCAAAGGGCTGACGCGCTGTGCAGCGACATGGTGTCGCTGTTTTACAAGGAAGGAGAAGGATTTTCAAGATCTGCATCGCGAATGTGGAAGAGCGCTTCAGATTCAAGGGATTCTGTAGTGCAGTCTGGCATCTCTGCCGCGGCTTGCGCTCTTTTCACCGCGTCACGGCTTCTCGGGAAACCGCATTATGAGGAGATTGCAAGCAAAAGCATACAGGCTCTTTCCAATGACATATCAGATGCTCCGGTAGAACACTCGTCTATGCTCGTTACCCTGATGAAGATGCGTATGGGATTCTGCGAGATAGTAGTTAGCCAAGGCAGCGACGGAAAGGCGGATGTTTTCATGAAGAAGCTAATGGGCAGCTTTATTCCTGATGCATGCATTGCGCACTACCAGGAATCCGACGCCGTAAGCCCGACAGAGGGCATGGTGCCAGTGGGCGGGAAGAGCTCCATTTATGTCTGCACGGAAAGTTACTGCATGAAGCCCGTATTTGACCCTGAGGAGGCGCTGACGCTCGTAAACAAATCGAGAGCCCAAGACTTATAAAAGTTGTGAGGGTAGTAGTATTGTGTTTGCATGCCTCTTCTGGACGCTTTCGACTGCTCGATAAAGTATACGCAGGTTATAGATGAGAACGGCAAAGTGGATGCTGCTCTTTTCCCAAAGGATCTTGACGACGAGACTGTGAAGCAGATGTACATTTACATGTGCTTCGCCCGTGCGCTTGACGCGAAGACGCTGAGCCTGCAGAGGCAGGGGAGGGCGGCGACCTTCGCACCGCTTCTTGGCGAGGAGGCTACACAGATAGGTGTCGCTTTCGGAATGGCCAAGGGAGACATTCTCGTGCCTTCATTCAGACAGCATGGAATACTCCTTGCGAGAGGCATGCGACTGGACTCCTATTTCATATACTGGAGGGGATTTGAGGAAGGCAATGATACGCTGAAGGACATAGGCTCGTTTCCGATTGCAGTTCCCGTCGGCACGCAGATGCCGCATGGCGCTGGAGCCGCGTTCGCGCAGAAATACCTCAACACAGGAAAGGCAGTGTTCGCTTTCGTCGGCGACGGAGGCACTTCAGAGGGGGACTTCTACGAGGCGATAAATTTTGCAGGGGCATTCGGGCTGCCGCTGGTCTCGGTAGTGGAGAACAACCAGTGGGCCATATCGCTGCCGAGGAGCAAACAGACAGCTGCAAAGACTCTTGCACAGAAGGGCATAGCTGCCGGCATCAACAGCGTGCAGGTGGATGGCAACGACGTAGTCGCGGTATACAAGGCGACGAAGGAAGCAGCTGCGCTCGCGCGTGAAGGGAAGCCCAGCCTGATAGAGTGCGTCACCTACAGGATAAGCATGCACACCACTTCTGACGACCCGACCAAATACAGGTCAGATGCGGAGGTGGAGGCATGGAAGGCGAAGGACCCGATAAGCAGGATAAGGAAATACCTCGAAGGGAAGAGCCTGTGGAACGATTCTATGGAGAAGGAGATGGCGGATAAGCAGAGCAGTGAGATAGACGAGGCAGTAGCAAAGGCGGAGGCGTTCAAGCCGGACCCTAAGAGCATGTTCGAGAGCGTGTATAGCTTCCTGCCGCAGACGCTAAAGGAGGAGGAGGATTCCGCCCTGGCAAGCGGCTTCTGGATGTAGGCGATTGAGATGAACGCAAATATGGTTTCTGCGATAAACAACGCGCTTGCGCTGTCGATGGAGAAAGATGACAAGATAGTCCTGCTCGGCGAAGACATAGGGAAGGACGGAGGAGTCTTCAGGGTAACAGACGGCCTTCTTGACAAATTCGGCGAGAAAAGGGTGATAGATACTCCGCTCTCCGAATCAGGGATAATAGGCGCTTCGATAGGAATGGCGGCGTCCGGGCTGAGACCAGTTCCGGAGATGCAGTTCGCCGGGTTCATGTTTCTTGCCTTCAGCCAGCTGATAAACCATGCAACGAGGATGAGGAGCAGGACGAGAGGGAGCATGAAAGTGCCGATGGTGGTGCGCACGCCTGTCAGCGGCGGGGTGAAGACCCTTGAGCACCACTCGGAAAGCCCTGAGGAGTATTACTCGCACATGGGAGGGCTGATAGTCGTTGAGCCATCAAACCCGTATGATGCGAAAGGCATGCTGATGCGTGCATTGAAGATGGACGACCCGGTGATATTTCTTGAGCCGACGAAGCTATACAGGCTCTTCAAGCAGGACATACCTGACGGCCCGTACGATATTGATATAGGCAAGGCCAGCTATGTGCAGAAGGGGGACGCTATGACGATAGTAACATACGGCACGATGGTGCCTGTTGTCAAAAGCGCGGTTGAGAAGAAGGGAGTATCAGCCGACATAATAGACCTCAGGACAATAAACCCGATAGACGAGGCTACCATACTCGAAAGCGCGAAAAAGACAGGAAAGGTCATGATAGTGCACGAGGCTTCGCTCAGCTTCGGCGTCGGCGCGGAGATATCAGCGAGAGTGGCAGAGAAGGCGATGTTCGAGCTTTCGGCTCCGATAATAAGGGTTGGTTCGCCAAGCCTTCCGTATCCGATGCCTGGCTATGAAAACTACTACGTGCCCAATGAAAAGAAGGTAGAGAGCGCGATAGACAGGCTTTTGTCGTCGTGATTACCATGAAGGAACTCAAATTCGTCGATATAGGAGAAGGCATAACAGAGGGCCACATAAAGGCATGGCTGGTGAAGGACGGCGACAGCGTGAAGGAGGATCAGCCGCTCGTCCAGATAGAGACGGACAAGGCGGTAGTCAGCATACCATCTCCTGTTTCTGGCAAGGCAAAGATAGTGGCAAAGGCTGATTCAGATGTCAAGGTAGGCGACCTGCTGGCGCAGATAGATGACGGCAGCGGCTCTGCTGCTGTTGAACGCGCGGCGCCAAAGGCGGCAGCACCAGTGGCGCAGGCACAGGAGCAGCCCAGAGCTGAGGCAAAGCGCCCAGGAAATGAGGTGCTCGCAACGCCTTCAGTCAGGCATCTGGCCACACAGCTGGGCATAGACCTGTCATCGATTACTGGGACCGGGCCAAACGGCAGGATCCTCGAGAACGACCTCAAATCGGTCGCGGCAAAGCCCAAACCCGTGCCGGGATATTCCGAGATAAAGGAGGAGCAGCATGGAGAGGAGGTCGAGCGCGTACCGATGACTCAGATACGCAAGGCGATAGCGAGGAACATGGAGCTGTCCTGGACGATACCACGCGCAACGCACATGGACCTTATAGACGCAACGCACATCTCAGCAATACTGGCAAGGGAGAAGCCCAACGCGGAGAAGCTTGGGGTGAAGCTGACTCTCCTGCCATTCGTCATCAAGGCGGTGGTGCAGGCGCTCAAGGAGAATCCGAGGTTCAACGCAAGCTATGACAGGGACAAGCAGGAGATAATACTGAAGAAGTACTACAACATAGGAATAGCGGCGGAGGGCGATGACGGCCTGCGCGTGCTTGTCGTAAAGGAGGTGGACAGGAAAAGCATAATTGAGCTCGCCAAGGAAATCAGGGAGTTGGGAGCAAAGGTGAGGGACAAGAGCATAAAGCCTGACGAGATGAGCGACAGCACATTCACGATAACAAACATAGGGAGCCTGGGCGGCGGATTCCTTTCCGTGCCGATGATAAATTATCCGGACGTTGCAATACTCGGCATACACCTTGTAAGGGACATGCCGGTCGTAAAGGACGGGAAGATCGTCCCGGGAAAGGTGCTGCCGTTCTCCCTTGTGTTTGACCACAGGGTGGTCGACGGTGCTGAGGCGGTAAGATTCGGCAATGCGCTGAAATCCTATCTTGAGGACCCTGAATTCCTGGAAATGATATGAGGCAGTGCTTATGGTAATGGGATCCATACCTGAGAGAGTGGACGTTGCGGTTATAGGCGGCGGCGTCGGAGGATACGTGGCTGCAATAAGGGCCGCGCAGCTCGGAAAGAGCGTTGCGCTCATAGAGAAGAACAAGCTCGGGGGCCACTGCCTGAACTACGCCTGCATACCGTCGAAAACCATGATACACGTAGCCGACGTGCTCTACACTGCGAACAATTCGCAGGAATTCGGCATAACCGGAAAGGTTGGCATCGACGGCAAGAAGCTCAACGGCTGGCGCATGTCCGTATCAAAGAAACTGGAGGATGGAGTGGGATTCCTCTGCAAGTCGAACGGGGTGGAGACGTTCAAGGCGGAAGCGACTTTCCTCTCTTCAAACAAGCTGCAGCTAACCGATGGGGTGGAGATCGAGTTCGGGAAGGCGATAATAGCCACCGGGTCTGAGCCAGTGGAGCTCGCAGGTTTCAGCTTCTCCGAAAGCATAATAGATTACAAGAGGGCTCTCATGCTCGATTACGTGCCAAAAAGCGTAGCGATAGAGGGCGGCGGATACGTTGCCGTGGAGCTTGGCACGATGTTTGCAAAACTGGGGAGCAAGGTTTCGATAATAGCGAGGTCTGAGCTGCTCTCGAAATTCGACAAAGACGCTGTCGCTATAATACGCAAGCGCATGCTCGGGCTCGGCGTCGCGATATATGAGAATTCTGCACCATCGGCATATGCGGATGGGAAGCTGACGCTTGGAGATGGGAAGCAGCTGGAGGCTGAGCTGCTTGTCGTCGCAATAGGCCTGAAGCCCTTCACTGGAGGACTTGGGCTCGAGAACACAAAGGTTGAGATGGACAGCAGGAGCTTCATAAAGGTGGACGCATCTCTCAGGACTTCGGATCCGGACATATTCGCGGTTGGCGACGTGATAGGCGAGCCAATGCTTGCGCACAAGGCGATACGGCAGGGCGTAGTTGCAGGCGAGGCAGCCTCTGGGACAAGAAGCGAATTCTCAAATCAGGTCATACCGGCAGTCATTTTTTCCGACCCGGAGATAGCGATAGCTGGAAAGATGGATGGGGAAGGAGTGCAGGTGAAGAAGTTCCCGCTTAGCGCCCTTGGGAGGGCGATAGCTTTAGACGCGACGGACGGGTTTGCGAAAATCGCATACGATAGCAGGGGGATTGTTGTAGGGGTAGAGGTTGTCTCTGACGAAGCCAATGCAATGATAAGCGAAGCGGCTCTCGCCATAGAGATGGGAGCTACGCTGGAGGACATCGCTGATACGATACACCCGCATCCAACATACAGCGAATCGATTCAGGAAGCAGCCGAAGCCGCACTGGGCAGGGGAATACACTTCTTTTATGGTAAGTGACGATGGACTTCGACAGGGATTTTGAAGATGGATACGCGCACACGTCCTACGGCTCGATATATTTCAAAAGGCACTGGAACGAAGGGCCGCCGCTTGTAATGCTGCACGGCCTCGGAGCGGATGTGAATACTTGGCGCAGGATTGTGCAGTTTCTTCCTGACAGCATTGACCTTTACCTTGTCGACCTGCTTGGGCACGGGAAGTCGGACAAGCCGAGGATCAACTATACAGTAAGGTCGCAGGTAGATGCACTGAATGAGCTTGTCGGCATAGTAGGAATTCGCGATTTCTTTCTCCTGGGGCATTCATACGGAGGATGGATAGCCGCCTATTATGCGATGGAGAATGCGTTGCGCGGGCTCATACTTGAGGACGCTGCCGGTCTGAAGGAATATTTCGATTACATAAGGAGCAATTTTGACCTGAACGAGTACAAAAAATCAATGGCAAGAGAGGTGCTCAAAATGAACGGCAACAAGGAGTACGTCGTATCTAGCATATTGGATGTAGACTTCGGACCTGAGCAGCTCACCAAAACCGGCCTTTCTTCGATATCGGCGCCTACGGTCGTGATGTGGGGCGCAGAGGACAGGGTAGTACCTATCGAATACGGAAGGCTGCTTAACAGGTATATAGCAGGCAGTAGGCTCATCGTAATGGAAGGAGCTGGGCACGACCCGCACTATACCGCGCCAGAGAACGCAGCGGATAAGATTCTGGATTTCATCAAGGATGCTGATGCCAATAGGTGATTCTGTGAAAGTATGCATATTCAGCAGGAGGAATTATGAGGAGATCGGCGCCATAAGAAAGGCGTTCGAGGTGGTGCAGCCGCGTAAGGCGGATATTTGCATAGCGGTAGGAGGCGACGGCACTTTCATCAGGGCTGCCAAGAGCTTTGACGGTCCGATACTTCCGGTAAGGGGAAACGACGCTGGGAGTGCTGCCTACTACTCAGACGTCGGAATAGACAGAACCGAGGAAGTGTGCAGGCTGCTCAAGGAGAGAAAGTACATAGTGGAGCGCATATCGCACAAGCTGGAGGTTCGGTACTCCGGCAAGCGCAGCTATGTGATAAACGAGGCGTTGCTCAGGAACGACAGCAGCAACGTGTACTTCGACATATACATTTCTAGGGGAGGCAAAAGGCACAGGGTTTACCCGTTCGTCCTAGGGGGCGACGGCGTCCTTGTTACCGGCGCAATAGGCTCAACAGCGTACAACAGGGCAGCAGGAGGCCCTATAATAATGGACCCTGACGCACTGTGCATTACTCTCCTCAACCCTGACGGGCCGCTTCGCAACCCGGTCATAGTGCCGGACAGCAGCGCTATCGAGGTTGACGTAGTAAGATATACAGGCTTCCTAGAATGCGATGGAGTGAGGCTGGCAAAGTTTAAAAAGGGCGGAAGATTTAGCGTGAAGAAGTCAGAAAAGAGGCTTGACGTGGTGAGGCTTGATGGGTTCGGGGAGGATACCGCGCAGAAGCTCAGGCGCTTGATACTTGAGAAAGCGGTGGACAAGTTCTCC
>JAJZYW010000018.1 GCA_021797895.1 Microcaldota archaeon | reverse complement strand
GTAGCTATATTAAATTTCAGTGAAGCGAGAAGACTTGGAAAACTGGAGTTGAAGAAGATCGCGGATATTACAAAGGCAAAAGCCGAAAAGGTATACGAAAAGTTCGACAGCAGTTACGAAGGCGATGCGGAAAGCCAAAACAGGGATTATGTGGAGATTGCGCTAGGCAAAAGTAATGTCAACGAGTATCAGGGAAGACCGTTGGTGGTGATAGGGACATTGAGGGAGGGCAGCAGATTCATGCTGATTACTTCAAGCAGCAAGGCGTGGGAAGCGTACCTTGACGACTCGCCAGTATCGTTTTCAATTGAGAACTATCCAGGGATAAACGGGGTAAAGGACGGAGTTTACGAAATCAAGAGTTCTTCCTTCCAAAAAATCGTAGACAACAGCTCGCTAGAATGAATGGCAGCGTGATTCTTTTCTTGCCAAGCCGCTGCATGCGGTTCTGCATTAGTTTAGCAGAAGCGTTAAAGGCGGCAAAGCCGCCTTGTTTTCCAGGTGTACCGGATTTCTCCGGCAATTGTATTTCTTCGGCAAAATATTTAAATCTTTTCCTTAATTACATATATGTGTAGTAAAGTATAAATAATTTCCCTGAGTAAAAAACACGGAAAATGCGTGCCGACGCTCTATAAAACGGATGTGGCTTGGCCGGCTTGTTTTCCAGGTGGTGCAATGGGAGAAAGAAAAGAAAAAGAGTTAGCGGAAGCAGGGCTTGACAAAGCTCTAAGAAGCATTGTAAAAGAGGAATGCACAGGGGCGTATCTCAATGACGGAATCGCGGAAGAGGTTGTTTCGCAGATCGCGGAGCACATCAGAAACGTATTGCGCACGTTTGAGGTCGCCAGGCAGTATGCAAACAGGGGGCTCGGAAGAAGTTATTCTCTTGAGGTGAGGGTGGACGCCTCGGGAGTGCACGAGTCCAGACTGGAGCATGGCGAAGCAGGGATGGGTCCTCTCCCACCCCACATAATTGGCATTTTTGCGTTCTTGAGTGCGCTGGCAGGGGCTGCAGCAAGGTATTTTGGTGGAATCTTCAAGAAGCGTAGCCTGATAGCCCTTGGACGCAGGAATTACAGGTTAATCAATTCACGTGCGGCTTCTGCAAGGATAATCAGGGCTTCGGTCCAATATTCTCAGGAGAGCGGGTGGAGATGGGCAAGAGCGAGCGGGGTACTGGCCCTTGACATAACGCGATCGGCAAACCAGCACATCGTCATTGTGGGTTCGTCGGGATATGGAAAAAGCACAATGCTCGAGGCCATAACAGAGGGCGTTTGCAATATGGGCGTCCCGATAGTAATGTTCGATGCACACGGAGAGCACCGCAGCATGATAGCAGCTTTAGGGGGAAGGACATATGATTCATCTGTGTCCGGCATAAACATCCTCTCGCTTGGGGGAGTTTCTGAAAAGACCAGGGCGCGTGAGGTTTCCTACGCAATAGCGAAGACGTACTCCCTAGGATATCTGCAGAGGCTGAAGCTAAATCAATGCATATTGTACACGTACAGGAAGTTCAGGGGAGCAGGGCGGGAGCCAGCAATAAGCGATCTTGTTGCAGAAATCAACATATTCATAAGGAGGTCGAGATCCGCGGCTGAGAAGAACAGGCTTTATCAGATAAAGGACAGGGTTGAGGAGCTTGACTACGGCACATTTTCCAGAAGCGCTTTCTATATAGATGAAGTCTTCAGGGGTGTGAATTCCTTCGACCTGTCGCACATATACGGAGCTGATGCAAAAATGCTCTACATTGAGGAGCTCCTTAAAAGACTATACTCAAGGATGCCGGAAGCAAAGGCTGCCGGAACGCCGAGAATGTACATAATGATAGACGAGGGCAGGTCGATGGTGGAAAACTCCGGGGCTTCGGCAGAGATAGTAAACAGCATCATGGAAGAAGGAAGGAAATTCGGGTACGCGGTTGTGCTGGTCGCACATAATGCATCGGAGCTTAGCAAGCAGATCATCAGCAATGCGGGCACATTCATTGCTTTCAGGTCAAAGGAGCCTTCTGACCTGAATTACATAGCCAATATAGTGTCAGGCGGGGTGCAGAACACGCAGGAAATCAAAGGTATGATGGCGAAGCTGAGCGTGGGGCAGGCGATTGTAGTTGGCGGCTCGATTGGAAGCCCCACCGTGATAAAAGTGGGCAGGAATAGGTACATGCAAGCTGCAGGGACCGATCGCCAGGACTCTTTGTATGAAAAGCTTTCATCCCCGGCACGCCTGGAGGATCTTGGCGGAAACGGAAATGCCTATTGGAGCAGTGCGCTGTACTCGCTACTTAACTCCGGAAAGGCAGAGATGTTCGACTTCAGGCTGAATGGAGCACATGAAAGATGGGTGATGAGAAAGAGCAACCAGAGTGCAGAGCACGCGGTTATGGTAAAAAAGATAGCGGAGAGCGCATCCTCGGCCGGAATCTGGTGCCGCATATACAACAGCTCTAACGGTCCCGACTTGGTAGCTTATTACAGAGGCAAAAAGATAGCCATAGAGTACGAAACAGGGAGGAAAAACATTAGGGAGAGCATTGGGATGATAGCATCCCGTAATGGAAGTTTTGCCAAGACAATAGTAGTAGTCAATGATTTGCACGTTGATGAATACAAGAAAGCGGCGCCGGAAGGCACGCTTGTTGTAGGGGCTTCAGAGGTAATGCGCGCAGGCATCAGTAATTTGGTAGCTTAATCATCTGTTTTCCAGGAAATCAGCAAATTCAGTCATCTTGAGGTAGTTCCACACGGTCATCGAGGCGAATCTTATGTAATATTCCTCCATGTGCGGCAGAAGCCGTTCTGACATTGCAGCCCTTGATGGGTAGGCGCTTGCGTTTTCCCTCATATAATCTGAGATTGGCCTCTTGCCTGAAAGGCGCATACCTTCGGAGAGCATTCCGTTCGGTGCAAAATAATCGAGGAGAGCATCAGCGAAGGCTGAAGCTTCTCCGGATTTCTGCTTGAGGAAGCCGCCCTGCAGTATGCGGTTGCGTATGAGGGTGCGCAGTACCACCCCTATGGCAAGGGCAGGGTCCTCCTTTATCTTATGATTTATCGTGAGTGATATCGCAGTCTCTCCTGCATTGTAGTAAAGCATGTTGCACGATAGCCTCCCGTGTATGTTTTCAGTCAGCACGATGACAAGGGTCTTAGGCAGGTCTATGTCGAAGATCTTGTGCACTACTGGCTCAAACATTTCGGCAGACTTGTAGGCGCGCTGGAAGGATTTCTTGAATGAACGGAAAGTGCCACTGTGCCTGTTCATCATAGGTATGGATGCCTTGTCAACCAGTTTTTTTGCCTCCTTTGCCTTGAGCGACTCTATCTGCTTCTGGTTGTCGTGCACCAGTGCGCTGTAGAATGCTTCCCTGTCTCTTCCCATCCGGTGTATTGCGTGCGCCGCAAGAGTCGACCGGTAGAAATCCTTGCCGTAGAGCATCGGATACAGCTTCATTATTTCAGGCATCGAACTGGAGACAAAGAAAGACTCATTTATGTATGCGACCTTGCGTACCGTATTGCCTGTAGAGAATTTTATCCTCAAGATTACCACACAGTTTCGAACCCCGAAGGGCAGCCGTTGCTTATAGGCACTGCGATTTTCTCTATGCTGAAAACAGAGGGCCCGCTGTCGTATGAGACGTCTATCTCTTCCATGAACAACTTGAGTTCGGCATCTGTGCCGAATGCTTTCACCTCTACGCTTCCGTCTTCAAGATTTTTAACATAGCCAAGTATTCCGTGCCTCTTCGCGATGGAAGCGACAAACGACCGGTACCCCACACCCTGGACGGCACCGTGCACCCTAAGCAGAAAGCAGGATTTGGGCCCGGAATCGTTGTTGGCCATGTGATTGCACCTGATTCGTATTTTGGTTGTCTGGTTGCAGTATCAACAGTTATGGCATATTCTTTCCTGAGATATTTATTACTGATTGTTTGCCTTTCTCGCTGCAAAACCGGAAAACGACCGGGAATACAAACAAAAAATGGGAAAAGTTATAAATGCGGAATAATAAGTTAACCTGGTGCATGCATGGCAATCAGGAATTCGGATTATTTGGACTCTTTTGATACTGCGGAAGGGAAGAAGGTGTGGTTTTACTCGCTCCCGAAATTGGAGCAGGCTGGCATAGCGAACGTTTCAAGGCTGCCGTTCTCTATGAGGATAATGCTGGAATCGATGCTTAGGAACCTAGACGGAGTGGAGGTTACGGAAAAGGACTTCAATGCAGTAGCCAACTGGAACCCAAAAAATCCCGAGGATGTTGATCTGCCATTCAAGGTTTCCAGGATACTGATGCAGGACTTCACTGGCGTTCCGGCAGTCGTGGACATAGCCGCGCTCAGAGAGTACGCCAAACAGAAAGGCATGGATCCAAAAGTTGTAAAGCCGCTGCTTCCTGTCGACCTTATAATAGACCATTCTGTGCAGGTTGACATGTACAACAACCCTGACGCGCTGCGCATAAACCAGGAGAGGGAGATGCAGAGGAACTCTGAACGCTACATGCTGATAAAGTGGGCAGGAAAGGCTTTTGAAAAGTTCGGCGTGGTACCGCCTTCAGGAGGCATATGCCATCAGGTCAACCTCGAGAAGCTCGCTACGTGCGTAACAGTATCTGAAAAGGGAGGCAGATATGTAGCGTATCCCGATACGCTCGTCGGTACTGACTCTCACACCACGATGATAAACGGACTTGGAGTCGTAGGCTTCGGCGTGGGCGGGATAGAGGCTGAAGCTGCGCTTCTTGACCAGCCTGTCGTGATACCGAATCCGAAGGTTGTAGGCATGAAGCTCACCGGAAGGCTTTCCGAGGGAGTCACGGCAACGGATCTTGCGCTGACAGTTACAAGGGTGCTTAGGGAGCATGGAGTAGTGGGCAAATTCGTCGAATTCTTTGGTGATGGCGTCAAAACGCTCACGCTGCCTGACAGGGCAACCACTTCCAACATGTGCCCCGAATATGGAGCCACGATATCGCTTTTTGCTGTAGACTCCGAGACCGTTAGGTACATGGAAGCCACAGGCAGGAGCGCAGAGCAGATAGAAGTTGTTAGGAGGTACTACGAGAAGCAGGCTATGTCGAATATCGATTACAGCAAGGTTGAGTATTCCTCGGTTGTTGAGCTTGACCTCGGAAGCGTAAAGCCTAGCGTCTCTGGTCCGAGCCAGCCGAAGCAGCAGGTGGAACTTGCAGGCATAGGAAAAACTTTCAGCGAGGCATTCCTTGATGGAGAAAGAGGGAAACCGAGCGAAAAGGACGAAGCGCGCTGGAAGAACGAGAGCGATTCGGCTACCGAGAACAGGATAGAGGTTGCATCGCACCAGAACAGAAAATCTGCCAAGATTGTTTATGATGACGGAAGCGGTGGTGTCCTGTCCGATGGAGATGTAGTTATATCCGCTATAACGAGCTGCACAAACACGAGCAACCCATTCGTCATGGTCGGTGCCGGGTTACTTGCAAGGAACGCTGTCAACAGGGGCTTGAGAGTCGACACCAAGAAGGTCAAGACGAGCCTTGCCCCTGGGTCCAGGGTGGTAATAGACTACCTTGAGAAGGCAGGGCTCATTGAGCCGTTAGCAAAACTCGGCTACTCGCTGGTAGGATTCGGATGCACAACCTGCATAGGAAACAGCGGGCCACTTGGCAAGCCGATTGCATCGGCAATAGAAAGCGCGAAGATAGCAACTGCTAGCGTCCTCTCGGGAAACAGGAACTTCGAGGCGAGGATACACTCCGAGGTCAGCGCAAACTACCTTATGTCGCCGCCGCTCGTAATCGCCTTCGGGATAGCAGGAACCGTGATGAAGGACCTCACTAAAGAGCCTCTTGGGATAGGCAAAGATGGAAAGCCTGTTTTCCTGAAAGAGATATGGCCGAAGAACGAGGAGATAAACGACATAGTGTCAAAAGTTGTTGGTACTGATATGTACAGGAAGGAATACGAGCGCATATTCGGCGTCAATGACTACTGGAACAACCTTTCCACGCCGGAGGGGGATACATACGCATGGGACGAGAATAGCACGTACATAAGGCTGCCGCCCTTCTTTGAGGGCTTTGATCCCAAAGTGAAGAAGGAGTTCAAGCCCATACGCGATGCGATGACTCTCGGGGTTTTCGGCGATTCGACATCGACAGACCACATAAGCCCTGCCGGGGAGATAAAGGCGGACAGCCCTGCTGGGAAGTATCTCATTGAGCATGGCGTGAACACGAACGATTTCAACACTTATGGCGCTAGAAGGGGCAACCATGAGGTTATGATGCGCGGCACCTTTGCCAACGTAAAGATAAAAAACCTGATGCTTGAGGGTACGCAGGGAGGCATAACGCTGCACTACCCTGACGCCAGGCAGATGAGCATATACGATGCGGCGATGCAGTACAGGAAGGAGGGCAGGAACCTCGTAGTCTTCGGCAGCAAGGAGTACGGATCAGGAAGCTCAAGGGACTGGGCGGCAAAAGGGCCAATGCTTCTCGGAGTCAAGGCAGTAATTGCCAAGAGCTTCGAAAGGATACACAGGAGCAACCTTGTAGGAATGGGAGTTATGCCGTTGCAGTTCGCAGAGGGTGAAGGCTTCATTGAGCTTGGCATAGACCAGTCAAAACCAATCACCATAGACGTGAATGAGAACGCCAGGCCAAAGGGAACGGTGAAAATGTCATATACGGGCAAGGATGGTGCAGCAAAGAGCGCGAACCTCACGCTCAGGCTGGATTCGGATCTCGAGATGGAGTACTTCAGGGCTGGCGGAGTGCTGAACTATGTCCTAGCCAAAGTGCTCAGGGAGGCCAAGGCGTGAATGCCCCTCCCCGAGCAGGCAGGGCTTGGTTTTTATATAGCTTTTTCATTATATATAGAGCCGTGCCAGGGTGGCGGAATCCGGTATCGCGCCGGTCTTGAGTTTACAAAACATCAAGAGCTGATTTGGTGATGCAACAGGCCAACCGGTGCCCGCAAGGGCTTTAGGGTTCAAATCCCTACCCTGGCGAATTGCCTTGTCCTTGTAAAAGGTTATTAACTTCTAGTTCTTTGATTTTCATATATGGGCGATATTAGGGTAAACGAAAAGCGCGGAAAACAGGCAGTAGGCTGATACAGCCAGAAAGCACCCAATAATGTTTTATTGCTTTTATGAGAATTTCAAGCGTGTTGCTATGAAGGCAGTGGTGTTTGAAAAACAGGGGCTTGAGAACCTCTCTGTGCGCGATGTTGAGATTCCGAAAGTTGGACCTGGAACCGTTCTCGTAAGAATTAGAATGGCAGGAGTTAACCCGATAGATTTCAAGGCAGTCACATCGATACCTCACGTTTCGCCTGTGCCGCACATACCTGGGGCTGAATTCGCCGGGGAGATTGAGGAGGTAGGCAGCGGCGTATCCGGGCTTGCAAAAGGCGACAGAGTGACCGTGTACAATAGGCACTTTGACGGGACTTGCAGGATGTGCAGGTCAGGAAACCAGCAGCTCTGCGTGTCAGGCTACATAATAGGGGTAGGGTCAAACGGGGGTTTTGCGGAGTATGCAGTTGTCGATGCAAAGAACGCGTTTAGGATACCTGATGGACTTGGATGGGAAATGGCTGCCAGCCTGCCGGTATCCGCACTGACAGCATATCACGCCATAGCCGAATCCAGACTCAAGGCCGGCGAAACAGCCGTGATACTCGGCGCATCTGGCAACACCGGTCTGTTCGCGCTACAATTTGCACACGAGATTGGGTCAAGGACCATAGGGATTTCTAGGAAGAATTGGATCAAAGAGTTTGGGGCGGAGATGGTGTTTGACTCAGCATCTGCGGTTGAGAAGCTAAAGGAGTTTACAGGCGGTGAGATGGCAGACGTAGTGCTCAATTCCCTTGGTGAGAAATTCTGGGACATGGGAATCAAAATGTTGGGATACGGAGGCAGGATGGTAGGCTTCGGAACTTTGAGCGGAAACATGGTTGGTATAGACTTCAACGAAATGTATTCTAAGCAGACGCGCATAATAGGGTCTACTGGAGGCACAATAGATGAATTCGGCGAACTAGTATCGAACGCCGCTGCCTACAAGCTTAGGGTATGGAAGAAGGTAGGGCTGGAGGAAGTGAAATCAGCCCTTGAGAGCCTGGAATCTCCTGAAAGAGAGGGCAGGCTGCTGGTTGAGATGCGTAATTGAGAAGGTGCGGAAAGGCAATTTCCGATAAGCCTTTTTAAGCTGAGCATATTATTCATACTGATTTACATGGAGAACAATGTTGTACTTTACATCGAAGGAGACGGGATAGGACCAGAGATAACACGCCCCGCAATAAAAGTGCTCGACGCTGCGGTGAAGGCAGCCTATGGGAACGACAGGGCCATAGAATGGAAGAGAGTCGATGCAGGGCTGGAGGCCGAGAAGAATGGAGGGGATGCTCTTCCTGGAGAGACTGCCAGCCTCATGCAGAAGTACAGATACATGCTTAAGGGCCCGCTTGAGACCCCGGTTGGAGGTCAGAAGCGGTCGATCAATGTGAGGATACGGCTCATGCTGGACCTGTACGCCAACATACGCCCTATAAAGTATATGAAGAAGATAGACAGCCCGATAAAGAACCCTGAGAGGATAGACATGGTCGTGTTTAGGGAGAACACAGACGACCTGTACCGCGGAATAGAATGGGCTTACGACAGTCCTGAGGCTGCAAAGCTACGCGGATTCCTGAAGGAGCAGTTCAATGTTGACATAGAGGGCGATGCCGGAATAGGAATAAAGCCCATGTCAATGATGAAGAGCAAACGCATAGCAAGAATGGCATTGAAGTATGCAGTGGACAAAAAGCGGAAATCGATTACGGTGATGCACAAGGGTAACATTATGAAGTACACCGAAGCCATGTTCAAGGAGTGGTCCTACGACGTAGCCAGGAGCGAATTTGGAGATCGCATAGTTGAGGAGGGCGAGCTTGCTACCAAGTACGGAGGGACCGTTCCGAACGGAAAGATATTGTTTAACGACAGGATAGCAGACAACCTATTCCAGCAAGTGATAACGAGGCCGGAAAGTTATGACGTTATTCTCGCTCCAAACCTCAATGGCGACTACATATCCGACGCGATAGGCGCGCTCATAGGGGACATAGGGCTTCTTGGCGGCGCAAATGTGGGAGACGACGCAGGTATGTTTGAGGCGGTGCACGGTACTGCACCAAAATATGCTGGCAAAAACGTAGCTAACCCGACAGGGATAATACGCGGCGGCACACTTATGCTAGACCATTTCGGAATGGCGGAGGCATCAGCGCTCGTTGAAAAAGCAATAGACCAGGCTGTGGAGGAGCAGAAGGTCACACAGGACATAGCCAGATATATCGGATGCAAGCCGATAGGTACTAAGGAGTTCGGCGATGTTCTTACAGGGATAATATCAGGGAAATGATTCGATTGATTGCATGCTATCGCCTGTAATATTTGACAGGTTTGACATGGGGTTCAGCCTTGCCGTTCACATACTGCTCGTGATAATAGGCATGATACTGCCAGTCTTCATTCTGTGCGCTGAAATAATAGGAACGAAAATGAAGGATAGGTATTATCTCGCACTTGCAAGGAGGCTTACCCTCGCCTTTGTAGTTTTCTTCGGAGTGGGAACTGCTTCAGGCACGCTGGTGGCTGCAAACCTCCTGTTTCTCTGGCCTAAGTTCATGACATTCGTGGGCCAGGTGGCCATACTGCCAGTATATGCTGAAGTTTTCGCATTCTTCCTTGAAGCAGTTTTCATAGGGGTGTACATATACTCTGCAGACAAATTCAGGAGCAGGTACGCACACGCTGCCGTGATGGTTCTGATAGCAATTGGTGCAGCACTCTCTGCTGTATTCATAACGATGCTTAACGCCTTCATGAATACTCCGACGGGATTCAACATAGGAGCTTACCTTTCCACTGGGAAGCTTGTAAGCCTTAGCCCCCTTGCAGTTTTTAACACCCCATCCACATTGGTAGAAGTCGCACACGTTGTGGCAACATCGTACTTTGCCGGAATATTCGTCCTTGTGGCGTATTTTGCTTTTAGGCTGCTAAGTGCAGGGAAGCGCAACGAGGAGGTCAGAATATATTACAGGAAGGCGCTTTCGCTCGCACTCGTCATAGCCCTTTTCGCTACCTTTGCGGCAATAGCTACAGGACTCATAACGATATCGTCGCTGTACTCTATACAGCCGGAGAAGTATGCTGCGCTTGAGCTTGACCTTTATCCTACCTCGCACGCCCCTGAACTCATAGGCGGATTCTACTCCAATGGGAGAATAGTTGATGCAATAGCGATACCGAACCTGCAGAGCATACTTGCGACAGGCAGTGCTGCGGGAGTGGTGCCAGGTCTATCCTCTTTCCCGAAGAATACGTGGCCACCGCTTTTTGTCCACTTCATGTTTGACACACTTGTATTTTTCGCTTTCGCGATGGGGGCATTCTTCATACTGCTTCTCATACTGAAATTCGCAAAGATAGATCTGCTAAGGAACAGGTACGTCATGTATCTTTACATCATAGCAGCGGTTGTTGCTGTTTTCCTCCTTGAAGACGGATGGATTATGTCGGAGATAGGGAGGCAGCCTTGGATTATATACAGTGTAATGACGGTAGCCCAGGCAGCCAACTACTCTGCAAGCACGATACCGATAGCGATAGCTGTAGTGCTGTTCTATGCATTCATACTGCCGTTTACCGCTTTCATACTTAAGCTCATATTCTCAAATAGGCAGCTGGAGTTGGATCTGGGGATTAAATGAATATGATATACCTGCTCAACCACGCGATATTCGCCGCATTCCTGTCACTGATAACGGTGGAGGTCGGCATAAGCGTGCTGGGGCTCGCAGGCTACAGAGAGTATTGGAAGAGGATGAAGCCGTACCTCATGCCCATGTGGGAGATAAACGGAACATTCGCCGTCTTTTACGTCGTCGCTTTCGAAGCCATGTACCCACAGCTCCTGACGCTTGTCGGCACTGCTTATATAGCGCCTGCGCTCGTCGCAGGACTTTTCTTCATACTCAGGAATGCATTCCTTTCATATAGCGAATACATTGGATCTGAGAAGCACGAGAAGCGGCTTGTTAGCGTATACGGGATTTCAACGGTCATTGTGGCTGTGCTTGCAATATCCATACTCACTTCGGCGGTGAGCGGAACTGGCGTGAGCGTCCCGCTCCAGAGTATTTCTATTGCAGCATTCGCAAACGCTTTCAACATACTTGCCATACTGTCTATTGTGCTTATATCGATTTTCTGCGTCAAGGCGCTGTTTGGCTTCAGGGGCAATGCTGTGCTTGACATAGGCATAGTTGCCCTAGGAATCTTAGGAATGATGATAGGGGCATACGTCGGCCCATCATATCTGCTGTTTTCGCTCAGGTCGAATCTGGACTTTGCATTATTCGTATTCGAGCTGCTGTTCCTTTTCGTGGTCGCAGTGCTGCATGCTTCTGAAAAAAGGCTGGCACGGTTCCTTGTGCTCCCTTGGCTCTTCAGTGCCATATTGGCTTTTACGGTATTCCAGTACCCTTATCTTTTCGGGATGGAAGTGAACATGCTCGCGTATACGGCTAGTGGAACCGTTTCAGGCTATGTCATCTTAATAACGGTTGCAGGAGGTCTGATGCTTGCAGCCTCCCTGCTGTTTCTGCTTTATATGAGCATGAGGAGGGCGATTGTCATCCCTTCGGCGAGCCGACGAAATCGGAAAAAAGCCTGAACACCATCTGGGTATATTCGTTGTCCGGAAGCACAGAGGAATTTTTCTGATATACCTGCATGCCTTCTAACATGTTTGTGCGGAATTGTGCATCGGCATAGTCAAGAGACCCATACTTCTCTACTATTGAAGATATGGCTGCCATTTCGCCAGGGGTTTTCTCTTCTGGAAGCTTCGAAAATATGCGTTCCATAAGCTGTTTTTCATCAGGAGTGCAGTTTGCATAAGCGTGTATCGTGACTATCGTAGGCTGCCCCTCTTTCATATCGTACAGGTAGTCATCGATATCGTCCTTTATTTGGAACGCTATTCCGAACTTGGTTCCTATTTTTTCAATAAGTTTCAATTGCTCTTCTGATGCGCCGCCTATTACTGCCCCTATCGTGGCTGGGCCGTATATTGTGTAGGCTGCCGTCTTTTTCGTCACTATTTCAAGGTACGCGTCGTATGTAGCTTCGCCTATTCCCTTTAGGGCCTTTATGTAGGTTTTAGGGTATGCGGAAGTCTGGCGCGGCTTGAACATGTTTTCAAGCGCCTGGCCTATGAAAGTAGTGTCTGAGAACTCGATAAATTTTTTGTACACTGTGCTTCCTGTGTCGCCGTTGTTTGAAGCATATTCGTGCAGCATGTTCCACATCGCGCCTATCAGGAATTGGGGCGTTATAAAAGTATTATTGAATCCATATATCTTATGGAATGCAGGCTTTCCCCTCCTGATCTCCGTGCCATCAATCATGTCGTCTATCTGGAGGACGAAATCCTCTGAAAGCTGTATTGCCGATGCAGGAGCAAGTATTGCGCTGTCTGGAGCGCCGAACATCTTTGCAAATATCCACACTAGCTTTGGCCTTATGTACCTGCCCTTTCTTTTAGTGTAATCGGTAACCATTTCACGTATTTCCGGACAAGAATTGATAAAACGCGGCTCAATTGCGTTGAGTATTGTGGGATAGACCATGCGCTCCACTTTCTCCGATACTTCCTCAAACGTCTCCTCGGAGCGTATCGCATAATGGCGGCGTTCTGCCAATGTCTTTGTATCCATACTGCACTATCGCCTTATAAGATATATAAGCCTACTTTCTGGCCTTAAAGAAGAGGAGTATTGCAGTGATCGCTGAGAAAACGAGCATAACAGTAAACGCAAAAGATGTGGAGAACAGTGAGGATGTTCCTGACGCGCCGAAGCCGAAAAGGTACGACCATCCTATGCCTGAGGATATGTTTATCCCAGGGTCAAACTTAGTAAATGGAAGCCCAAGAGCCGCATCGAGTATGAAAAGTATCACGGCCAATATGTTTATTGAACCAAGCAGCTTTGAGTAGGTTTTAATGCTGCCCCGGAGGAAGCCGAATATCCCCAAGGCAAGCACTATCGTTATCACTATGTATAGGAGAAGCCCAATCCAGTGGAGTATGCCGCTGCTGTAGAGGAGCTTGTCGAAGAATAAAAGGTAGAATGCAGCAACAAGCTCTATTATTAGCGAAATTGCCAGAATTTTAACCGGCTTGTCAGGTATGGCCATCAAGTTACTATTGGAAAGTTAACTTTAATAAACTTATTAACCAAATAGCTTATTGTGATTGCATGGAAAAAGCTTTGGGTCTGGTTTTTGCAGTAGCGGCATTCTCTCTGCTCATTGGAACTAGTGCAGCTGCGGGGATAGGTACCTCTTCGATAATAGTTAACAGTAGCAGCGCATCGGTTTCGGCAGGGGGTTCGGCAAGCATAGCGTATACGGTAAAGCTTGCAAGCGGCTCGGCGTGGGGAACGACAATAGCCGCATCAAACTCCGGAGCCTTGAGCGGCGATGGGATAACGCTTTCTTTCAGCAATAGCTATGGAAACCCGACATACTCAGGAACATTGAGCATAGCTACATCACCTACAACTCCAGGTGGCGTGTACAACATAAGCCTGGAGGCTACCGGAGACGACCCGTCAAGCGCACCGACCGCCATTGCACTGACTGTTTCGGGAAAACCTTCAACTAACGTTTCCAGCACAACAACTACCGTAAAGCCGACTACGCCAGATTACTTCAGCGTAATAAGCAAGGCAACCTTTGCCGTTAATGGCAGCACGGGCGGAAGTTTCACGCTGAACCACGTCATAACTGCGATCATACCAGCAAACACATTCGTTTCGGAGAATGGAAATGTAATACGCAACTACAACTTCAGCATAATAGATTTCTCAGTGCCGTCTTCGCTTTCAGGCCCTAACTCGTCTCTCATTCCATACGGGGCGTACGCCTTCGCGGTTAATGGGCAGGTTAACAGCAGCATATCATTCGTGAACGCGATAGGTAAATTTCAGGCGATAAAAAGCGTGGTCGTAGGCAAACCAAACGACACGAGCTGGACTTACCTTGGAGGCGTGTACAACGGGAGCACATACTCTGGAGGAAAGTATACGGCAGCGGACGTATGGAACCACCCCAACGATTCGGTTATGGTGAACGACGTGTTCTTCAAGCCTGTGATGTGGGTGTTTGAGCAGCCTGCGCCGAAGGCCGTCACAACGGTTCCGACAACAACTGCGCCAGTCACAGTGTCGAAGGCCACCACAGTTCCGACAACCGTAAATGCAAAGCCTTACCCGGGATCTGATGAGGGAGTGATAGCTGCAATTGTCGTGATAATAATAGTAGTTGCGGCGGTGGCAATCTTCGCTTTGAGGAAGAAGAAGTGATTATCCGGGCACTTTTTTTCTTTGTGCCTTTCTTTCGTTGGAACCATGTTTTTTTCAAATTAACTTAGAGGCTTTGCATGAACTCTAGAAGCCGATGTGCTTTGTCATATCTTACAGTGAGCAATTCTACCATCGTCGAATCCGTTATTATCACGTCACTATGTATGATCGTTTTACGCTGCCTTTCTGATTGGCGATGAATATGATAACCGATCAAACTCAAGGACGACGAGTTATAAATTTGGGGTTAACCTTCTTCGAGTAACAATTAACCATTAATCATAAGTGGGTGTTTGTTTTTTATTAGTTTATATTGATTCCATATCTATAGAATAGAAACGTTGTGTGATTTATATGGGTACTAAATCCAATGATAAGCTACCAATTCTTCTATCGCTAATTACTCTGGTGATTGTGGCGCTTACACTTATTATTGTAGTTGCATTCAGACCCCAAAGTCAAACTATCATAGGACCTACAGTTCCTACAACTATAGGTCAGACACTGCAAACCAACGCAACTCATTTGAGTTCAAACGTAGTGTTGCATGCAGGTTATGTTCAGTCGTTCAGCATACTTAACAATGTATTTGATGTGGAATTTAATGCCACAAATGGACAGAGTGTAAGCGGAGCATATTCAGCTACGAGTCCACTGAACTTCTATGTGATGACACCTTCGGAATTCCGAACATACATGGGCGACGTACCACTTGATTACCAGATATCTAATAGAGGGGCTGTATTGTATTTGTATCGCGGTATTACTTATCTGGACAATCTAGTATTGCCTTCGTACAGTGGATTCGTATCGGAATACAAAATAGAAGGATCATTCGATTCCAATTATCCTGTAAGATTTTATATTCTTACCCCAAGCCAATATGCAAACTATGACATTTACAATCAAATTGATGGATATGTCTATGCATCATCACTAGGACAAGGGACGTCTTCAGTAATTAATGCAAGCATTGGTCCTGGAGCATACTATTTTGTATTGTATGCGCCAAATGCTGGATACAATTATACGACATTTACTTATCAAAATACCACTGCCACAATTCAGCAGCCGATAGTCGCTTCTCCAGTTTATTCTATGGCTACTATTTACAATGCAGCCCAACTTCAAAATAATACATTTAACTCAGTCTTACCTGCAGCTGGATCATATTATCTTGTATGGGAGAATGATAACTCCAGCGGTGAAGGGGCTGCGCTGCAAATAACAAAAACAATTAAGCTGGGTTGATACAGCTAAGAAGAAAGCGAAAGAGACCATAAGAGCTTTGCTTAATCATTTTTTATTCCATACTCATCTGCTATTTCCTTTCCCCTTATCTGTATTACAACATATTCGTGCTGATGGGAGCTGCTGCTCTCATTAGTAAACTGTCAGTGAAGGATGTGCTGCTAAAATTCTTGGGGATATGCAGAGCAATCGGGGGAAAGAAGGAACAATTAAATTGACTTTGGATGAGGGAAACAGCGTTGTCGGTTTCTTTTATGGTTCGCGTATGACATTTTTAGTTGCATAGAAATTAGGAAGAAGTGATTATCCGGGCACTTTTTTTCTTTGTGCCTTTCTTTCGTTGGAACCCTGCATTAGGCGGGACCATAGCGTAGTCCGTTTTATCACAGGAGT
>JAJZYW010000017.1 GCA_021797895.1 Microcaldota archaeon | reverse complement strand
GTACTTCTCGATAAGGAAGCTCAAGATGAAGAACTTCGTGCCTGGAAAAGCGGACTGGAGCACGAAGCTGTTCAGGCTCAACGGCAGCTTCATAGACGAAGCGACGAAGAAGAAGATAAACTACCACGGGAGGAGATGGCTGCTGGGCCTTGCCATAATGTTCATTGCCGGAATGCTGTCAGGCCTTCTCGGCATAGGCTCCGGCGTGCTGAAGGTTCTTGCAATGGATTCCGCCATGACGCTGCCGATAAAGGTTACGACGACAACGAGCGACTTCATGATAGGCGTTACTGCAGCCACTAGCTCAGGCATATACTGGGAACGAGGTTTCCTCCAGCCTCTGCTGATAGCTCCTGTAGTTCTGGGGGTCCTAGTGGGAGCGAGGCTTGGCAGCAAGTACCTCGTAAAGCTTAATAGCAGGGTAGTGAGATACCTGTTCATAGTTGTGCTGATAGTTTTGGGAGCGCAGATGCTCCTCAGGGGCTTGGGTGTGTTCTGATGGCTTTCGAAGACAGGCTTAGCTTGATCCTGACGGTCGGGATACTGGCCAGCTCTGCGCTTATGCTGATAGGGATAGCGGCGATACTCATCCAGGGAGGAGCTGCGGGTCACAGCATAAAAAGCCTGATAGCCGCAAACACGACAGTGAACACGCGCTCGCTGACGCTGCAGGACGCATTCTCCAGCCTCTCAGGCATAACCGCCATCTACCTGGGCATAATGGTGCTTGTGTCTCTCCCAGTCCTGACCGTTGCTGCTCTTCTCACGAGGTACATAGGCAGGAGGGACAACCTGTTCATAGCGATAAGCGCAGTTGTGCTGTTAGACATGCTTGTTGCGATATTCCTCATACCGTACCTGCTCCACTGATTCCGTCAGCGGTATACGGCGCCTGTTTTCTTCCACCTGTCGAGGCCAAGCGCCGCCATGTCTACCTGGTCTACGTAGAACAGTATCTTCGCCTCAAGGCTCTTCGGATAGGATGAGTTGTCGAACGTGTGCTCCATTATGTTCTCCGCAATCTGCATTGGCAGCCCTGCCTCAAGAGCCATATGCGCAGAGTAGAAGGCGTGCTGGAACCTTCCTCCGAGCTCGGACTTCCTTGTGCCGCCCTTTCCATCGGGCTCCGTCTCGACGAGCTTGCTCGCGTCCTGGAGTATGGCTGAGCTTATCAGTACGTCCATGTCAATCTTCGCCTTGTGGAACTTCATTACGGTTTCAGCGACCTCTATCGCCATCACCACTACCGATCGGTTGTGGACTATGTGCGGGTACTTGGTTGATGTGTTGACCGTGAGGTCTTCAAGCCTGGCATATTTCGATTCTGACCACAGCGCGGACCAGACCTTTGAGGTTTTCTCGCGGATGCCCCTGTCCTTTATCCTCGATATCTCAGGTATGTACTTCGCTATGTCAAGCCCTGCCTTCCTCGCGCTCATTTTTTCGCCTCGTACTTGTTGTCGATGTCCATCCATCTTTTGTAATCCATGAGCTTTTGGATCTCATCGAACGATACTAGAAGCTCGTCGTGCTCTACAGGCTCGTCGAGCTTCTCCGACTCTATCAGCTTCTCAAGGGCTTTCCTCATGCCCATTATCGCAGCGGCAGAGGTTATGCGCCCATAGTCTACGACTGAGACGCCCAGCTTGTGCAGCTGCTTTGGAGTAAGAAGGGGCGTTGTAGGCCTTGACCTTATGCCGAAGCCCATGTTGATTGCCACAGGCCCGTTGACCTCCTTTGCGAAGCGACCTATGTCCTTTGCAGAAAGAAGCGCGTCGGCGAATACCAGGTCCGCTCCCGCCTTCAGATACATGTTGGCGCGCTTTATCGCCTCTGCTATTCCTATTGGCCCTGCGGCGTCTGTCCTCGCCTTTATAAGAAGATCCCTGCTCTTCCTTGCATCAACGGCAGCGCGCACCTTCTCAACCATCTCGTCTGAGGGTATGACTTCCTTGCCGCGAACGTGGCCGCACCTTTTAGGCCACACCTGGTCCTCTATCATGACGCCTGCAACGCCTGTCTTCTCAAATTCCACAATTGTGTTGTAGACGTTCATGGCGTTGCCGTAGCCCGTATCTGCATCCGCTATTAATGGTATGGACGTGATATCAGATATGATCTTTGTGCCCTCGAGGCTCTCCCTGAACCCCATTATGCCAAGGTCAGGCTTGCCCCACCTGCTCTCAGACAAACCTGCGCCTGAGACGAGAGCGGCCTTGAATCCCATGCTTTCAACCAGCTTGGCGCTGAAGCCGTCCCATACGTTGGGCATAAGGACTGTCTCCCCTGCCTCTATCATCTTTCTGAGCCTAGCTCCGCTGGCTGGCACGGTTTCACCCCTGCTTTGAGGAGCCTACCTCGAGCTCCTCCAGGCTGAGATTCTTCGTGTTTACCGCAAGGGTGAACGCAATTATTGAGCAGATTATCCATGCCACGGCAGCCCATGCTATTATCGATATGTATCCTGTCGTCGGATACAGCACGAGCAGGAACCCTCCAAGCAGCGGCGCTACGAAGCCGCCCAGCCTTGAAAGCGAGAAGGACATGCTCGACCCGCTTCCCCTTGCGTATGCAGGATATATCTCAGCCTCGTATGTGTGCAGCAGCGGCCCGTCCATGAATATCAGCAGCTCAGTCAGGAAGCCGAACAGCACTATCAGGATTGCGCCTCCGTGATAAACTCCTGAAAGAAGGAACCCTATTCCGACAAGCATGTTTATGAAGTACAGCACTCCCATGCCGGTCTTCCTTGGAATCCTGTCTACGAAAGTAGTAGTCAGTATTGTACCTACGGGGTATGATATTTGTATCAGCGCGGTGTAGAGCAGCGAGCTCACTATGGAATAGCCGAGCCCGTGAAGGAATATCGGGACGAACGCCGCAAAGCCGTAGAAGCCGAAGCCCTGGAAGAACTCTATGGCCCAGGCGCTGGCAGTCCTTCTCCTGTATTTGCCCTTGAAAAGGCTTGACAGACTCCACTTCCTCCTGAGCGGCTCAGGCATCTTCTTAGGAAGCGGAAGCTTCCTTATCCCTTTCGAGAGCATCGTCTTCTTCTCTATGAGTGACATTATCTGGTCAGCCCTGACAGTCCTGCCCTTTGATTCGAGCCATCTTGGCGACTCAGGGACCTTAAGCCTCATCAGCAGCGTGAGGAATCCGCCTATCGCGGCGATGAGCAGCACAAGCTTATAGCCGAACGGGAAGGCAGGCACAAGAAACAAATCTGCAAACCCGCCAACCGTTCCACCCGTAAAGCCTATCGCAAGCTCGAGCACGTTTATGTAGCCCCTCCTTGCAGTGGGGGCAAATTCTTGCGAGTAGGTTGATGAAAGCGGTATCTCTGCGCCAGTTCCAAGCCCTGCTATGAACAGCCCGATGCCGAATATTATCAGGCTTGACGATGCCACCGCTATCGTGGCGCCTATGGCAAGTATTGCCACGTCAAGCGTGAATGCGTTCCTCCTGCCTATGTGGTCTCCCAGGGTCCCCATAAGTATTGCTCCTATGAATGTTCCGCCGAACAGGAGCGCGGGAAGATAGGCAGCGAAATACTTGGTGCCAGTTACAGCGAAGAAGTGCGTAGCTATTCCTCCTATGGAGAACAGCATGTATGAGTCCCAGAAAGTTCCCATTGCTATGAGCACTATGAGGGTGTAAAAGTAAGGTGACGACGGCAGTCGTTCAAGTCTTCCAGCTATGTTGCTTGATTTCGGCATGCGTGTATAACCTAAGCCACGCTTTAAAATGGATGCATTGCATACGGCATATGTCTAACCGTATGCAATTGGCGTGCGGCGTTCCGATGCTACCCGAGGTATTTTATACCATTTGATGAGAAAAAGTATCGTTTCCTGTTGGTGCCATGGCAAATAGCTACATAACCGACGAGATAGAGGGCGCGAAGCTCAACCGCTCGCACATACGCATAATGCTCATATCAGGGGTGAGCTTCTTCACGGATGCGTACGACCTTTTCGTCATAGGCGTCGTACTTCTAATGTTAAAGGGAGTGCTCAGCCTTGGCGCATACCAGGTTGGCGCGATTGCAAGCGCGGCTCTTTTCGGCGCAGTGCTGGGCCCAGTGCTATTCGGGAGGATAGCAGACAGGTTCGGTAGGAAGAGCACATTCTGGATAACCATAATGATACTAATCATAGGAGCGCTTGGATCTGCAAGCGCATCCGGCTGGATAGAGCTTGCCCTGTGGAGGTTCGTGCTTGGCATAGGAATAGGAGGCGACTACCCGCTTAGCTCCACCATAGTTGCGGAATATGCGAACAGGAACGACAGGGGCAAGCTGGTCGCATCGACGTTCGCGATGCAGGGATTCGGCATAATGGCAGGCGCTGGTGTGGCTTTCCTGCTGCTCTCCGCAAACGTCCCAGCCTCATTGAGCTGGAGGCTTCTGCTGGCATTTGGAGCTTTGCCTTCGCTGCTCATTCTCTACTACAGGCTCAAGTTCAAGGAAACCCCTATGTACAGCCTCATGAAGGGAAAAGCCGCTTCCGGGGCTAAGCATGGCACGGCAGCAAGAAGGCTGCCCAACATAACGCTGAAGAATTTCGCCAGGAGCCACTGGAAGATAGTCCTCGGAACTTCCCTGACGTGGCTGCTGATGGACATATCCTACTACGGCACAGGCATATTCACGCCATATCTTGCATCTCTCTTCGGCTTTGCAGGCGTGTACGCCGCTACCAGGGTATCGGCCATCCTCTTTATCATTGCGGCAGTGCCGGGCTACTGGATAGCTGTTGCTATGATAGACAGGGAGGGCAGGAAGCCCATACAGCTCGTAGGCTTCGCCGTGATGGCGATAGCGTTCCTTGCTCTTGCGCTTTACGGCAAAATACTGCTTGCAGTTTCGGCAACCGCGTTCTTCATAATATACGGGATAACGTTCCTGTTCACGAACTACGGTCCGAACACCACCACATATGTTTATCCTGTCGAGGTTTACCCGACCAGCATAAGGGCGACGGGGCACGGGATAGCCGCGACATTCGGGAAGTTCGGCGCGGCTATGGCTGCGCTTGCCTTCCCCCTCCTAATAATATCAATAGGCAAGTTCGGGCTTATGGCTATGCTTGCAGGGACAGCGACGATAGGCTTCATCGCCACGCTTGTGCTGCTTCCCGAGACAAAGCGCAAATCACTGGTAGAGACTTCGGGAGAAGCGGAGATAATGATGGTCACGGATACGCTCAACAGCGAGTTCGGCGAGCACATGAGGCACATCGCATCTGCAACCAAGAAGCTGGACGGGCTCCTTTCAAATAGAGAGATGCGCAAAGCGAGCGAGGCGTATGCGAGCATAAAGTCGGACGAGAGGGCTTCAGACAGGAACGTGCACAGGATAATGGAGGCAATCTCATCCGCGAAGAACAGCCCTGTCGCATACAGGGACGTGGCGCACCTGGCGCTTAGGCTTGATGACATAATAGACATGGAGGAGAAGGCAGCATCCAGGATAGCGATATACGGCATAAGGAAGGGCGACGCCCACATGTCTGAGTTCTCCAGGCTCGTGGCGAAGTGCGTCGGGCTGACGATAAACGGGGTGACCCTCCTCGAAAGCCTCGTCGAGGGCGACTCTTCCACTTATGCTGCGATACAGAAGGATTACATAGAGCTTTCAGATTATGAGGGCAAGGCTGACGAGGAGCTCAGAAGCTCGCTTGCCGAAGTGATAAGGAGCAAGGATTACAGCGATATGGTGGCGCGCAAGGAAATCTACGAGACGCTCGAAGAAATAACAGACAGGTGCGTCGACGTCATGGACGTAGTCAACGACATTGCGATGGCGTACAGGAAGGGCAACAGGTGACAGCTACCCTTCCCTTCTCGCTATGTCAAGCCCTGGTATGCTGTGGCTGTTCTTCACCAGTATGTTCCTTATTTTCAGCACGTGCTTGCACGGCTTGCCGTAGTATCTCCTGCTCTCGCATTCGCAGAATCCGCCTCCGACGAGCTCATGGCGGCTGCCCACCATAGCAACGACATAATGGTACATTCCTGGCCTGCTGTCGCTTTCGACAAAGCCCTTGAGGTAAGTGCCTTCTGCAGCCTTTCCTGCCGCTATCAGGTAGACTTTCCTGTCGCTGCTCCTGAATATCCATGGATATTCAGACAGCTCGCTTCTCTCAAACAAATCGGGCGTGTACTTTCCATACTGTTCGCCCTTTGAAACGCTTCCAGCCATCCATTCTGCTCAGCATTCGCAGATATTTATCTGTTTTGATTTTCTTGCGGATAGTTTGACTGGCGTCAAACATGGCTAAAAGCGTTTACACGAATAGAAAGCGTGCAAACCTTTTAAATATCTGGAAGCGCGCGTTGTAGTATGGTGCGATTATGGTATCAAAGAAATTGTCTATTGTCCCCAAGTACAACGCGTACAACGCAGCTACGGCCATACTGGGGCTTTACGGACCTATGCACGAGAAGGCTAGGTCGGATTACAATAGGATAATAGAGACGGTAAGCAGCACAGGCAACCTTGACCTTCTTGTCGAAGTGAACTTCGGGCTTGAGGTGCTGATAAAGAATCCCAAATTCCCGCACAGCTCTATGATAGAAGTAAGGGAGTGGATGAACAAGGACGAGATAGAAGCACAGCAGAAGAGGCTTTACGCAATAGCAAACATGGGCCATGCCCTGCAGGCCAATCCCAATTTTGATGAGCTGATAACGTACGCGCAAAAAAATAACTTCAGGCTGTCCAATATAGAGATGCTCGCTGCACAGAAGAAATTAGACCTCGTTGACCAGACCTTGAAGTGGAAGGCGCATCTCGACAAGATATACATGAAGGCAACATCCAAGGCGAGCCTACAGGACGATGCAACCGGCGAGAAGCAGGAGATGAAGTATGCAAAGCTCTTAAGGAAGGCAAACGAGATAGCAGAGCACTTCCAGGTAGGCAAGCCGTGGAGCAAGGAGTATGTCGACCTGATAAGCAGCCTTTACAACGAAAAGACTGTTGCGGAGCTCACCATGCCGATAAGAGGAGAGGCAATGGCAGACTCCAGAAGCTGATGCGCCCAATGCGCATCGACATGGCCTTGCCATGTCGGAGCATGCGCAAGGTTAAATAAGCTGATTTTTAATCATATAGCGTGAGGCTAATGGCTGCGGTAATGCATTCCTGGGAGGACTTCAACCACGAGAGGTCTAGCGCAATGAAGCGCAGGTTCATACCGCTTGACGAGGTGCTCAGTTTCCTTGACATAAAAGAAAATGACAGGATACTTGAGATAGGAGCTGGAAACGGCGAATATGCTGAGGAATTCGCCAGGATGGCTCCAAAGGGTCACGTGACTGCGATGGAGCTGACAGAGAATGGAAGCAGGCTCATATTCGACAGAATGATTCTGTCAGGGCTCAAGAACATGGAGCTGTGGAAGGCGAACGCCTGCCGCGTCGACGATTTCTCCGGTTTCGACAAGATTTTCATGTCAAACGTATTCCACGACATAAAGTGCAACGACCAGATACTCGAAAGGTTCAGGGAAACGATGGAAAGCAATGCAATGGTCTTCTTCATAGAGTTCAAGAAGGATGCCGAGATAGGCCCTCCCCCTGAGTTCAGGTTCTCTGAGAAGGAGCTGCAGTCGATAATGGAAAAACATGGCTTTTCTCTGTCAAGGAGCCACAGTTTCAAGCACCACTACATGCAGGCATATTCTCTGGCATAGTGGCATCACTTGATTGAGAGGATTATCGGCGCATGGTCGGAGCCTTTCACTTCGGTCAGTATGTCAGACTCCAATACCCTTGGCATGAGCCTGCCCGATACCACAAAGTAGTCTATCCTCCATCCTATGTTCCTTTTCCTCGCGTTTGCAATGTAGGACCACCACGAATACTTGACAGCGTCGTTGTGCAGCTTCCTGAACGAGTCAACAAACCCTTCAGCTAGAAGCTTGTCCATCCACTCGCGCTCCTGGTCTGTGAAGCCGGCGTTGCCGCGGTTCTCCCTGGGTCTTGCTATGTCGATCTCCTGGTGCGCTACGTTGAAGTCGCCGCACATCACAATGGGTTTTCGCCTGTCAAGCCGCCTTGCAAAATCAAGGAACTTTGAATCAAACTCAAGCTTGTAGTCCAATCTGGCGAGATCCCTCTGTGCATTGGGAAAATAGCAGTTCAGAAGGAAGAATCCGTCGAACTCTGCGAGCTGCACTCTCCCCTCGGAATCGAACTTCCTGTCGCCTATGCCTTCAGAAACGGATATTGGCTTTGCCCTGGTGAAAATTGAGGTGCCGCTGTAGCCCTTCTTCTCGGCAGGATTTATGTACTGAGTGTAGCCGAGCCTTTCAATATGCTCGGACTTGAGCGCCTCGTGCAGCTTAGTTTCCTGCACCGCCAGGACGTCTGGCGACTCTTTCTCGAGGAATGTGCCAAGGCCTTTCGAGGCCGCAGAGCGTATGCCGTTGACGTTCCACGATACGAGCTTCATGCTATATGCTCTGAACTAAAAAATAAAAACTGGACAGGAAATTAACGGTTGCAGCATTGCATTTATGAGAGAACTTCTGGATGAGGATCTTAGCTTGTTATTCTTTTTTGGTCTCTTCAGACAGCACTCCGGACTTTTCTATCATTGCCTCTACATCGATATCGTCATTTCTCATTATCATTCTTGCCATATCCTTCGCTGTTATCTTTTCCAGCCTTTCCTTCATCGGTGCAATCTTATCAAGTATCTCGTCCTGCAGCATCTTTTTCATTTCTCCGCTGAGGATCTTGCCACTCTTATAATCGCTATATAGCTGCTTGGCCTCCTCCACGTTTTTGAACACGTACATAAGGTACATGTACGATATGTCTACCTCCGGAATGCCGCCAAGCTTTTTGTGCTCTTCGACTGTCGCCCTGCCGCCGCTGAAAGCTTGCGACACCTTCTTCTTTATATCGTTCTGCGTATCTCTAAGAAGGTAAACTGCATTTCCTTTTGACTTTGACATTTTCCTTCCGTCCATTCCAGGCAGGAAGCGCGCGTGAAGAACGCTTGCTTTTTCGTATCCGAATTTTTCTGCAACATCCCTTGATGCGCGAAGATGGGTGTCCTCATCAAGGCCTATCGGAACCAAAACGTTCTTTATGCCAAGCGTCTGAGGGAATATAACGTGGGCGGATTGCACCGATGGATAAAATGTCAGGCCGACGTTATCAGAATCCTTGTAATCGTAAATCGCCTTTACTGTGCTAATATTTATTCCGCGGGATATCTTTATTGCAAGATTGTAGATGTTTGTATAAATTTGGTCTATTATGAAATGCGTCTTTTTTGGCTCATATCCGTATGCCAACGCCTCTTTTACCAGCCTGAACGCGTTCTTCAAGCCAATCTCCTGGCTTTCTATCTTTCTTGCGACGTAGCTCTCATCATCTGATATTGGAAAATACAGACCTATGCCGTACTTCTTTTGGAAGAACAAATTCGTGTCAAACACTCCTATGTGGCCCAGATGAAAAGCACCGCTCGGATTAAGACCGGAAACTATTGCGCTCTCCTCGCGATTCTGCAACCTTTTATAAAATTTATCAAAGTCCCTATGTGAAGTTAGGAGCCCATTATGAAAATACTTAAAATCAGGCTTATTTTTGAGCTCCTCTATCCTGGAAGCACCAAATGCGATTATGAGTTTCTCTTTGTCTTCATCCAAACCCCTTAGATACTTTTCAACCTGGCTCGGATTAATATCTTCAGGATTTTCAATCATGGTTCCACCACTATGTTTACTCTCCAAATCATCAGGCTCGTCAATGGTTATCTTATCTACTCTCAAAATACCTGGATTTTAATTTTTAGTTTTTGTAGTATTTTAAACATCAGCAACACACAATAATGGGCGTATACAAGTATTAAAAGTCTCTGTGCTATGATTAATGTAACAAAGAGGCATGACTTATGGATAGGGTAAATAGCCTGCATGCTATTTTTAATATGGATAAACCAATCATAGGTGCGCTTCACTTTATGCCGCTCCTTGGCATCGACGGTTTTGAAAGTTTAGATGTGATTCTTGAAAATGCTGTTAAGGATGCGAGGGCATTGGAAGAAGGGGGAATAGACGGGATAATATTCGAGAACAATTATGACCTTCCTCACAAGATTGATGTTGGCCCTGAAACTGTTGCATCTATGACGTATTTATGCAACGAGCTGCGGAAGGAGATTTCAGTGCCGCACGGCATAAGCGTTCTGTGGAATGATTATAAGGCCGCGCTTTCTATAGCCAACGTCACAAAAGGCAAATTTGTAAGGGTGCCGGTATTTGTAGATTCGGTGAAAACAGACTTCGGTACCATATTGGCAAAACCTGACGAAGTGACCGGCTACAGGTCAAAGCTCGGCATGGATAAAATAGGGATATTCACGGATATACAGGTAAAGCATGCAACTATGCTTCAAGATAGGCCTATAGCGGAGTCAGCCATAGATGCGCAAAAACATGGCTCCGATGTCCTAATCCTAACCGGAAAATGGACCGGAGATGCGCCTGAGATGGCCAAGCTCATGGAAGCCAGAAAAGCGTCAGATATGGATATCATTGTAGGCAGCGGGTTCGACGCTTCCAACGCAGCTTCTATATTAGAATATTCAGATGGCGCTATAGTGAGTACATCGTTAAAGGAGGGATCGATTGTTATTGGGGAGCGGAATGTGAAGCCGGCACAAGCAAGGATAAGCGCACAAAAAGTATCTGCCCTCATGTCAGTTGTGAAAAGTGTAAGGAGGAATGCCGGACAAATTTAATTTTATATGTCCGAATTACACTTTCTAACCTGCCCGGCTGCGATCGCACAGGATTGCTAAGAAATGTAGCCATAATAGCGCCGAAATTTGCGTGGGCGCCTACCTGATGTAAACCTATATGATAAATAGATACGCTTGAATATGCAATTGAAAGCATTAGCAGAAAGTTAAAAAATCGCCGATGATTGGATATGCATGCTGAAACACACTCTGCTTCGCGTTGCAGCCCTTCAGTAGTAATCCTGGGAACGATAACGAAGGATATAGTATACCTGAAGAGCAAGCGCATTGTATCCCGCGGAGGGAGCCCTTTTTTTGCAGCGCAAGTATTCAATGACCTCAGAGTGCCTTGCGGCGTGGTGAGCAAGGTAGGAAGGAACTTCGGGTCAGGGCTTTCAGAACTGAAGCATGTAAATGCAGGGGGAATATCCTACTGCGCCCGTACTACTACAGTAGAGATTTGGGAGGGGGCGCACATATCAGCAAGCATAAGGGATTTCACGGGCAGGATAGGCTATTCCAGCATTCCGCGCGGATTCCTAAATCCTTGCGCTTTCCTTGTATCTACCATTTCAGATGAGGTCGATGAACGCTTGCTTCAAATGATAAAGTCCAGGGCGGATTCCTTGATCGCCTTGGACATACAGGGATACTTAAGGCCAAGCATACACGGAAAGAGGACCATACTGCTAAAAGAGTCGCAGAAGAAGTTGCGGCGCTCTGCTATGTATGCAATCAAAAATGCGGACATACTGAAATGCAACGAGATAGAATTCGAGGCAATAGGAAGCCCGAAAATGGATATAAAGGGCAAACTGCGTTACATATCACAACTGGGCCCGGGCATAATACTCGTGACTTTAGGAAAGAACGGGTCTATCCTGTACTTCGATGGAAAACTTGTAAGAGTGAAACCAATCAAGAAATTTTCACATATTAATACGGTAGGGGCAGGAGACAAGTTCTTTTCCTTATTCTTGGCGAAATTCATTGAGAATCGAGACCCCGTCAAGTCAGTGAAATTTGCAAACAGAAAAATAGTGAAGTACCTTGCGACTTAGGCAGATACGTTTAGCCGCTTGAAATTAACGCCATGGCTTTACTCGACCATAAGCGGAAGCAAAGCTGCATCTGCAAAGAAAAAAAGAAAAAAGGAAGGGCTATATGCCCTTCGTCGCCGCAAGGAACTCCTTCGACGCCTTTCCGGGTGAAACTGCGCTCCACACCAGTGCTATCACCAGGTTCAGCGCAGTTGCGGTAGCTCCTATGAAGAGCAGTCCGAACGGGCTGGCCATCAGCGACGTTGACAGGAGTCCGAAGTGGTTTGCCTCCTCGACCAGCCATATTCCGGAAACTATCCCCACAAGCCATCCAAACCCGAGGCCGTACTTGTTCAGCTTATTTGTGAACAGTGCTATGAACACAGCAGGAAGTGTCTGCAGTATTATTATCCCTCCGAGAAGCTGCAGCTGTATGGCGTACGTCGCAGGCACTATGAAGACGAACCCGAGAGCTATGAACTCGAACAGCACAGCTATCCACTTTGCGGTCTTCGTCTCAAGGTGCGCTCCGAGCTTCGGCTTGAACTCCTTTATTATGTTCCTGGTCAGCAGGTTAGCTATTGCTATTGCCATTAGCGCAGCCGGAACCAGCCCTCCTATGAATATTCCTAGGAAGGCGAATCCGACGAACCATCCAGGCATCGTCATCTCTATCAGCGTCGGAACGACGAGCACGCCGCTCGATGATGCAGGAAGCGACTTTATCAGGTTCAGCGCGCTTGGGACTCCATATATGAGCACTCCGAACAGCACTATGAAAGCGAGGCCTAGTGCGTATATAGGAAGAAGCGACTGGCTCCTCCTCAACTTTATGTCGTCCTTTGCGCTAAGGCTGCCGTTTATCGCGTGCGGATAAAGATACAGTGCAAGGGCGCTCATGAAGAAGAGGCTTATGTATGCGCTTGAGAACTTGTGGGGCAGCGTCACGAACGAAGCGGGGGCGCTCGAAAACGCATGGCCGAATCCCCCTATCGCTGCCGTGACGCCTATTATGACCGCAGCAACCGTTATGAATATCAGCGCATCCTTGAATATCGCGGTCAGAGTGACTCCCCTGAGCCCCGCTACGAAGGTGAATCCTGCTAATGCTATGAAAGCCAGCACTATAGCCACTGAGCTTATAAGCCCTATGTCAGCCGTGCCGAGAAGCATTGATGTAAGCACAGCTTGTATGCCAACTACTTGCAGCGCTATGTAAGGCAATTCTGCCACTATTCCAGTAACCGCTATGAGAATTGCGAGGCTGCGGCTGTTGAACTTGTCCTTTACGAAGTCTGCTGCAGTGACGTAGCCCCTTTTCTTTGAGTACCTCCAGAGGCGAGGCATCGTAAGCATCGCAATCGCGAAGGTTATCGATACGTAGGGCACTGCGAAGTAGTACAGCGCGCCTATCTTGAACATGCTTGAAGGAACTGCTATGAATGTATAAGCGGTGAACAAATCTGCCCCTACCAGGAACCATACGAGGATGGTTCCCATGTTCCTCCCGCCAAGCGACCATTCCTCGATCTTCGAGAGGTCTCCCTTCCTGAAGCGCTTGCCCAGGAATCCTATCGCTATGAATATTATGAAAAGGGCTATGAACACTCCATATGTTGCATCGTTTATCATTCAATCACCTTTTGCTGCTCTTCCTGCGCTTCCTTCTATGGACTCCTGTCTGTGACGGAGCTGTGCGCTTGCGGCCCATGTCTATGAGCACTGCTGCGATGTAGAACATTATTCCCGAGATAGGCAGCCAGATTATCTGGTACCAGTAGAAGAGCGGCAACCCGAACGCTTCCGGGTATTGTGCATTGTACGCTGGAAGAATGAAGTAGGCAACGAACGGTATTATTATCAATATCGCTGCCACAACTTTTTTGTTGTCCATAGCGGCACCCAACCTATTGATATCTAATCAATGGGAAGCTTTAAAAAGACGTTGCCATTCCGCTAATCTGCACTGGATTCGCGGCTGCGCTTTTTTGCGCAAGCGCCGCAACGTCTCCTGACGTTTATTCCCAACTGTTTAAATATCTCATCCACAGGGTATTACAGCGATGCAGTATGGATGGAAGCGGAGACTACCAGAATGAGATCGTTGGCATAATAGGAATATTTGATGGCGAGGTGCCTTATCTTAAGAGAGGGTCCCAGGCCAAGCTCTACCCTGGAAAGTGGTGCATACCTTCAGGCCACATCAAAAAGGGCGAGACTCCTGAGACTGCAGCGGTGAGGGAGTTCGGCGAGGAGACAGGGTATAGCATAGCAGATGCATCAGAATTGAAGAAGCTTGGCAGCTTCGAATACAATGTGGAAGCTGGAAAATCAACAATCAAGCTCAACATATCGCTGTTTCTCTATATGAGTGATAGCAAGCCCGAGATACGCATGTGCGACGAGCACACGGACTCCAAGTACGTCTCGATAGAGCTGCTGTCAGACCAGGAAAAGCTTTCCCTTGTTTCGCGTGCGCGCGGTGCCGAGGAATTCACTCCTATAGACAGGCTTCTCATAGAGAGGTACATGCCGGAAGCGTACAGGATGTATAAGTCAGCATCGGTAAGCAGGATGAAGAGCACAGCATAGCCCGGCAATGCTGCAAAACGCCTCGATATTAAAAGAGAGGCTTTTAGCCAATGTTTATCAAGCTTGCATCAGATATGCTTAGCGCTGCACGCGCATCAGGCGCATGAGCCTGGCAGCAGCGGATGATAGGGCATGCTTAAGCAGTTGTTCTCCCTGGTGAAAAAGGAGCCTGTCTTCTTTGCGCTGCTGATCGCATACGCGGCGCTCCTCTCATACAATGCGCATTTCCTGAATGCCGCGCTTGTTGAATGGAACACAGTTGCGATAATCGCTTCGTTCATAATAATAAACACAGGGCTTCTTCTTTCTGGAGGGATAGACTTTATTGCCTCTATTGTGCTCTCCAGGGTTGGAAGCGTGAGGAACCTGTACCTATTCTCTGTAATTTTTACTGTTCTAGTATCAATGCTCATGACAAACGACGCTTCTCTAATAGTGCTTGTTCCGCTTACTGTGAGCATAGGGAAGCTTTCCGGAAGAAGCGTCGGCGGCATGGTGGTGCTCCAGGCAATCGGCGCCAACGTTGGCTCCATGCTTACCCCGTTCGGCAACCCGCAGAACATAATAATGTTCAGGCACTATGCGCTCACAGCCACAGGGTTCATAGGCTCTATGGCGCCTGCATTCGCAGTTTCAATGGCTGTGCTGATCGCATTCACCCTTGCGCTTGGGAGAGGAGGAGGCCGCCTCCATGGCGCAGCGCCCAGGCAATACAGCAGGGCGCTGTTCTACTCCTCGCTTGTGCTTTTCATAGCTGACGCGGCATGCTTCCTCCTTGGATTCAATGCGTGGGTCTTCGTAGCGTTTTCCGTTGTTTCGATAATCCTCATGCTGGCCTTCAGGCCCAGAGGCGTCTCCAAATCCCATGCGATAGCGCGCATAGACTTCTTCCTAATACTCTCTTTCGTGCTCATATTCCTGGTGATAAACTCGGCCGCGACCATCCTGCCCAAACCCAATGAAGGCGGCGTGGCGTCAATGTTCCTCTACGCGCTTATCGTCTCGCAGTTCATAAGCAACGTCCCCTCAACCGTTCTCCTCCAGAAGAGCTCGCTCTTCCTGCCCCTTGCCTGGGGCGTCAACATAGGCGGCAACGGAACGCTTATAGCATCGCTGGCGAATTTCATAGCGTATAGGCAGGGAGGCAGGGTAGGCGCACTTAGGTTTATGGGCCTCTCGGCGGCTTACATGGCAGCAGTTGCGGCGATAGCTCTCCCGCTTCTCGTCCTCCTCTAGCGGCTGCATGCAATATTCGTTTATATTTTTACTTTATTTTGTAGCTTATGCCTGGCACGTCGACTTTGGCCGGAGGAGAGCTGCACAATGCTGCGGGAAACTGGTTTTCAATATCGCGCAGCACAGCTTTCAGCCGCATCAAGACTGGCTATGCATCATCAAACTGGGTATTCGAACACAAAGGCGAAAGGTACGTCCTCAAGCGCTTTATGGATTTCAAGAAAGCGAAGGACGTAATGGCAGAGTACAGAATTTCAGAATACATTGCAGAAAAAGGCTTCCCGTACGAAATACCGCGCATGATGCTGGCAAAGGATGGAAGGCCTTTTGCGGAAGCAGGAGGCGAACTGTATTCTCTATACCGCTTCATACCTGGAAGCACAGGCATGCGGGTCAGCGAAAACGATGCATACAATATAGGAGTAATGGCTGCAAGACTGCACGAGATCATAAGAAAATCAAGATTTGCCTCAAAAGAGAGGAGAGGTTTTCAGACAATAGAGAGGATAAAAGAGCGGATGGACAGGAACGCTATCGAAGCACGCAGCAGAAGGGATGGCGGCGCAAGGGCTTTCCTCTTTGCATACAGATGGTTCGCCCCAGCATTGAGGAAGCTGGACCTCTCGCACTACGAAACCCTCAAGGCTTATGCAGTACACTGCGACATAGCCCCTGCAAACATCATATGGCGGCATGGGGGCATACACGGCCTTCTCGACTTCTCAAACATGTCAAACTATCGTGACGCACTCCTTATGGACATCGCATGGTCTGTGCACTTCTGCTGCGTAGACATGAAAACTGGATCATCTTACAGCAAAAGGCTTCTAGATTCACTTTTAGAGGGGTATGAAGCCATAAGAAGCCTGTCAAGAGAGGACATGGAAACGCTGCCGCGCTTGGTCTTGGTTACAAACGCATTTGACTTCGAGTTTGCTTACCATCTCCAGTCTGTTACAGGAAAGGACCAGACAGAAAGAATCCTTAATGATGTAAAACTTTCCAGGCGGCTGTTAAGGGGTAAGGGCTATTTCCGAAAAGCGCGCCTACTGCCATGGTAACTTACTGAGTCTCACTTTATCGAGCCTTATTAATTTTACTTCCTTTCTCGCTAAAACGAACAATATCAGTATGATTGGGACTATGAATATCATGACAGTTCTAAACCCGATGTGGTCTATCAATAATCCAGCTGCTGTCGGAACAACTATATTTATGAGCATGATTATTGCAAAGAAATAGCTGTTCGCCTTGTTCCTTTTGCTTATATCA
>JAJZYW010000016.1 GCA_021797895.1 Microcaldota archaeon | reverse complement strand
AGCTGCGCCTTTGTTATGCGCAGCCTGTGCAGATGCCTGTACACCACGTCCTTGCCGAAGTAGTAGCCTATGTAGTAGTCAACTGCTATGCCCAGGAGGCTTCCGAGCAGCGAGGCTATGAATGCGAGCGGGAATGAGAAGATGCCCTTCGCCGCGAGCAGTCCAGAAAGGGGCATCACCACCTCGCTAGGCACGGGCACTGACGAGCTCTCCAGTGCCATCAGGCCGAATACAGCCGCGTAGCCGTAGTGCTCCAGTATTCCGGTTATGACTGACGCGGAGCCGCTTATTATCGAGCTTATCGACACACCGAGCAAAAAAGGTATTATAATATCGCCTTCCAATCTGCATACGGACCTGAATCATGTGGTTCTGATGAAGATTCTTAAGTTTTATAGGGCGGAAGGGATAATAAAGCTGTTGCCCAACACGCTTGACGACCTTTGGACGATGCAGAGGGTCATCTTCACGGGGGATGCGGTGAGCGGCAAGAGCCTGAGGCGCTTCAGGGGCAATGAGACTGACGAAGGCGAGCTCAAGGAAATATACGTTACCCTGTTGGTCGAGAAGACCGAACTCGACAAAACAGCGCAGAGGCTGAAGGTTCTCGGCAAAATACTTGACGGAAAGCCGCTTGAATATGTAAGGCTCAACAGCTACCATACGCTCAATGTGGCTCCCAATGACGCTGTCGAAATAAGGAAGGAGAGATGGCCCGCTTACCTGGTCAGCGTTCTTGAGGGCGCGGTATCCGACACCCACAAGCCCCGGCTTGGCGTTATCGCTGTTGACGACGAAAAGGCTCTCCCCGCATACCTCCTCGGCTACGGCATCGAGTTCCGCGACGAGGTGTACAGCAGGCTCAGCAAGAGGATGTCGAGCAAGGATTACCAGGAAGCGGAGAAGAAGTATTTTGAGGAAATAATCTCCATAATAAGGAACATGGAGGTCAACACAGTCATCATTGCAGGGCCGGGCTTCACCAAGGACCAGGTAAGAAGTTACATGGAGAATGCAGGCACGATGAAAACGCTCGGCAAGAACATCCTCTTCAAGAGCACCAGCAACGTCGAGCGCTCAGGCGTCTACGAGCTCATACGCAGCGACGAGGTGAGCGGCATACTCGACAAGGAGAAGATACGCGACGAGTTCATACTCATGGAGGAATTCCTTAAGGGTCTGCAGCTGGGCAAGTCGAAGCACGGGTGCGCCGCCGTAATTGACGCGCTCGAATCTTACGAGGCAAGCAATGTCATAGTGAACGACTCTGTCCTCGGCAAGTCGGATTACCAGAAGGCGCTTTCTGTTGCGGAGAAAATGAAGGCAAAGGTGACCGTGTTCAACTCTTCTGACGAAGTGGGGCAGCAGCTCTCAGGCTTCGAGGACATAGGCTGCTTCTGATTTGATGATTAGGCAGTCCCTCTTGCTAAATTGTGTGATGCCTTAAGCCACACCATTAATTACTTACGGCGGGATATTTAGAAACCTATAAATATTATATCTGGTGTATCATTTACTATAGTAAAAGGTACTTCAAATGTTTGGGGACAACGTGAATGGAGAAGACATAGATGCTGTGGACAGAGACATTGATATAGAGGCGTATTCGCACATCTGTACACTCATGAAGGACGTATGCGAACAGGAAGGTGTAAAGCCGTTGCTTGCCATAGGATTTCCAGATATGGAAAAGCATATGATAAGGATAGCAGTTTACCTGCGAGCCGAAAGTATGGACCAATTCTTTGAGGCGGCAATGTCCGAATTCTTTATATGGAAGGTAGTGAAGGATTCAGATACCAACCCGTCAAAAGAACTTGTACTGATGTACGAATTGGACGAAATTGGTAGTCAGTTAGGCCCTGATGTAGAGGTAATAATATTCCACAACGACCACGATTTCAAACGGATATGTAAAGAATCTAAAGACATTGTTTATTACACTCAGGGAGGGATTATGGAAGTTATAAAGGTAACCCACAGCAAGTATTTCAGAGTAATTGAAGAGAAGATGATCCCGCAATACATGATAGAGCAGTAAACGGAATGCTCCAACTGCCAAGAGACCTGATTGGCACAAAACCTTTATTAACCTTTAGCTCCACTTTAAAGGTAGCAAATCACGTAGGATTTGCAGCATGTGGTACAGATGCAGACGCAAACGCTCGCATGGGGGTCCGTCCCAGACTTCAAGCGCAGCTGCGGCGTCAAGATGAACAGGAATCTGATTATATCAACACCGTACCACTTCTGTGCTGCATAAATCCTTGAAATCTTCGTTTTGGTGGTTTGTGTGGCACAGCAATTTGCGAGTCGGGACGCTTGCAAGATCCGCCTGATAAGGCGCGAACAGCTCATACTGGCAGAGGTAGGAGTGGACAAAATAGACTCAGCCTCGAGCTTCGTCGACTACCTTTGCGAGTCGTACGGGTTCTCTAAGAGCTCGGTCTGGTACAACCTGAAGAGCCTGAAGAGGAAGGGGGTGCTGGACTTCGCAACGAAGGAAGAACCGGGAAAGCCTCTTGCGCTGACAGCTGAAGGGCTTGCGCAGTTCACGGCACTTGGCAGCGAGAGAAACATGCTGATGGAGGCTTTCAGCAGCAAGGAGATAGCCCTTGCAATGGAGGGGAGGAGTTACGGACAGAGAGACATACGCGGTCTGGCAATGGATCGCGGAGGGTTGGCATAGAGGGTGGAATAACGGCCGGCATGAAAATGCCGGCCAATGCTTAAGGTGCGACAATGAATATAACAGGGACTTTCCTTGACAAAGAGGTAAATTTGGACGGGCAGGAGGCAAAGAAGAACGAAGTAGTACGGATGATATATTCAGCTATTAGGTGCGACGACGAATTCGCCGACAAGCTTGCCGGGATATCCGGCAGAGGGAATTCGAAGTCCCTGACTGAGGAGCTGTCTTCGGTGATTAGGAACGAGTATTGCACGAGCCACATGGATTTCCTCCTGAACATCAGGCTTACCGCCGAATATACTGACGAGATGCAGAGGGACGCTTTCAACTTTCACAGGATGGACAGGATACTGAGGGCAGATTCGGGGATAAGGGAAGCGGCGGAGAGGCTGCCCAGGATGGGCGAGGCGCTTGAGGATGTAAAGAAAGGCGCTATAGACCTTGTGCAATGCTACTATGAGGCAAGATTCTTCAACGACTTCTACAAAAGCATAGCCAGGAGTGATGGCTAAAGCGCGCCCTCATCTTTCAGCATTCGCAGCTTCCTCTCGGAGCGGCCAGGTGCGCTGTAGCCGCCTATGCCGCCATCGCTGCGCACCACCCTGTGGCACGGCACCATTGGCGCGAATGGATTTTTCGCCAAGGCGTTGCCCACAGCCCTGCACGCGTTCGGCCTGCCTATCGCAGCCGCTATCTCCTTGTAACTTGCAACCCTCCCCCTTGGTATTGCGAGCGTCGCCTCAAGAACGGATTTCTCGAAATCGGTGAGAGATGATTCGCGTATCATGCGAACAAGCTTCTTTTCAGAGGGCATATTGGCACCGCAGTTAAAGTGTAATTGTGCGCAGCACTGCATTATGAACGGTTTAAATTATTGTTGCACGTTATTTATATATTACAGGCGCGGCATCAACGCCTAGTACAAGTTTGTTTTGGTGATCGAATGGCTGCAAAGAAAAATGTGGTATGGCTCGACGGGAAGATTGTTGACGCGGAGAAGGCGAAGGTTCCGATACTGACGCACTCGCTTCAGTATGGGAGCGGAATTTTCGAGGGAATACGCAGTTACCATACGGACCGCGGCCCTGCAGTTTTCAGGCTGGACGACCATGTGAAGCGCTTTTTTGCGACTGCAAAGATATATGGGATGAACCTGGGGCTGACGCAGGAGCAGATGGCATCCGCAATATTGAAGACAGTGAAAGCGAGCGGATTGAGGGAATGCTACATAAGGCCGTTTGCCTTCTACAACGACAGCCACATCGGAATGTCGACGGAAGGCAAGCGCATAAGCGTATTCGTAGGCACCCAGGAGATGGGATCATACCTGCAGAATAAGGGCGCAGGGGTGCGCTGCAAGATATCCTCGTGGAGGAGGATAAACTCAGGGATACTTCCGGTTGAAGCAAAGGCGAGCGGCAACTACCTCAACTCGATAATAGCTAACGGCGAGGCCAAGAGGCTGGGCTTCGATGAGGCGATACTGTTGTCGTCTAACGGCTATGTAGCCGAGGGCCCGGGAGAGAACATATTCATAGTGAAGGATGGCAGCCTTGTCACCCCTGGCAAGGGCTCGGACATACTGCTGGGCATAACGAGGGATTCGCTTATCAAGGTAGCTGAAAGCGTGGGCATAAAGACCGATGAGAGGATGGTGCACAAGGAGGAGCTTTACACAGCGGATGAGCTGTTCTTCGCAGGCACCGCTGCGGAAATAACGCCGATAAGGGAGGTAGACGGTATAAAGGTGGGCAGCGGACAGGGAAAGATAACGAAGCTGCTATGGGACAAATTCTCCGACATAATACATGGAAAGGACAAGCAGTTCGAAGACTGGCTCACTCCTGTTTGACGCATGCAGATTGGATGGAGCAAGCCGGCTTACTCCTCCCTTATGCCAAGCTTTTCGCGTACCGAGGCGATTCCGGACAGCTTTTCCAGCTTGTCTGCCACCCTGCGCTCGTAGGATTTTGCCTGGTTTATTGACTCCTGCAGCTGCTCTGAAGGCTTGATTAGGTATGCATTGTTAAGGCTCTTGCCGGCGCGTGCATAACTGCTTTCTGCCAGCGTGAAGCCCGCCCTTGCCCCAATCTCATGATCCTGCTTGTCCTTCGGGGCGCCTCCGAAGAGTCCCTTCTTGTTGGCAAGCTTTAGCTCCTCGTCGCCTTTCTCCTCATACCTCTTCCCAAAATCTATCGCTACTGAGGCTGTCCTCAGTTCGTCCTCATACTCGCGCCTCTTTTCATGCTCGGAAAGATTTCTCTCAACAGTTGCCATGTCAATCGATTGTGTAGCGGCGTTCCAGATATTTATGCGCTTTAGCTGGTTGGACGCATGTGCTTGCCAATGAAAATACGTTAATATCTGGAGTTCTTCTTCAGAGGAGCTTGAGGCCGCGCGTAAACATGTCAATCTCTGAGCTTCTCCACGGGCCTATGCCGAGAGCAGTCTTGGATCCCGGGGGTATCTGGGTGAAACCTGCATCTGACACGAGCGCGCACGGGACCTTCTTGAACTGGAACGCCTTGAACAGCTTTACCAGATCCTCCTCCCCGGACACTTTGAGGACTATCTTCTTTTCCCCGGAGTCGAGCCATTCCCTTGTCAGCTGCGGGTCCTTCCTTTCTGCTTCAAAGTAGCTCATGAGGGATGCGTGAGCCGCCTGTGCGGCGAGCTTTCCCTTCCCCATCTCCAAGTCTGCCCTGATTATTATTACCTGCTTTATCGCGTCCTGTTCCACGCTTACTATTTCGCTCGGAAAGATTTAAAATACGGAAAGAACGGCTCATTCGAGCATGCGTATCCTGTGCGATAGCGCTGATGCCAGCCTGCCGAGTATGAGATTGTACGGCCTTGGCACTATTATTGCGTCTGCGCCCCTATGCCTCGACATGCTGATGAGTGCATTGAGCGGAGTGTCCTCCACAAGAGTCGCGGCTCCGTCGCTCTCCAGAAGCTTGTCCGAGCCCTTCACGCGTGTTATGTGCGGCTCTATGCCGATATCGCCGAGCGCGGCGCGTATCTGCTCCAGGTCCCTGAAGTTGTTCCTGGTCCTCACTTCGGCATTGCCGCCGGAGCGCCTCAGCATCCCTATCACCCTGTCGTCGAAATCTGGTTTTCTCAGGATAACTTTTGATGAATGGTGCGGAGCCAGGTGCATCAAGTTGTATACAAATTCGGAAAAAAGTCGCGCCCCTGAAGTGTCGGTCCTGAATCTGGAGGAAAGCTCCGCGCTTATGTTGTCGACAAGGGTGCCGTCTATGTCGAATACAGCCTTCCTTGTTTTCCCGACTGTCATGTGCATATCGCTCTTATGCAACCTATTTAAAGCTTATTTGACATTTAACTATTGTCTAATAGTTTATTGACGAATTCGGCATGCAAGCGGTAAGGCTTATAGCGGTTGCCTGAGGATATTGTGCGATGGCGATAGGAAGCAGGGAAGCTGCCCTTGCGTCTTCTCTTTTCAGGAAATTCTATTCAAAGTACGGGATTAGCGCGGATGACGTAGAAAAGAGGGAGTTCGGATTCGGCAACTTCGAGACGAAGATAGCGTACAGGCACATGGCGTTCAGGAGCAACGAGGAGCTGAAGAAACGCGTAGTGTCGGAGGCGCCGCCTTTCATCTCTTTCTCGACTGCAAGGTACAATGACCCCGCGGGAAGGCCGCTGGAGAGCAAGGGCTGGCTCGGGTCCGAGCTGATATTCGACCTGGATTCGACGGACCTCAACCTGCAGTGCCAGAAGGTGCACGGGAAATCATGGGTCTGCGGCGAATGCCTCGACGCAGTAAAGGACGAGACCGCGAAGCTTGTTGAGGAGTTCCTCTTCGCGGATTTCGGCTTCTCAAAGGATGACATAACGCTGAACTTCAGCGGCAACAGGGGATACCACGTCCATGTGATTGCGGACGCGATAATGAAGCTCACTTCGCGTGAGCGCAAGGAGATAAGCGACTACATATCAGGGATAGGGCTCGATCCCGTGATGTTCTTCCCCAACGTCGGCGGAAAGGGCAAGATGGTTGGGCCTAAGGCTACTGATGCGGGATGGGGAGGGCACATCGCGAGGGGCTTCATAAGCAGGCTCAACGGAGGCGCTGCGGCACTCAAGGAGCTCGGCATATCCAGCCAGAGCGCTAAGAAGCTTGAGGAGCACAAGGCGGAGCTTGTATTCGGCGTCAGCACGGGCAACTGGGACAAGGTTGACGTGCCGAAGAAGGACGAGTTCTGGAAGTCGATAATAGGAAGCATGACAGTGAGCCAGAGCGATTCGATAGACAGGAATGTGACAAACGACATACACCATCTCATAAGGATGGCTGGAACGATACACGGGGACACAGGGCTCGTGGCGAGGAAGCTTGACGGATATTCAAGCCTTTCTGGGTTCGACCCTATGGCAAAGTGCGTAGTGTTCAGGAGCGGGAGCCTTGACGTAGTCGTAGAGGATTCGCCAGCTGTTGATATAGGCGGATCCACATTCGGCCCGTACAGGAACAGCAAGCAGACGTTGCCCACTTATGCTGCGCTGTATCTTATACTGAAAAGGCGCGCGGTGCTTGCGTAGCGTCGGTCGGATTGGCGCAGCGATTGGGAAGTTTTTTATTTGTGCGATTGTCTTAATGTATGGGTGCAGCATTGCCTGAAAGAGTGCTGGTGCTGGCGATAGACATAGACAACGACCTCTACCGCAAGACCAGGTTGTCGGGTCCCGTAATAGGGAGGGAAAGCAATCTCAGCGCAGCAGCGGCACTAGCGCTTGCTGACCCGCAGGACACTGATGCGAACACGATGTTCGAAGCGGTGAGGAAATACGACGAGCTGAAAAAGCTGGGATACCCGGTGCACGTCGTAACCATAACAGGATCTGAGAGCGAGGGATACATAGCAGATGCTGAATTCGCCAGGCAGCTCGACATAATCATGGAGAGGTTCAAGCCGGACTCGTGCGTGCTGGTTACTGACGGGGCAAGCGACAACCGCGTGATACCTATAATAAAGAGCAGGGTCGACATAAACAGCGTAGACCTCCTCAGGATGAAGCAGGCTGAGGCGCTGGAGAACACCTATTTCACGCTGCTTGAGAAGCTCAAGGAGCCGCACTACGCCAGGATAGTCTTCGGCATACCTGCGGCGATACTGCTGCTCTTCGCGGTAAGCTACTACTTTCACTTCGGCTGGCAGCTTCCCGTCGCGCTCATAGGCATATACCTCATCATAAAAGGGCTCGGCCTGGAGGAATCGCTCCTAAAGTCGTTCGCAGGGTTCGGCTTCAGCATAGAGCGGCTGAGCTTCCTGTTCTATGTCGGCTCAATAATATTCTTCGTGATAAGCGTAATACTTTCTTACGGCGACTACGCAGCCGGAACAGCTTTGACAAGCAACAGCCTTACGCTTACCGCATACGCAATTGAAGGCTTCATAATACTGCTGCCGGTCAGCCTCTCGCTCTACCTTATAGGAAGGATGATAGACCTGCAGAGCGGCGGCATGAAGTACCGCGCGATAAAGCAGAGCACCTACATAGGCTATACAATAATAATGCTGGCTCTTGTGTACATCACGGCTGCATGGATAATTGGGCAGATATACTTCTACCAGCTCCTGCTCTACGACATCGTGGCAATAATAATAGGATACGCGCTTGCGAAGTTCGGCAGCGCGCTCAGGAGGAGGGCGATACGCTCCGCGAAGATGAAGGGCAAGAAGGTCATAAGCGAGATAGGCGCCTACATAGGCACTGTGATGAAAGTCCAGGCCGCCAGCGGCAAGCTCTACGTAAAGACGGGCTACGGCAACGTGATAAGCTACGATGCGGACAGGATAGTGAGCATATCTGACAGGATAATCATAAGGTAACATGCTGCTCCTGCTACCCAAAACATTTATATTTATGGCTGAGTATAATAACAGGAACATTGTCCTCCACGAGCTCATAGGCCTAGAGGCCGAAGTGGTGCGCAGCAAGGATGCGAGCCAGGTGGGCATAAAGGGCAAAGTCGTCGACGAAACCAAGGAAACGATAGTTTTGCAGACAGGTTCCGGAAAAAGGAGAATCTTCAAAAGGATATCAACATTTAAATTTATTGCTGATAAAAATACCTTTACAGTTGAAGGCAGCGAAATCTGCTTTAGGCCGCACGAACGTATACAGAAAGGCCTGAAATTCTACAGAAAAAGAAAGCTTTAGAGGAGATTTCTTTGGAATGCGAAGATAAAAAATGTCCGATACATGGCGGCGTGAAGACGCACTCGAACAGCTTCTACGGCGTCGTTGTTAGCGACAAGGCCGACAAGACTGTGATTGTCGAGAGGGAATACGCGACCTACCTGAAGAAATACGAGAGGTCCTTGAGGAGCAACTCAAGGATACCGGCGCATAACCCGCCCTGCATAGCCGCGAAGGAGGGAGACAGGGTGAAGATTGCAGGGACAAGAAGGCTGAGCAAGACGAAATCTTTCGCTGTAATTGAGAAATTTTAGATGGTTTTCACATGAAGGGAATATCAAGCAAGATATCTAGGACGCTCGTGCCAGGTGCGATAATAGTCTGCGCCGACAACAGCGGCGCAAGGCTGCTCAAGGTGATGAGCAGGATAGGCAAGAGCGGCACCAAGAACAGGATGCCATCCGTAGGGATAGGCGACCTGGTGATGGCGAGCGTGAAAAGCGGCAACCCGCAATACATAAAGAAGAGGGTGCGCGTTGTGATAATAAGGCAGAGGCAGCCGATAAGGAGGCCCGACGGCATGCGCCTGAGGTTCGAGGACAACGCAGCAATACTGGTTAACGACGCCAACCTTCCAATAGGCACTGAGGTCAAGGGGGCGATGGCGAGGGAGGTAGTGGAAAGGTACATAAAGCTCGCAAGCATAGCATCAAGGGTAGTTTGACATGATAAAAAGCAGCCAGGCGCGGAAACAGAGGAGGTTCAGGCTCACTGCACCAGCGCACGCCACGCAGCATTTCGTGAGGGTTGGGCTGGACAGGCAGCTAGCCAAGAAGCTGGGCATAAAGAGGAGGACGGTGCAGCTCTCAAAGGGCGACTCGGTTGCCGTCGTGTCTGGCGCGAAAAAGGGCAAGAGCGGCAAGGTCATAAGGTTGAACATGAGGAGGGGCTTCGCCTACATAGACACGGTGACGAGGAAGAACGCAAAGGGGAAGGAGCTCAACGTCCCGGTATACATAAGCAATCTCAAGATAACGGACCTTAACCTCACTGACAAATACAGGGCCAATAAGCTGTCGCTCAAGGCGCAGCCGAAAGCCCCTGAGAAGAAAGAGGAGAAGAAGGCTGAGGCGCTGAGCGCGCCCGAGGCAAAGGAGGAGAAGGTCGAGCAGAAAGCCGCTGAGGCAATGGTGAAATAATGGCGAGGAAAGGAGGAAAGAACCACGTGAAGAGCCTCAACGCACCCATGTTCTACATGGTGCGGAGGAAGGAGACCAAATACATAGCGAAGCCTTCGCCAGGAAGGCACACCGTTGAAAGCAGCATACCGCTTAGGAGCTTTGTCAAGATGGCGGGGCTGGCAGGCACCAACGCCGAAGTTGATAGGATGATGAACGCCGAGAGCCTCAAGGTCAACGGAAAGAGGGTTTCGGACGACAAGTACCCGGTAGGGATAAACGACACCGTATGGGCTGAGGGGATCGGAAAGTACTACAGGATAACAGTTGACACTAAGGGGCACATATCATACGAAGAAGTAGGCAAGGATGACGCTTCGGCAAGGTTCTGCAAGGTCGTTAACAAGTATATAGGAAGCGGCGGCAGGATGATGGTGACGCTCAATGACGGCACCACGATGGAAGCTCCGGAGGGAGTGAAGGTGAAGGACTCGCTGCTCATGGGGAGTGGGAAGCCGAAAGTGTACAAGTTCGAGGAGGGGAGCAAGTGCTTCGTTATGGACGGCGTGCACGTAGGCGTGAGCGGCACCATAAAATCGATAAACATGAAGGACAAGTCAATAAAGTCGGTGACCGTGAAGAGCGGGGAGGCCGAATTTGAAACCCTGGCGAAGAACGTCATGGTGCTAGGCTGATACAATGGAAAGCTCAAATGTGATGAGGAACGTCTACATCGACAAGCTTATGATAAACATAGGCACTGGCGCGGATGAGAAGGCGCAGGAGAGTGCGAAGAAGCTGATAAAGCTCGTGACTGGAAGGAAAGCTGCCGACGGCTTGTCAAAGAAGAGGAATCCCTCATTCAAGATAACCAGGGGGAGCAAGATAGCTGCCTTCGTGACAATAAGGGGAAATGATGCAGCGCAGCTCGCGAAGAAGCTGATAGGGGCAGTGGACAACAACATAAAGGACAGCTCGATAAGGAGCAACACGCTGAGCTTCGGGATAAAGGAGTACATAGACATAGACGGGATAAAGTACGACCCGAGCGTTGGCATGCTTGGCATGAACGTCAACATAGCGTTCAAGAGGAAGGGGTACAGGGTGTGCACCAGGAAGTGGAGGAACAGCACGATTCCGAGGAAGCACAAGGATGTCTCTGCTGATGAGATAAAGGAGTATCTGGCTAGGGAGTTCAAGGTAAATTTCGTTTAATGTGAGAAAATGAAGGTAAGCAACGAACTGAAAGCGAAGGGCAAGGGCCTCAGGAAATGCAGGATATGCGGCACCTCGAGGGGGCTCATAAGGGCGCACAAGCTGTACATCTGCAGGAGATGCTTCAGGGAAGTTGCGACGGAGATGGGATTCAAGAAATATGGTTGATGTTCATGGTAGACAGACTTGCCGATGCGATAAACACTATAAAGACAAACGAGAGGATAGGCAGGGAGCACTGCAACGTCTATTCGACGAAGCTTGTCAAGTCGGTTCTCGATGCGATGAAGAGGGCCTCGTACATAGAGGGCTATGAGGAATTCAGCGACCGCCATGCGAAGATGCTTAAGGTGAAGCTGACCAACAGGATAAACAGCGTAGGAGTGATAAAGCCGAGGCTGAGCGTCAACGCAAACGAGCTCGTCGAGAAGGAGTCCAGGTACATACCTAGCAGGGATTTCGGGATACTTATAATATCGACCTCGCAGGGAGTTATGTCAAGCAATGAGATCAGGGACAAGAACCTTGGCGGGAAACTGATAGCTTACGTTTACTGAAGTTGATTTTGATGGAGTCCATAAAAATACCGGAAGGGGTCAAGGTGTCAGTCAGCGGCGACACTGTCCTTACGTCCGGGAAGCTTGGCGGCAACTCGCGCAGGTTCAACATGGCGTACCTTGACGTCAATGTGAACGGCAGCGTTGTTGAGATACACACCACCGATTCGAAGAAGCTTGCCAAAGCAGCGCTGAAGATAGCGAAGGCGTTTGCGAGCGAGCTGAGGAACGACATGGATGGAGTGCAGGAGGGCTTCACCATAAAGATGAGCGTCGTGTTCTCGCACTTCCCGCTCACGCTCGAAGCGAGCGGCGACAAAGTGATAATAAAGAACATGCTCGGCGAGAGGTATCCCAGGTATTCAGGCATAGTCGGCAAGACCAAGGTGGAAATAAAGGGCAACGACGTGAAGATAAGCGGCACTTCGAAGGACGACGTATCGCAGACGGCGGCCAACCTCAGGAAGGCTTCCAAGATAAGGAAGAAGGACGAGAGGATATTCCAGGACGGAGTGTACTACGCAGTAGAGGTATGAACATGGCATTGAAGAAGAAAACCCATCCGACTTTCAGCGTGCCCAACTTCGGCGCAAAGAGCAGGAAGAGGGTGAGCTCAAGGTGGAGGAAGCCGCGCGGGATAGACAGCAAGAAGAGGATAAAGAGGTCATTCATGGGAGCCGAGCCGACGATAGGATACAGGAATCCGGAAGGGGTCAGGCACATGAGGCGCGACGGCACGAAGCAGATGCTGGTGCACAGCAAGAAGGAGCTTGTTGACATAATAGAGGATCCGGACATAGAGGGCTTCTCAATAACAGTTGCAGCTTCCGTCTCGAAAAGGAAGAAAGCCGAGATAGCAGGGTTCGCGGCGCAGAACGGGATAAAGGTGACCAACCCGCTGCCGAAGGAGAAGAAGGCAGAGGCAAAGGAGGAAAAAGGTGTTAAGAAATGACGTTGAAACTCGCCAAGAGGCTCGCTGCACAGATGATGGGTCGCGGAGTGAGCAGCATAAGGATAAAGGATTCCGCCATAGAGGAAGCGTCCAAGGCGATAACGCACGACGACGTGAGGAAGCTCGTGAGCAACGGCTCGATCTTCGCGCTCAAGGAAAAGCGCAACATATCTGCCAGCGGCAAGATAAGGAAGGCGAGGCGCAAGCTCGGCAGGTCAAGGGGTTCCGGAAGCAAGAAGGGAACCGCAAAGACGAGGTCCAGCATAGGCCACATGAGGAGGATGAGGTCGCAGAGGAGGATACTAGAGAGCCTGAAGTCGAGCAGCGAAATAGACAACGAGATGTACAAGCGCTTCTACGCGCTTGTTAAGGGGGGCACTTTCCAGACCAAGGCTACGCTGATAAACCACATAATAAGCACTGGAGTGAAGATAGACGCCGAAAAGGCAAAGAAGCTAAAGCACATATGATGGTATTATGTACACGTTCATTAGGAAGAGGAGGAAGGAGGCGGTCACCGACTACGCAAGGAGGGTGAGGCTGCTCAAGGGCGGCAGGAACAGGCTCGTCATAAGGAGGAGCAACAGGGGCATAATAGCCCAGGCGATCAGGTACAGCGTAGACGGGGACATGACGATAAGCACAGCAAGGTCGGAGGAGCTCAGGAAGCTTGGCTGGATGCCGAGGAGGAACACGCCAACAGCCTATCTAACGGGTATGGCGCTTGCGAGGAAGCTTAAGGGCAAGCCTGACGATTACGTGCTCGACATGGGGGTGCACAACCCTGCAAAGGCATCGGTTCTTTTCGCTGCGGCGCTCGGAGCCGCGGACAACGGGCTCAAGCTGCTCAATAACATAGAATTCGACAGGGAAAGGCTTTCGGGCAAGCACATCGCAGATTACCTATCCAAGGCAAAGGAGGGGACGCAGTTCAGCGCATACAGGAAGGAGGGCATTGACGCGGCTAAGATGGAGAAGCTTTTCGAGGAGACGAAGAAAAAATTGTCAGAGTGATTGATTGATGAAAAGAAGGCAGAATTACGAACCAAGGGATACATTTAACGTAGAGGCCTGGCAGCCCAAGACTGACGTGGGCAAAAGGGTCAAGGCCGGGGAGATAACCTCAATAGAGCAGATTTTCCACGAAGGCAAGAAGATATCTGAGAACGGGATAGTGGAGGCGCTACTGCCTAACCTGAAGAGCGAGGTCATCGAAATAATGAATGTGCAGAGGATGACCAAGAACAACAGGAAGGCGAAGTTCCGCGTAATTGCTGTCGTCGGAGACAGCAACGGCCACGCGGGCATAGGCGTCGGAAAGGATGTCGAGATAAAGGCTGCTATAGACCAGTCGATAAGCAACGCGAAGAGGAACGTTGTCCCTATAATAATGGGATGCGGATCCTGGCAGTGCAAGTGCGGGACAAACCACAGCCTGCCGCTCAACGTCAGCGGGAAGTGCAGCAGCGTCGAGGTGTTCCTGAAGCCGGCTCCGAGAGGACTTGGAGTGGTGGCAAGCGACCCTGTCAGGAAGCTGGTCACGCTGGCGGGGGTAAAGGACGTATGGAGCTTCTCAAGGGGAAGGACAAGATCAAGATACAATACCCTTGTAGCTGCGATGAGGGCGCTGACGAGCACGAACGGCATGAAGAACGTAAAGAGCCTGAGGCTTGAGCCTGTCGCCGCAAAGCAGGAATGAATCCGTTCCTATTTTTTCTCTTTCTTCTTTCTGTTTTATTCTTTTGCCAACTTGCAGCTGCTGCTTTCAGTTCGACGAATAAAGCATTCCGCAGCTGGATCCTGAGCAGCCGCACGCGTAGCTAGAGCGTATTATAAACATCGGGCAGACGCTTCCCGCGCTTTGCGCTGTGAAGTTCCTGTAGTCTGACATGTAAGCCCCGTAATAGCTCTGGTTGACGCATACCTGCTGGTTTGGAAGCCCGTTCTGGCATATCGTAACAGGAGCTGTACTGCAGTCCGCTGCCACGGAGCAGTTGTATGCTGCAAGAGGAAGCGATGGCGCCACAGCCTTCGCTTCTGAAGCCTCGACTGTCGAATTTATCAGTATGCGCCTGGATGGGAAAGTGAAATTGCCGCCAATGCCAATATGCGAGGATACGTTTGCATACAGTATCTTTACTCCTTCGGATGATATTAGTGCCCCCGGCACGCGTATATTTATGGAGGACACGTTAGAGATGACGCTGAAATTTATTGAGTAGCCGGATTGCGAGCTGGCCCTGACGCATGCAATTTTCTGACGGGGAATGCATATGGAGGAATGGTTGGACGATATGGCAAGCGAGTAGTTGTCGCCCACAGTAAGTCCGTTGAACTCTATTGTATAGGATTTGTTGTACATTGCGACAGTGTCCGGAGTGACAGTGATTATGCCGCTCTTGCCGAACGATGCGCCGTTACTGGCAGTAAGATAAATGCTTGTGTTGTATGATCCGATGGGCAGCATGAACATTCTTACGTAAAGTGCTCCGCCCGATGGCGAAACGTTCACTACTGCGGCAGGAAGTTCGTGCCCTGTTGAGTTGTAGGCTTGCCTGTATGTGCACAGCATGGCACCCCTCATTCCCCTTCCTGAGCAATTCAGGCTGCTTACGTTGAACGGGAATGTATGGTTAAACCTTACCATTGAGACATTGAATGTTCCGTTTTCGAACGGAAGCGGGGAATTGTAAACAAATGCGCTTATAAGGCCGCGCCCCACCACGAAGAACGATGCTCCGAACCTTGGACCGAGCACTATCCTGCCTGACTTTATTCCCATGCTCTGGTTCAGCGGCATGCTGAAATTGTTCTCGATGTTGCCGTCCTGATCCATTCCGAACATCGACCTGTTCCATTCTACATGGCCCATGTTTCTGAATATGGGCGAGGAGTTGCCGCCGACGACTATGTTGGCATTCCTGCCGCTGGAGTAGTATATTACTGGCAGCATTATTATCTGGCCATTTCCAGTGAAATGGAGCGACTGCTCAAGATTGAAGTCCATGAGCAGCCAGTTGGTCATGTTCTGCGACACTGCAAACTTTCCAGGTATCTCTATCTTTGAGCTGGGAACGAAAACGCCAACCACGTTGCCTGAAACCACAGCGGTCGCATTAGGCACGATAAGCGATATGCCCGTATAGTTGCCGTATGGAAGTTTGGCAGCGCCGAATATCTCGGAGGTGTTGCTGAGCTTTACCAGGTCTATCTCCTTGCTTACGTTAATCACGTAATTCTTTCCGGACGTTGAATGCAGGATTGCCTGCGTCACTGTTATGTTCAGCGCTGTTATATTGTAGAACTGCGGAGCATCCTCTATTGCCATCACGGTTATTCCGTTTGGCACCGTGCTCCCTGCCTGGAACGCCATGTTGCTCAGCGTGACTGACGATGCAGATGAATACAGTATCAGCGCAGCAATCACGATTAGCGCTACTGCGGCTGTCACCGTCACAGTGAGTTTTGATATATAGCCGTGCCTCATCCCTGCTTCGCTGAAGCTGAAATCCCGGTTTTTCTGGTAGTACTTCCATTTCCTCCCTTCTCCGGTGTCCCTTATAGCGCCCATCATCTCAAGCTCCTTCAGGTGCTTGCTGATAGTAGAGTTTGCAAGGCCAAGCTCTGAGCTGAGCTCGCTCATGGTTTTGTTGCGCTCCTCAAGCGAAGATAGTATCATTTTCTTAGTTTCAAGCATTTTGGTCATTGAGACACGCCAATATATTGTCCGGCAAAATATTTAAACCAAAAGAAATGTTTCGCTTTTATTTCGCTTTTCAGAGGTGTAACTTCAGTTTAGCGCTTCTTTTATGAATTTTGGCCAGCGATTGCGCATATACGCTGCTTCGCAGTCATTTCTTGGAGGATTTTGCCAGCGTTTGCTTGGGCTTTCTTCGCCGATGCTGCTACGAGATAAGGTTTAAATATGTTTACATTTCAAACAGTATTGCTAAATCTGTTGTTTTCAGCTGTCTATTGTTTATGCTGAAATTTTTAGTGCTATTGTGAAAATTCCTGCTTGGAATTGGATGCAGCCTTGAGATGTGCAAAGAAGACTCGCACAATTGCAATTAGCAACATATTGCGTCGACTCCAGTCGATGCTGCTGGAGGACACTGCTATCAGATTTCGACAGCCATGCAAGTCTGCCCTTGGACTTCCAAGAGCGGCGTACGGCTCAGTAACGCGTAGTCAATCTACCGTAAGGGGGCGGATAACCTTTGGAAACGAAGGATAATACGCCATAGGTTTGGGCATCTGGAATGAGTTCAAGCCGAAAGGGGCGCGAATTGGAGCGTTTCCGCCTTACGATGAGACTGCGTCGGATCAGGCTGACGGCGGGGTAACGGCCCACCGTACCGACAACCCGTAGGGGATGTGGGAGCATAAGCCCCGAGAAGGGCACTGAGACAAGGGCCCTAGCGCTACGGCGTGCAGCAGGCGCGCAAACTCTACAATGCGCGAAAGCGTGATAGGGGGAATCTGAGTGGTTCACTTCGGTGAACCTTTTGCCAAGTATAGCAAGCTTGGCGAATAAGTGCTGGGCAAGACCGGTGGCAGCCGCCACGGTAATACCGGCAGCACAAGTGGTGTCCACGATT
>JAJZYW010000015.1 GCA_021797895.1 Microcaldota archaeon | reverse complement strand
TGCGACTATGTCGACGCACTGCGCACCTGTGACGAAGACGCACGATGAGGGGACCACCCTGTTCGGAACTGCGATGTAAAGATAAAGAAGCACTATTACTACTGCAATGATAAGTAGCGCCCAGGCGTAGGTTATGAGGTACTCCATAGCGGACTGGAGCCGTTTGGAGTGTAGCGATCTGATTGCATGCTCCCCATAATTTGCGTTTGTCATTAAGTTATTCTACTAATACTAAATTATATATATTTGTTTCTGAAAGCGCAATTGCATGACCGTGCCGTAAATTCTAAGGCGACGCCGCAGTTGCAAGTAGCCCTGCAAGCTTTTTTGCAATCACTACGGATACATTGCTATCAACGTGCATTCCCCCGTTGGACGTTACGGAGTTGACCAGGCTCCCCTCAACGAATACCGCAGACTCCTGGTATACAGGTATATCTGAAGCCGCTCCCTTTGTAATGTTCTCTGCCTCAACAGCGTATACGCCGTATATCTCTACTGTTTTTGGCTTATTGCCCTCAAAAAACGTATAGTTGTAGGTTCTCAAATTGCCGTTTATGTTCACGCTGTTTAGAATATCCATTCCGGCTGAAGCAGCAGAGGAAGAATTTTCCATCCTGTATACTACCAGCGTTATCGTATCAGGCGCGCTCCCGGAATAATTGAAATAATCTGCAATGAACTCTGTTTCGTACATGCTCCTGTAGCCTTCTGCCCTAAGCTGCGGGCTGAAATTTGAGACGTTGGATGATGATAATATGGTGTAGTTCCATCCTGCGGCGCTGTCCACGTAAGATGCATTGATGCCTTCCAAGCCGGGTGCTGCAGGGCTTCCTGCATTGCCGCGCGTAGATGCAAGGGATGCCAGTGCAAGGGCTGCAACAAGCGCTACTATCGCTATTATTATTTTGGCGTTCATCGATTGGCGTGCGGCCAAGCGGCAGCCGCACATAAAGGATTGCAGGCAAAGGATATAAGCGGTTTTGCTTCTTATGCACAGGGCCGCGAATGCGGGTTGCAACAAAGTTATTTATTCCTTTCCTTTCATATATTATAGCCAATCCAGTAGAAGTAGCCAAGGTAGTGTCTTTTAGGTGTACTTTTGCCCGCAAATTATAGCCTGATTCCGTCACATAAATTGCTCAGCGAAGCCGAGGTCAAGAAAGTCGAGGAGAAATACAAGGTTCACAGGAGCAGTTTTCCCAAGATTTTTGCCACAGATCCGCAGGCGGTTTCACTGGGAGCAAAGCCAAATGACGTAGTGGCAATAGAGCGTGACGACGGAAACGGGAAGTACACATACTACAGGCACGTCGTAAAAGGCTAAGGGCCTTGCTTCGGATTAGGCAGAGAGTGGTACGCATGTCACATTCGCACGAAATATATGAATCCTACCTCGAATCTGTTTCTATGGTGCAGCAGCAGATAGACAGCTACAACCGTTTCATACACATAGGGCTCAACAAGATAGTTGAGAGCCAGAACACGATAGAGCCTGACGTGGCCAATTTCGCAATCAAGTTCAAGGGCATAAGGCTGGAGATGCCGAAGGTCATAGAGTCTGACAGCTCGACGAGAAGCATACTGCCGCACGAAGCGATATCAAGGAATCTCACGTACGCCGCACCGATGTACATAACGTACGTCCCTGTCATAGCAGGCATAGAAAAATCAAACAACACTGGCGAAGCTTACGTAGGCGACCTCCCGGTTATGGTCAAGAGCGAGATGTGCTACACGCGCAACATGACAAGGGAGCAGCTTCTTAGTGAAGACGAGGACCCGGACGACCCGGGAGGCTACTTCATAATCAAGGGCACGGAAAGGGTGCTCGTAGGTATCGAGGATCTTGCCCCAAACAAGCTTATGGCTACGAAGGAGGGCAACACCACAGTCAGCAAGGTCTTCTCGACAACGACAAGCTTCAGGGCGAGATGCAGCGTCGAGAGGAACGAGTACGGCATATTCACGGTCAATTTCCCCACTGTTTCAAAGGGTCTCGAGCTTGCGATGATTGTGAGGGCGCTCGGTCTGACAAAGGAGGACATGCTCAGGTTTGACAACGACGACGTCAAGAACGACATGCTGCTCAACCTCGCGGTGAGCAAGGCTGCGGACATGTCCCCTGCCGAGGCGATAATGGAGCTGGGAAGGCTCTCCGCGCCAAGCCAGGCGAAGGCGTACCAGCAGAAAAGGGCAGAGACGCAGCTCGACACGTACATACTGCCGCACATAGGCGTGACTCCCAAGTCAAGGAAGGAGAAGGGCATGTATCTTCTCAGGATGGCTGAGCGCTCGTCGATGGTAGCGTACGGCTATGCGAAGCCGGATGACAAGGACCACTACGGCAACAAGCGCGTCAAGCTTGCAGGAGACCTCATGGAGGAGCTGTTCAACAACTCGTTCAGGTTTTTCATCAAGGACATAAAGTATCACGTGGAGCGCACAACAGCAAGGGGAAGGAGGCTCAACGTGAGGACTAACATAAACCCGGATACGCTCACCGAGAAGATACTCTACTCGATGGGAACGGGCTCGTGGCCAGCTGGCCAGACCGGCGTATCGGAAGTCCTGGAAAGGACAAACATACTCAGCACGCTCGCGCACCTGAGAAGGGTAAAGTCCCCTCTTGCCAAGAAGCATCCGCATCTGAGGGCGAGGGACGTGCACGGCACGCACATAGGCAAGCTGTGCCCGACAGAGACTCCTGAAGGAGTCGTAGTAGGGCTGACAAGATACCTTGCGGTGATGGCGAAGGTGACTGTCGGCGCGGACCAGGACACGCTCATAAAGAAGCTCGACACCCTCGGCGACATGGATTCCAAGGACCGCGTGGAGAGGGAGAAGCAGTAACTGGTGATTCTCTGGAAGAAAAAAAGTCTAAATCAAAATGCAAGGTTTATCTCGACGGGAGGTTCATAGGCTTGGTAAGCGACGGCAAGGCGTTCGCCAACGAGGTCAGGGCAAACAGGCGCTCCGGAGTCATATCTGGAGAGGTCAACGTCAGCTACCACAAGAAGCTCGGCGAGGTCCACATAAGAGCGGATAGGGGAAGGGTCAGAAAGCCGTACATAATAGTGGAAGGGGGCGTAAGCAAGTATACCAAGGAGCTCCAGGAGAAGCTTAAAGCCAAGCAGATAGACTTCGACTACCTCAGGAGGAACGGTACCATAGAATATCTTGACGCGGAGGAGGAGGAGAACATACTCGCAGCTGTCTACGAGTCGGACATAACGAAGAAGACGACACATCTGGAGATAGACCCGCTTTCAAACCTTGGGCTTACCGCAAACGCCAGCATATACCCGGAGCACAACAGCATGGGAAGGCACCCGATGGCAATGCAGTTCATAAAGCAGAGCCAGGGGCTGTTTTCAATAAACTTCAACAGCAGGTACGACGCAAGGGCGTACATGCTTTACTACCCGCAGCTGCCAATGATAGACAGCATAACCTACAGGAAGCTGGGCCTTTCAAACCACCCTGCCGGGCAGAATTTCATCATAGCCACATCTACGTATTTCGGCTATAACATGGCAGACGCCATAGTATTCAACAGGGCTGCGATAGACCGCGGTCTTGGGAGGAGCGTTTTCTACAGGGCATACCCGGACGAGGAGAGGAGGTATCCGGGAGGCCAGCAGGACCACTTTAAGGTCCCGCCGCCGACAGCGGACAACTACCTCGGAGAGCACGCCTACGCCAAGCTTGGCGAGGACGGCATAATAGAGCCGGGGCTGGACATATCTGAGGGCGAGGTGCTCATAGGCAAGACATCGCCGCCAAGGTTCCTTGAGGAGCAGACAAGCTTCGGAGTGATGGAGGAGAAGACAAGGGACAGCTCCATAACGCTTAGATCCGGGGAGGAAGGCACAGTCGACAGCGTCATGCTCAGCGAGACAACCGGTGCCACAAAGGTCGTGAAGGTCAGGGTGCGCAGCATAAAGATTCCGGAGATAGGGGACAAGTTCGCGAGCAGGAACGCCCAGAAGGGTGTCATAGGGCTTATAGTAAATCAGGACGAGATGCCGTTCACCGAGCAGGGCATAGTCCCCGACGTGCTTCTCAACCCGCACAGCATTCCAGGCAGAATGACGCTGGGCCATATGCTTGAGACGATAGGCGCCAAGGCTGGCGCGCTTTCAGGCAAGCGCTTCGACGGCACTGCGTTCGAGAAGGACGGGATATCGCGCACAGACGAATACAATTCGATACTCGAGCAGCACGGCTTCAAGAAGTTCGGCGACGAGTCGCTCCGCGACGGCCGCACCGGCGAGCGCTTCAATGCTGAAATATTTACGGGAGTGGTATACTACAACAAGCTCGTGCACATGGTCAGCACGAAAATACAGGTCAGGAGCAGGGGTCCGGTCCAGATACTCACGCACCAGCCCACCGAGGGCAAGCCGAGGCGCGGAGGCCTCAGGTTCGGAGAGATGGAAAGGGACGCGCTCGTAGGGCACGGCGCCAGCCTGCTGCTGAAGGAGCGTATGCTCGACCAGAGCGACAAGGCAGACATATGGGTCTGCACAAACTGCGGCGACATAGGCTACTACGACTACATAAAGAACACGCCAGTGTGCCTGACGTGCGGCAGCACATCCCTCAAGAACGTGGAGATAAGCTACGCGTTCAAGGTGCTTCTCGACGAGATAAAGTCGATGCACATACTGCCGAGGATAAGGCTGAAGGGTTGACGTTTGGTGAATTAACATGCACGCGGAAATGATCGATTATATAAGGTTCACGACGATATCGCCTGAATCCATAAAGAAAATGAGCGTAGCCAAGCTGATAGTTCCAGACACGTACAACGACGACGGCTACCCGATAGACGGGGGGCTCATCGACCAGCGTCTCGGAGTCATAGATCCGGGGCTGAAGTGCAAGACATGCGGCGGCAGGGCTAAGTCGTGCCCGGGCCACTTCGGCCACATAGAGCTCGTCAGGCCGACGATACACCCGGAGTTCGCCAAGACGCTGTACATGCTGCTTCAGGTCACATGCGAATCATGCCACAGGCTTCTCATAAACGAGAAGCAGCTCACCGAGCTCAATTCGGACATAGAGGAGGCGCTTCTCGACAATCCCGACGTGTCGCTTGGCGAGACGCAGTCGGACAGCAGCGTGAAGGACAGCATGCTCAAGAGGCTCAAGAACGTGAAGAAGTGCCCTTACTGCGGCACGGAGCAGAGGAAGATAAAGCTGGAGCGCCCAACGTTCTTCTCGATAGGAAACGAGAAGCTGAGGCCCGACGCCATAAGGGACTGGATGGAGAAGATAAGCGACGACGACCTGATACTGATAGGCATAGACCCGAAGGCTACCAGGCCTGAATGGTTCGTAATAACCACGCTCCTCGTCCCTCCGGTGAATGTAAGGCCCTCGATAACGCTCGAGACTGGCGACAGGAGCGAGGACGACCTTACCCACAAGCTTGTCGACATAATAAGGACCAACCAGAGGCTTGAGCAGGACATAGATGCAGGAGCGCCGCAGATCATAATAGACGACCTGTGGGAGCTGCTGCAGTACCAGATAACCACATATTTCAACAACGAGACTCCCGGAGTCCCGGTATCAAGGCACAGGAGCACGAGGCCGCTCAAGACGCTTGCGCAGAGGCTGAAGGGCAAGGAGGGAAGAGTAAGATACAATCTTTCTGGAAAGAGGGTCAACTTCTCCGCGAGAACGGTCATATCGCCGGACGGGTACCTGAGCATAGACCAGGTCGGCGTGCCGCCTAAGATAGCCGAGAACCTCTCGGTCCCATTCTACGTGACGCAGTGGAACCTCGATGCGGCGAAAAAGCTTCTGGAAAGCGAGAGCTATCCGATGGTTATCAACATGATAATGAAGGACGGGATGAGGAAGAGGGCCACAGAAGCTACACGCAAGGAGCTCCTCGAGCAGCTCGTTCCTGGGTGCATACTTGAGAGGCAGCTCGTAGACGGGGACATAGCGCTGTTCAACAGGCAGCCCACGCTTCACAGGGTTTCGATAATGGCCCACGAGATCAAGGTACTCCCAGGAAGGACCATGCGCATCAACGTCAGCATAACCTTCCCGTACAACGCCGACTTCGACGGAGACGAGATGAACCTCCACGTCCCGCAGACGCTTGAGGCGCAGGCTGAGGCCAGGTACCTGATGAAGCCGAGCCTGCTACTGCCTTCAGCAAGGACAGGCACTCCGATAGGCGTGCAGCAGGAGGATCAGCTTGCAGGGCTTTACCTGCTTACCAACGACGACGCGTATTTCACCAAGGTGCAGGCGGCGAGCATGCTCGCCAATGTGGGCGTCTACGAATTCCCGAAGAAGGCGGAGAAGGACGGGAGATACCACGGCAGGGCCATATTCTCGATGATACTGCCAAAGGGCCTTGACTTCTCGCAGAAGAGCAAGCTCGGCGAGGTCCTGATAAAGGACGGCGAGCTGATCTCAGGAGTTGTGGACAACACGATGGTTGGGATAGGCAACGCCAGCCTGACACTGCTTATATACGACAAGTACGGCCCCGATGAGGTGAGGAAGTTCATACTCAACGCGTCGAAGCTGTCGCTCGCAGTCGCATACATATCCGGCATATCGATAAGCCTGAGGGACTACTACAATTCAAACAAGCTGAACAAGGACCGCGAGAACATAATAAATGAGGTAAGCTCGAAGGTCGCGGCTCTCACAAAAGCGTACAGGGAGAAGAAGCTCCAGCCGCTTCCTGGCATGACGGCTAAGCAGACTTACGAGGCTGAGGCGTTCGCAGAGCTGAACATAGCGAGGTCGATAGCCGAGACTGTCATAAAGAAGAACGTCCCGATAAGCAACAACGCAATGCTTATGTCGACCATAAAGGCGAGGGGCAACATACTCAACTACGTCCAGACAAGCATGCTCCTTGGAGAGCAGTCAGTCAGGGGCGAGCGCGTAAAGCGCGGCTACTCTGGAAGGGTGCTGCCGTACCTCCACGTCAACCAGAAGGACCCCCTGGCGCTGGGCTTCGTTGCATCGTCGTTCCTCGGCGGGCTCAATCCAGTAGAATACATAATACACGCTATGGGATCCAGGGACTCCGCAATGAGCAAGTCGCTTATCACAGCTGTCAGCGGCTACCTGCAGCGCAGGCTGATAAACGCCCTGCAGGACTTCTACGTCGAGAACGACCTGAGCGTTAGGGATGCCTCGGGCAAGATAGTGCAGACCATATACGGCGGGGACGGAATGGACCCGATGATGGAGGCAATAGCGAAAGAGTGACATTCATGGCAATAGACAAGAAATACCAGATTTCGCCGGGAGAGGCTGTCGGAGTCATAGCCGCGCAGTCGATAGGGGAGCCCGGAACCCAGATGGTCCTCAAGGCGTTCCACCAGGCGGGAATAGCTTCGGTTGTCAGGAACTCCGGACTGCCGCGCCTGATAGAGATAGTAGACGCAAGGAGAAGGCCCAAGACGCCGATGATGACAATAAGGCTGCAGAAGCAGTACAGGTCAAGCTATGAGAACGCAAACAAGGCGAAGAGGCAGATAGAGGAGGTGTTCGTCAAGGATCTCCTGAGCGGCTTCAGCGAGGAGCTCAAGACAGGGAAGATGCACCTGTTCCTTAACAAGTCGAAGCTTGAATCCTACGAGCTCACGGCGAAGTCTGTCTCGAACAAGATCGCCTCCAACGATTCGCTCGAGGTTGAGCTGGAAGGCTCGACGATACACGTGCGCATCAAGTCAAAGAAGGAGCGCGACATAAAGTCCGTCAGGACGATATTCGTCCACATAAGGAATTCACTCGTTGCCGGGATACCCGGCGCAGACAAGGTGCAGATACTGCAGGACCAGTCGGACAATTCGTTCTACCTGGTTTCAAGCGGCAACAACATACTCGGCATACTTGACGTTGAGATGGTAGACAAGTCGGCACTCACGTGCAATGACCCGTTCGCGGTGTACAACGCATTCGGCGTCGAGGCTGCAAGGAACGCCATACTCAATGAGCTGATAAAGACATTCTCCGACGAGGATATCGAGGTAGAGTCGAGGCACCTCGGCCTTCTTGCAGATGCGATGACGCTGACCGGCGGCATAAAGAGCGTTGGCAGGCACGGCATAGCCGGAGAAAAGGGATCTGTGCTCGCAAGGGCAGCATACGAGGAGACGGTGAAGCACCTCGTAAATGCAAGCGTGTTCGGGAAGAAGGACATGCTCACAGGAGTTGCCGAGAACATAATGATAGGCAAGCAGGTTACCGTCGGGACAGGAAGGGTAAAGCTCGCCATAAAGAAGGAGGACCTCGAGAAGATAAAGCCGAAGGCTTAGCATTATAAAGGTTAAGCCTGTATTTGATTTGAAGTTTGTTTTGAGCAAGAAGTGATAAGATGCCGCAAGAGAGACCATTCGATCTGCTGAACAAGGTTATCGGCCAGAAGGTGCTGGTAAGGCTGAAGAGCAACATGAACATACGTGGTAGGATAACCTCGTTCGATGCGCACATGAACATAGTCCTGGACGACGCCGAGGAGCTGGTCGACGGGGATCTGAAGACCAAGCTCGGCACCATACTGCTCAGGGGAGGGAACATAATATTCGTCTCCCCGGCTTGACGCTTTTTCTGGGCTCCTAGCGCAACGGTAGCGCGCCTGCATGGCATGCAGGAGGTTGCGGGTTCAAATTGCACATGCGTGCATGAAAATCCCGCGGAGTCCACACTACATAAAATCCTAAATTCTTCCTTTAGATTCGCCGGTAGAGCATGCACGTGCTGCCATGTGCGCTATCCTCAGCGCGCCTGCCGCGTATGGCACCATCCTGGCGATATCGCTTTGCGCAGCGCTGCATGAGAAATAGAATCCGTTGCTTTTCCTGAAACCTGTTTCTGATGAGGTTTCGAGAGCGGCCTTCTTCCTTCCGAACAGATTTTCATCACCTGCGAAGCGCTTCTCAATTGCATCAAGCATACTTTTTCTATCGGGTTTTTTCCTAGTTATTACAATTACTGGGATGCCAAGCTTCCTTTCAAGATGCTGCGTATCAACAATGTTGAGCCCGGCCAGCGCCACGCCGTTGAGCGCTATCATTCCCACCTGCCTGGAGAATCTTGATCCTGCAAGCATGAGCACGATTTTTGAAGTAGCGTCGTTTCCATCGATTTTTATCCTAGAAGAGAGCATTCCTTCTATCACTCCCTTCCTGCAGACCACGCAGAAAAGGCAGGTGCTGCCACTGCTGTTGACAGGCCCGGACGCAAACGCCGCTATTCTTATTCCCTCCTTCATGGTTCCTGTAATAAGTGCAACTGAAAGCTTTATTGAATATTGCGTTTATTCCCACTGCCAGCTTTCTGCCTCCCTTCCCAGTACCTGCCCATCTCGAGGCATTCGAGGCTTTCAGTCACAAATCCTTTGCGCTCCATCGCGGCCGCGAGAGCCAGACCGAGCCTCCCATTAAGCACCAGCGGGACATTGAGGTCGACAGATCCTCTTCTAACCTTGTAGTCGAATCCTATGTGCGAACCCTCAGTCACCGTGATCCCGACCTTGTGCAGCCTCATCAGCTCTACTGCCCTATCCTGGCTGATCGCTTCAAACGGCTGCAGATCCCCATCTGAAATTGTCTTCACGTCGAACCATTTCGAGAGTTTCTCAGCGGCAAGAATAATCTCCGCGCCGGGGTTCTTCGAATACAGTATGGCAACTGAGCCCTTTGGAGCTATGAAATTCGGCTGCACTCCTATCCAGCTTTTTAGCAATGCGTCGTCAAAACTGCTTCCAAGCGCAGCGCTCTCTCCCGTGCTGCGCATCTCCGGTCCCAGTGCCGGATACGCACCCCTGAGCTGCGTCCAAGAGAACTGCGGCGATTTGACTGCGTACGAAGCGTGGTGCGGCTCATAGAATCCGTTCCTGCCAAGGCCCGAAGCTATCGCATCAACAGCAACATTCATTATGTCCTTCCCGACGGATTTGGAGCTGAAAGGCATAGACCTGCTGCATCTCATATTCAGCTCTATCACTTTCGGAACTTCCTTCTCCACGACGAACTGTATGTTGAACGGGCCCTTCGATCCGAGCTCGTTTGACAACGCTAAAGCAGTGCCCTTCATCTTCGAGTATGCGCCCTTCCCAAGTCCGTTTGGGGTGAACATTGTCGAGTCGCCGCTGTGGACCCCTGCCTCCTCAACATGCTGGAGCGTTATGCCGTATACTCCCTTGCCATCAGTCACGCAGTCCATTTCAGCCTCTATGGAATTGCCTATGTATCTTGAGAGAATTACGGGGTGCTTTGCCGACAGCCTGGCAGCGTTGCGGACGCACCTCTCCAGTTCCTCGAGATTGTTTGCTATGCTCATTGCAGAGCCGCTGAGGACGTAGCTCGGCCTTACGAGTATGGGGAAGCCCACGGATTCAGCAAAGCGCATAATCTCCTTTCTTGAGGTTGCCGAAGCCCACTCGGGCTGGCTTACCCCGAGCCGCTCAAGCATCGCCGAGAACCTGTTCCTGTCCTCGCATGCGTCTATTGCAGCATAACTGTGGCCGAACAGCTTTACTCCTGCTCCGGCAAGCCCGGAGGATATGCTGTTGCCTATCTGCCCTGCAGCGAATACCGCGACCTGAGCATCGCCCCTGCCTTTTTCCAGTATGCTGCTCACAGTTTGCGTCGCTATCGAATCAAAGTATAGCCTGTCTACCACATTCCAGTCAGTGGAAACGGTCTCGGGGTTGTAGTTTAGCATTGACACTTCGCTGAAATGCTTTTTCGCGTAGGCAGCGAGGTTGACTGCGGAGTAGTCGAACTCCACCGATACTCCTATCCTGAAGCATCCTGCACCCAGTATTAGCAGTTTCTTGCCCTCGGAAGGCTCTATGTCGCTTTTAATCGCTTCCGATGTCGTGTAAAGATAATTGGCATCGGCTGGCGCCTCCCCGGCAAGAGTATCGATGCGTTTTATCGCAAAGTTTCCACTTTTCTTCCAGCCCTGATCTGCAAGCTTTACACGGTCGAAGATCTGCTTCAGGAAAAACTTATCCACCTTGGACGCCTTCCAGACATCGTCAACAGATGCGCCTTCCTTGAATGCCTTCGCGGCGTAGAGGAACCAGTACGGCTTCCGCTCGCGCATTGCCTTCAGCGCCTCCTTCCTGCCGATTCCGGAGTCCCACATCCTGCCGCTGCATAAACCCTGTTCGCCTATGTCTAGCATGCCTACTGCCTTGTCAAGCGCCTCGATGAAGCTCCTGCCTATCGCCATCACCTCCCCTATGCTTTTCATCTCGGACGATAAGCCCTGGTCTACCCTCTCAAATTTGCCGAGGTCCCACCTTGGCACCTTTACAGTTATGTAGTCGAGGCTTGGCTCGAAGAATGCATTTGTCGCCTTTGACACGCTGTTCCTTATCTCGTAAATCCTGTATCCCAAGGCTATCTTTGCGCTCACGTAGGCTATCGGATACCCGGTAACCTTGCTTGCCAGTGCGCTCGACCTTGACATCCTTGGGTTGGTCTCTATCACGTAGTATTGCCTGCTCCTCATGTCGAGCGCGAACTGGACGTTGCATTCGCCGACCAACCCTATTGCCTCCGCCACCCTTATCGCGACGCTGCGCATCTCCTGGTATTCCTGGTTGTCTAGAGTCTGCTGCGGCGCAACGACCGTCGACTCGCCCGTGTGCACTCCCATCGGGTCAAGGTTTTCCAGGCAGGCTACCGCAGCGGAGTTGCCGTCCGCGTCCCTTACTATCTCATATTCAAGCTCTTTCCACCCGTCAAGGTATTTCTCTATGAGCACCTCGCTGACTTTGCTCTGCGCAAACGCCCTGTCGAGTTCGGGCGCAAGCTTCTCCTCGCTCCCAGCTACGAATGAGCCCCTTCCTCCGAGATTAAAGCTTACCCTCATCATTACAGGGTATCCTATTTCCTTAGCCTTGCGCAGCGCCTCCTTCATGTTTTTCGCGCTTCCGCTCGGCGGCACAGGTATGCCACGTTTCTCCATGAGCCTGTGGAACGCGCTCCTAGACAGCGCGTCGTTTATGCCTTCCATGTGCGTGCCAAGTATGTCCACCCCGTGCTTCTTCAGGAAGCCTGACTTATACATGTCGTATCCGAGGTTCAGCGCGCTCTGCCCGCCGAACCCGAACATGACCCCGTCAGGTTTCTCCTCCAGTATAACCTTTTCGGCGAACTCCCTCCTGAGCGGCAGGAGGTACACCCTGTCCGCCATCGTGTGCGTCGTCTGCACAGTCGCAACGTTCGGGTTCATTATGACGCTCTTTATGCCCTCCTCTCTCAGCGCCTTCAGCGCCTGGCTGCCGCTGTAGTCAAACTCGGCAGCCTCGCCTATCTTTATCGGGCCGCTCCCTATCACCAGGATCTTCCTGTAGCTCTTCCTCATTTTAAACCATCCCTGCAAATTCATCGAAAATGAATAGGGCGTCATTAGTTCCAGGCCTCGCCTCCGGGTGGAACTGCGTTGTCAGCAGTTTCCTGTTTGTGCCTTCAAGCCCTTCAACTATTCCGTCGTCAGGGCTCACGAAGCGCGCCTTTACCTTACTGCCGGATTCAACAGAGTAAAGCGCATAGCCGTGATTGTGCGTCGTTATATAAGCCTTCTTGAGCTTCAGGTCTATGACAGGTTTGTTTATCGCCCTGTGTCCGAATTTCATTTTCCTGACATCCATCCCGAGAGCCATAGAAACCAGCTGGTGGCCGAGGCATATGCCGAGGGTAGGCAATCCGTACTCAAGAAGCGCCGCCACCTCCTTAGCGTTGCTTCCAAGGAGCGCGGGGTTCCCAGGCCCGTTGGTGAGCACTATCCCGTCCGGATTGTATGATAGCGCAGCTTCCGCCCTAGTCCATGCAGGAACTCTTATAATATGGAAGCCTCTTGAATAGAGGTTTTCAAGTATGCCGTGCTTCAGCCCGTAGTCGAACACAACCAGCCTCTTTCCCCTGCCTCCATAGTCGATTATCCTGTCGGTGCTTGCCTTCCCTACAAGGTCTGCAGACCCATATTCCCAGGAAAACAGCTCGTTGAGTCTTTTCATGCTTAGCTTCCTTGCAGATATGACCGCGTTCATTGACCCGTGCTCCCTTATCCTGATGGTGAGCTCGCGCGTGTCGACCCCTTGTATGCCTATGACTCCGTGTCTCTCCAACCATGCGTCCAGGTTCTCCGCTGAGTTCCATTTGGAATCCTCTGTGAGCGTGCTCACCACAAGGCCCTCTATCGTCGGTTTCTCGCTCTCAAAATTGCGAAGTATGCCTTTCAAGTAGGAGGGCTTCGGGACCCCGTAGTTGCCCACCATCGGGTGGGTCATGACAAGGATCTGCCCCCTATATGACGGGTCCGTAAAGCTTTCGTTATACCCGTTCATTGCAGTTGTGAAAACAAGCTCTCCGACCGCATCAGCCGGTGCGCCGAAAACATCACCAACAAATTCGCTTCCATCCTTCAGATAAAGGTGAGCTTTTGGCATGTACTCAGGCTCCTGATTAATTTAACAGATAAGTCTTTAAACCTACCGCAGCTAGGCGCCATGCACCAAGTTTTGTGCAGTTCCGCAAAAAATTTTGCGGGAAAAGCTTTTAAGCAGCATTTCCAATTTTTAAACGGGTCCGACCATGATGCGCTACAAGTACAGGGAAAGGATGTTAATGAAGCACATAGAGGACCTCATACGAAGAATAGCCTACGCATCCGTGGCCCTCGACTTTATAGTGGCATTTGCTACGCTGTTCTACACCAGGAACGTGGAGTACTCTGGCAACTTCCTTGTCATAGGCGATTACCTTATAATGCTGGAGGTAATGACGGTTACCGTCGCATCAATCCTTGTGCTCTACATAAAATACAGGGGCTACTTGTTCGTGGCGCTGCGTTCAGCAGTGCAGAAGAGATAGTTCAGTAAAATGCCGAAGCGGCAAAGTATAAACATTTCACTGTCATAAAATCAATGCTGGATTTTTAAGGAGATAACATGCCAATAATAGACAAGGAGACAACTGAGAAAGTGAGAGCTGAATTCTCGAAGAAGCTCTCGGGGGAGGTGAATCTGATGCTGTTCATTTCGCCACATGACTGCCAGACGTGCACCCAGACAAAGGGGCTGCTTGAAGAGCTGTCAGCCATGGATGCAAGGCTGAAACTCACTGTCTATGACATATCGGCTAATTCAAAAGAGGCAAAATTCCTCGGGATAGAAGAGGTCCCAGCGCTTGTCATAGGCGGCAAGAGGATATACAACCTACACTACTACGGCATACCTTCCGGGTATGAGTTCTCCAGCCTGCTCGGCGACATAATCGATGTGTCAAACGGCAGCACATCCCTGTCAGGCGCCACAAAAGAGCTTCTCAAGCGCAACAACAAGCACATAGACATAAAGGTGTTCGTTACGCCTATGTGCCCCTACTGCCCCTCCGCTGTAAGATTGGCGCACCAGATGGCTATAGAGAGCCCCAACGTGACCGCAACCATGATTGAATCCTCCGAGTTTCCCGAACTTTCCAACAGGTATTCGGTATCCTCCGTGCCGCACATAGTGGTGAACGGTGCAGCAAGTTTTGTTGGTGCGGCTCCGGAGGCTGAGTTCGTCAGGAAGGTAATGGAGGGGCTTAGCGAGTAATGTGCCCTCTGGCAAACTAATTAAAACTATTGCGGAGAAAATACCCTATGGCATACAGATTGGGATTTGCCCTGGCGATTTCGGTCCTTGCAATCATCGCTTCTTCAGGCATTGCAGCAGCTGGATACATACCGCAATCGTACTATACGTATTACACAGTCAACTCCTCATCAAGTTTCAGCCTGGGTGTATACTATAACGTGAGCAATTCTTCAGTGCTCACAATAATACCGGCAAGCGAGTTTGCAGCTTACGGCAATGGGGGAGCGTATACAACGCTGTATAACTCCACAGTTTCCTCATCTGGAATGGACCTTTTCAACCTCTCCCGTGGTGACTACTACGTGATACTGTACGCATACAGCAACCCTGTAAGCTACTCCTTCTACGTTCAGCAGGGTCATAACCCTAAAACCTACTACGCTTCAAGGAGCTTCAACTACAGCGTTTACCTCCTGAATTACAGCCTGGTCAATATATCATACCTTGGCAGCACCCCTTTGAACATACTCTCCCAGGGGCAGTACGTAGAGACGGACCAGAACGCAGGCGGCCTGTCTACCTTCGCCAACAGGGGTGTGTACAACGCCACAATAATCCCGAGCGGAAGCTCGAAAATATACGTCTTCAGCAGCGTTTCGCCGTCGCTTGTCAATCCGCTAAATTTCACCCAGCACGGCCTCTCGGTAGGGCTGGTATACTACGGGCTCAAGTTCGACTCAGCCGGAATATCCCCCGTGCCCGTCAAGACCGATGAGCTCGTCGGCAAGGCGACGATAAACAGCATAAGCGCCTTCAACGCAACTCCTCCCGTAAACTCGTCGCAGTACGGTGCCGGTTTGCAGCTTAACGCAATGCTTCGCATAATATCACCTTACGGCAACCGCACATACTGGGTGCAGAACGTGCTTTCGCTGAATACGAGCTCGATGCAGTATACGTACAACGACAACGTCTGGAATGCATCGTCCGAAGATGCAAGCGTGTCCAGATCCACGGTGTCTGGAAGCGGCTCAATGCTCAGCTTTCCCACCCCCTCCGGCGTTAAACAGAGGATATATGCTTATCAGACCTACGCAAAAGCGTATTCGCTTCCGATTAATGTAACGCTCGTCACATCAGTGACTCAGAATGCAGGCACGCCTGTGGTGCACTTCGGCTATATCAATGGCGGTCAGGTAACCTACTACGACAACGTCACGATAAGCGTGCCATCAAGCTCAGCATACCTGCTGTCAACGCCATACTATGAGGCAGGGAACGGCAATCCGTACGATTTCGAGCTTGTATTCGGGGGCAGTTCAAATGGCGAGGTATCATATTTCAGCAGGATGCTGTCATCCATATCGCTGTATTATGAGTCAGGAGGCAAGCTCCTTCCATTTCCCTCATACTTGACATTCGGGAGCGATACCGCTGAAGGCGCTACGGACCTTACTGTCGTATCATCTCCAACCGGAGCGCTAGTGACCACAGGTACCGAGAACTACAACGAATACATACTTCCAAGTGGTCAATACAAGCAGCCAGCCCCAACAACCTCGGTGACCACGTCTACCGTGCCGAGCACTTCAACATCGACTGTTACAAGCACAGCCACCACCACCATCCCGCCACCATCTACTACAGTGCAGAGCTCTTCTGTTTCACCTACCCCCTATGTGTCAGGAGTATCCGTCGAGGAGCTTATCGCTGTGCTTGTGATACTGATCATAGCGCTTCTGATAATAGGAGTTGCAGCGCACAAGAGGGCAAACAGGGGTGCATGAATGGTTCCGGATAGCATAAACGTTAAGATAGCCGTGCTGCCGCAGAACCAGGAAACGGGCCGCCTCTTCTGGCTCGGGGTAGCTGAAGGTGAAAGGAAGGCAAAGCCGTTCATAGTGATTAGCAGCAGGGTAAGCCAGGGCTACGATGAGAGCTGCAGGATAGTCGGAGAGCTCCTGCTCTCGAGGACCGGATCCGCCGGCGGCATCAGCGTCATACTCTCCGTTGACGAATCCGACGTTAACCTGAACGAGATACGGAACGCCACCGACCTTTCAGAAGAGCTGCGCGAGTCCCTCATCGCATCGCTCCAGCTGTTCTTCGGCAATGGCACCTCGATAGAGGGGATGGTGGATTTCAATAAAATCGACAGCATATACATCGAATGACTTGTACTCCTGATACGCAGGGCGAAATCGTATATCGCCATCTGAAAAAGCATAAATATCTTGTGCGCTCCTGAGTTACCGATAGCATGGAGTCAAACAAGGCGCGGGAACCATCCGGAAACATAGAGCCTGTCACAGTTATAAGGACTGCTCTTCGCAACAGCGTAAGGGGTTTCGTTGACCAGTCAATTGGAATCTTCGACAGCTTCACTACGGCACCGGAATCATGGAAGTCCCTTTGCAAGAAAAAGATAGCGGGATATGCACAGGAAAACCTGCTCAAAATGGAGTACATGGCACCCGTGCTTGCGGGATCCAACTACACCACCACGGTAAGCAAGTTCGTATCTGTGCTGGAGGATGCACTCGCATCGTCCAAGGGCGCAAAATCGATCTACGAGTCGCTGCAGATAATGGATGCTGGTTTCAACAAGGCGCTGCAGATACTTGAGAAGAGGAACAAGGAGCTGATTTTCCGCAGGTAAGCCTGCTTCTCATGCTCCAAATGCATAATGCATAAATATTTAAAAAATCCAAATTCATAAATTGGGTGTTTATCTGACCGAGAGCTTCGTTGAAAAATACAGGAATCTTATCAGGAAGGCAGAGAATTCAGTGCTAGACGCGCTGAAACTGCAGGAGGTAAGGCAAAGCAATATGCCGATAATGATGGATGATGATGGGACGAGATTTCCCGTGTCCTATCCGGATATACAGGTAAGCGAGAGCACCAAGGAGGGGATATACAGGCAGCAGGTCAAGG
>JAJZYW010000014.1 GCA_021797895.1 Microcaldota archaeon | reverse complement strand
ATTGGCTCAAGCTCAACGGCATACCTGCGAATGGGTACAAGGAGGTATACATGGTTTTCGCAAATCCCAGCAGGAACATGTTCAACCGCATTGACGTCGGCGAAGCTCCTCAGCTCAGCTCAACTTATGCAGAATACGACGACGGGGCGAACGTGTTCAACAACTATTTTGCTGGTAATTCGTTATCTGGATGGACAACTGCAGGAACTGCTGGCCAAACTCCATCTGCGCCTTTAGGGTCGCCATTCGGCACAAATGCGTTCTATGCGGATGGTGCCGTTGGCGATTACCTTGATACTACGGCTAATGGGCAATCTACAAGCATGATAATTGAGTATTATACTGATGAGGCAAATCTTGACGATGTCTACTTCCTTGTGAACTCTTTAGGTGCCGGACAGATGGGAAGAGTTGGCAATGGCGGTGGATGGTATGGTGTTGCTTCCACAAATTCATGGACGAGCTGGGCGGCGCCACCTGATACTGGTTACTGGTCCAACAAATGGATACTTGTATCTATAGTGGTAGCCAGCGGCAGCGCAACGATGTATGTTTCTCCAAACCCTGGAATCTATGGGAGCGAGATAGGCCAAAATTCATCAAACACTTATACTGTAGTAAACAATGGGAATTATTTTGGGTTAATCGGAGATGGTGCGGGTAGCGTGCAATACTGGAACGGCATGATAATAAGGGCGTACCCCCCCAACGGCATCATGCCTGCTACTTCAATAGGATCACCATCGCTGTACGTAAGCTGATCACAGCGAGCCGAGGCTTCCGAACATCGCTCCTATGACAGTGCTCACTATATAAAATATGCCCAGCCCCATCACTACGAATACCGGCAGCGTCCTTATGCCTTTTATCGCGCTGCCCGAGGCTATCGATGACATTATTATGCTGGCGAAACCGGTTATCACGATTATAGCAAGAAGCGAGAACGTATGGTACGTTCCTGGCGTTATCTTCGGCGGCGATGGCTTCAGGAACGATATGCCTGCGGTGGGCAGACCGTTCGGGTTCGCGGCAAGAATACCTTTCCACACAGTATCTGTTATGAGTATCATCTGGCTGGTAAGCCCGTAAAGCACAGGCGCAGCGATGAGCCCGGCGAAGGCTATGAATATGCTGTACATCAGCATCTGCCCAGCTATCTCCTTCTGTGCAAGGTTTTGCGCCCTCAAGTCCTTGGATATCTGCTCCAGAAGGTCTGCCATTGCGCCTCCGTACCTGAGGGCTTCTATCATCATCCTTATCGAGTGCGCCAGCTGGTACGACCTATACTTCCTGCCAAGGGTCGTAAGTCCGTTCTCAAGCGTCTCGCCGGCGAATACGCTCCTTGCCATGTCCTTCACGTCGTCGCTGAATATGCCGAAATCAGGCCTTGCGGCAAGGAGCAGCGACCTGTCGAGCGCTATTCCGCTCCTGAGGTTTGCCGATGCAATCTGGAAGTAATCAGGCAGGAACGCCTCTATCTTTGTCTTCCTCCCATCTATCCTGTACTCTATGACCATGTAAAATGTGGCTATGACCGCACCCCATCCGGCGATGCCTGCCGCCACCGAAATTATTATGTTGTATTTTTCGACAAGAAACATGACCGCAGCAACCACTATCATCACGACTACTCCTCCCAGTATGAGCATCTGCAGCATGCTGTTCACGGAGCGCTTCGTCCCTGCAAGGTCCATCTTCTTGGATAGCCATATCGCCGCGTTCCTCGATACAAGCCTCTCGAAATTTATTGCCATTGCATCACATTGCGAAAACAGGCCTAGACGACCTTATCATCTGCAGGAATATTATCTGCATCATCAGTATTCCTGCAAGTCCTGCGTAGAGCAGCTGCGGCGTCACAGTAATCAGCGCTATGAACGTCGTAAGTATTGTTATTACTGCTATTCCCATGCTGGGCATTATGACTCCGAAAAGCATGTAGAACATTGCGAGCGCGTTGAGCCTCTGCCCGTACGCCTTTAGCTCTATCTCCCTCTCCGATTCCAGTTCGTTTATTATGCTCTGCAGCGCATCGACTACGTCTGCTCCAGCGCGTATGCTGACGGATGCCTGCATCATTATTCTCCTGAAAGACTTGCTCTTGGTATCCTCAACTACCTTGTCTATTGCGTCCTCCAAAGGCGTCTGAAGCTGCACCAGCTCTGTTATCTTTGCGAATTCCTTGCTCGCCTCGCCGTAGCCGGTGCTGACAGAGGTCACTGCGTTGTAAAGCGGCATTCCGGACCTGAGCGATATTATGAGATCCCTCGTAGCGAAAAGTATATCCCTGTCTATCGTCTTGGTCTTGGCCTTCTTGCCCTTGCCCCCCGCAACGCTTACGCTTGAGTTGAAGCTCATCTGGTATACCAGGAATCCTATGCCAAAGCCCATGACGCCAGCAAGGCCGAGCGACAACCCCAGCCTTGTCATCACTATGCCTATCACTACTCCGAGCACCGCGCCCATTATGATGGACATCATCGCTGCTCTCTTCACGTAGTCGTAGACTGAGTCCTTCACCCCCTTCTGGCGCAGTGCAGTTTCAAGCCCCTTGTGCTTCTCTATGACCTTCTGTATGTGCTTCTTCCAAGGTCCTGGAATCTCGACTACCTGGTTCTCCTCCTTCTTGAATATCGGAAGGTCCGATATCCAGCTGCTCTCCTTCCTCCCCTGCCCCTCGGCACCCTTCTTCTCCTCTGGCTTCTGAAGGTTGAACTTGAATCTTGGCTTGGGCTCGAGCACGACCTCCTTGCCGTTTACGTGCACCACTCTCCTCTTGTCCTTGCCACCAAACATGTCAACCATTCAAATTGCTTATTGCGCCTATCGCCTCCTCGAGGCGCTTGTCCCTGAGCAGCCAAAGCGACTGCTCGAGGGCACTGACCCTTGCCCCATCTTTCTTCATCCTCTTCTTTCTATCGTCTACCATCTTGACTAGGGCATACACCTCCTCCATAACTATCTCAAAGTGGTCCGCGTCGAATATGTTCTCCTTTATGCCTTCTATTATCCTCTCCAGCTCCGCTATCTGGTCAGACATGGACAGGCTTGGCAGAACCATCTGCTCCACGTCAACCTTCTTTGCGCTCATGTACCTGAATTTCGGGAGAGGTATCTGCTTCAGCATCTCTTCCGGCCCGAGCTCCCCCTCCTGCGTGCTTCCTCCGGCAACTCCAGGTATGGTGTTCGAGAGCTGTCCCTGCTCCACCCCTGATGCGATTATGTGCTGGGCGGCAGGCTGCTGGTACGTTTGCACCGACTCCTTCACGGTGCCCTTCTGCTTGTTTGCTATTATCGAGTCCAATTCGCCCAGCATGTCCAGATAGGTAAAGCTCGTCTTCGGCATTGGCGCTGCTATGATCGGCTTTATGTCAAGCGGCGCTGCGCCCTTCGACTGCGTCTCCTTTTCCGCATCGGCTATGAGGTCGGCCATGGCCTTGTAGCCTATCCCGTACGTCCCCACGTTTTTTGCTTCCATCAAATCATCTGAAAAGGTCGTCCGAGTATGCAACGCCGCTGTTTACGATGTCCAGTATCTTGCTTTGGTTCTTGTAATAATTTGCGACCACCAATCCCGCCCTGTCTACGTCGGTTACGTCGTTCTTCACCATCCAGTTCAGTACGGAGGACTTCTCCGCTATGTCCTGGTCTATCTCCTTCTTGGTCAAGCCCGCGTAGAGCGACAGCGTCTCGGAGAGCCTCGTCATCTCGCTTACCTGCGTGAAGACATCCTCCCTGACGTCCCATCTATACATCACGCTCGCGTCTCCTGTCCTGAGTATTTCAGCGAACTCGAACGTCCTTCTTATCCCCTTCGACCTGTGCCTGAACTGCACTATCACGGCGCCGAGCGCGTTTATGACTATCTTCGGCACGTTTATCGGGGGGTTTGTCATCCTGATTATTGTATCCTGGGCGTTATCCGCGTGGACGGTGCCGTACACCGAGTGACCGGTGTGTATTGCCTCGAAAAGCGTCTCCGCGTCCTTCACGGTCCTGATTTCTCCTATCATGACTACGTCGGGCCTCTGCCTGAGGGCGTTTATCATGAGATCGTAGAGCGATACCGCTCCCTTGCCTTCGGGGTTAGGCGACCTGGTGAGCATCTGCAGCCACTGCAGGAAGCTCGGGAGAGAAAGTTCCCTCGTCTCTTCTACCGATATTATTCTCCTGCTCGGCGGCAGGAATATGCTCATCGCATTAAGGAAGCTGGTTTTTCCGCTTGCAGTTCCTCCCGCAACCAGTAGGCTTATTTCGTTCTGTATGCAGAGCCATACGGTCGCAGCAATCGCCGCGCTTATCGTGCCGGATTTCATAAGCCCCGTCATAGTCCACGGGTTCTTCGAGAACTTTCTTATCGTGAGAGTGTTGCCGTTCTGCGATATCGGGAACAGCGTCGCGTTTACTCTCGATCCGTCGCTCAGTTCCGCGTCCATCAGCGGCGCCAGGTTGTTTATCTCCCTTCCTATATTCCTGCCTATCTGCTCCGCCTGCTCGTAGATTCCCTCCTCGCTATTCGGTTTTATATTGGTCTTGCACCAGCCCAGCTTCCTGTGGAAAACCCATATGTAGTCGCGCGCCCCGTTGACCGTTATCTCTTCGAGGTTCTCGTCGGCGAGCGGTGCCTCTAGGTCCCCCAGTCCAAGCATCATGTTGAGCACGTACGCGTTCAGCAGCTCCTTTGTCTCGGTGTCCGTGCCTGGAAGGTATCTGTCTATGAGTACGCTGCTTGCCTCGAGATATTTCTGGTTGAGCTTCTCCCTGTACTCCTTGTTGCCAAGCTTCTCCGAGTCCACAGGGACTATGGTTATGAGCTCCCCCCTTAAAGACATAAGAAGCAGTTTCGTAGCGGATCCTACTCCGGGGAAGGAGACCTCGTAGTCAGGCACGAATCCGCCCTTCTCAATTATCTTCACCTCTACGGGAAGACCATGCGCATCAAGATTATAGTTTGCAAGAACCTTCTCCTCCTTCTCCTCACTTCCCATCCCAATACCCGTTATAACATAAATCTAAAGATAAAATAAACTTTTGATGTCTCATGCCTGTTTATCGCCGGTCTTTTCCTCTCCTTCGCTATCCTTACTATCAAACTGAAGCTTCTTCTTTGCATCGCCGACCTTCTCAAATATGTCTATAAGTTTCTTCCTGCTGTTCTGCCTCTTCTCGCCGAGCGCAGCTACCGCCTCTGTCTTCTTCTCTATGGGCATGTTCCGCATCCTTTGCAGGACTGTCACCTGCTCGTGCAGCTTCATTATGTCGCCCCTGGCCTTCTTTATCTCCTTCTCTATGTCAGATATCGACTCCTCCACAGACCTTATCCTCGAATCTATTTCGGCTGCCTTTCCGAAACCTTCCCTGACAGAGGCCATTTTCGAATTTATCTCATCGTATTTTTTGTTGAATACCGCCCCCTCGACGTCGAATTCCTTGTTGAGCTTCTCGTACCTGTCCCTGAAGTTGGACTTGGCGTTGTTGAGCTCCTTGAGCACCATATCCTTGTGCTTCTTGAAGTTTTCTACCTCCTTGAGCGTCTCCCTGGCTGACTTTGCGTCCTTCTCTATATCCTTGTAGGTCTTCTCCAGTCCTGCGCGGTACGCCGACAGGTCCTTGCTCATGACCTCGTTTGCCTCCTTTATCTGCCTCTTTATCTCGTTCGCCCTCTGAGTTATTTCCTTGTCAATCGCCTCCAGCTCGACATCCTTTCCTTTGTGTATCTCGACAAGCGTCTTCTCTATATCCTGCGCTCCCTTTATCGTCTTCGCTATCGCGTCATTTATACCCGCAGATCTCGCGTTGAATTCGTCAGAAGAGAAATAGCTGATCTTCGCAAGCGTCTCGTCGATTTTTGACGAGATCTCGGTATACACTCTCTCGGAGCTTTTGCGCGTGTTCTCCATTTCGTTTTTCTCCCGCTCTATGCTCTTGTAAGCCTTATCTATCTCATCGAAAAGCCTGTGCACGTCGGGCAGCACCTTGGAATAAGTCTCCGTGGCTTTTTTGGTGTCCTCCCTGAGCGCGCCCAGCTCCTTGCTGAACCTTTCCAGCTCTATCTCCTGCGAAGAAAGGAGCGAATCTTCGGACTCCAGCTGCATCTCAACCTTTTTCTGCATCGTTTCCTCTTCTTCTGCAGAGCGTTTTTCGAGCTCAACGTACATCTTCCCGACAGCGTACGATATCTTCACAAGCCTGCCGTTCTCCAGCACTTTAGCCCAGCCCTCTATTATGTTGGGGGCCACGCCTATCGAGGATGCCACTGTAGTTATGTCGCTCTTCCCGTGCTTCTTTATGTATTCGTAGAGCGCGTCTATCTTCGTGGTTGCCTGGTCATCCTCTCCTGGCACCGGCGTTTCCTTCTCTTCAGCCGTAGCCTCAGCTGCTGCCTCCTTCTGCTCAGGCTGCTGCGCTTCAGGCGCCTTCGCTTGAGTATCGGCATTTTCTTCGGGCACCGCTGTATTGGCTTCTTCTGCTATTATAACACCCAAACTGGTACGATAGGAGATACGGAATAAATGCTTAAATACCTACTTTCAAGAAAGCAGGCAACATGCAGTACAAGCGGCAGCGTCAGTGCGTATTTGTGTGGCAAGCTTTTTATTATTTTAGATTAAAAATAAACTAGTTTAATTAAAACTTAGTTTACATTAAATCTAAATGCCGCGGTAAGCTTTATGTCAGAAACCAGGGCAAAGGGTGCCGACGAGGGAATGAAGTACTACATGACCAAGGACATGTACCACCTCATAATGAAACTAGTCATACTGGGCAAGATAAAGAAGGCAAGCAGCAACATATACGCCTACGAATTGATAGACCATGTGGCACGGCACATCCCGAAATACAGGAAGGACAAGATGGCGATAAAGAATGACATCTACAACACGCTATCCAAGTTCGAGCGGCTCGGCTATGTGAACCAGCAGAAGAAGCTCTCCGGAGGCAAGATAAAGAACTTTTATACTTTGACGGGAAAAGGAGAGAAAGCGCTTGCAGAATCTAAAAAGATACTGAAGGATGCGATGAAGAACGTCGCGAAGCAGCTCGAGGGATGATGGTGGCAAATTCGGTAGAGATATTCAACCTTACAAAGAAGTTCGGCGATTTCACCGCCGTCAATAGGATGAATCTTTCGATAAAGAAGGGCGAGATATTCGGCCTTCTCGGGCCGAACGGCGCAGGCAAGACAACCACAATAAGCATGCTTCTTGGCATAGTGAAGCCCACTTCCGGGCGCATAACAATAGAGGGCCTCGACGCCGAGAAGGCTTCTTCAGCCGTAAAGCAGGTCGTCGGGTTCATGGCGCAGGAGACTATAGTGGACAGCGACCTCACTGCATACGAAAATCTCGAGATTGCGGCGAGGCTCTACCACATGCCGCACGAAGAATGGGCCAAGCGCATACACGAGGCCCTGGAATGGGCGCAGCTTCTCGAATTCAAGGACAAGAAAGCGGGCACCTTCTCCGGTGGGATGAAGCGGCGTCTGTACCTGGTGAAATCCATGCTGCACGCGCCCAAAATAATAGTCCTGGACGAGCCCACCACCGGGCTGGACGTGCAAAACCGCGTTGAAATGTGGAAGCAGATAAAGGAGCTCAACAGCAGGGGCGTAACGGTGATACTCACTACCCAGTACCTGGAAGAGGCAGACCAGCTGTGCAATCGCATAGCGATAATAGACCATGGCGAGCTCAAGGCGATGGGCACCCCATCCGAGCTAAAGCGGATGGTGTCCAAGGGCCAGGTGCTGGAGATAATAACCACGCAGCAGGAGGCGCAGAAGGTGGCGCAGCTGCTCAAATCGAAATTCGGCATATCGTCAGATTTTAAGGACGACAAGGTAACAGGGCTGATAGAGGACGACCCGATAGAAAAGCTGCCGCACATACTCAACGAGCTAAAGAAATCCAAGTTCACAGTAGCGGCGGTCAGCATGCATCTTCCAACCATGGACGACGTCTTCATAAAGCTGACTGGGTCAAACATCAGGGACAAGGCAGGCGAATTCCAATCCGATAGGAATGCTCTCCTCACGATGAGGTGATTTTATTACATTTGTAGAAGATACGCTCACAATATTCAGGCGCGAGATGCTCGTATTCAAGAGCAACATCAAAACCAACATAATCCGCTCGATAATCTTCCCAATAGTGATAATATTCTTCTTCGGCAACATAAATGCCTCCTCATTCAACACCAGCATAGCAGTGGTCAACTACGCGAACAATCCGGCATCCTTCGCATTCATAAACGACCTGCAGCACGGCCAGTCCCTTTCTGTAGTGAACGTCACCACGCAGCAGAGCGCGCTCACTCTGCTCCACAACAGCAAGGTATCCGCAGTGGTCGTCATACTGCCCACCTTTCCAACCAAGGGCTCAGGCAGCGCTTCTGACGTGGACGTATACTACAGCGAGAGCAATTTTGCGGCTGTCCCTGCAGCGCTTTCGACGATAAGCTCGGTTTCGGAGGGCTTTGCGGTGGATCCTTCCACTTTCAGCCAGGCGTTCAACACCCCTCCAAAGCCCGTTGACTATGGCCTTTCATCAGTGCTGCTCTACGGCGCAAACACAAACTACAAGACGTTCCTGACAGCTGGCATAATAGCCATGGTTGCCGCTTTCGGCTCGCTCTTCGGCGGAGGCATATCGCTTATAACCGACAGGCAGCTGGGGAATCTCAAGTCGTTCCTTCTTTCGCCGATAAGCAAGAATGCGGTCATACTTGGCAAGGTCCTCTCAGGCACTGTACAATCCGTGCTGTACGGCGTGCTGGCGCTGGCCGTTGGGCTTATAGCAGGGGCAGGAGTGGCGATGGGCGCGCTCGGCGTGCTCTGGATAATACTCATAGTGATAATGATATCCCTTGGATTCAGCGGAGTGACAATAATACTCGCGTCCAGGATGTCGCAGATACAGACGTATTCCATACTGGGCAACGTGATAGTGCTTCCTATGTGGTTCCTTTCCGGGGCGTTCTTCCCATCAAGCTCGCTTCCTGCATTCATGCAGCCGTTCAGCACATTCAATCCAATGACATACGCCGTATCTGGAATGCGTGATGTAATGCTGGTCGGCTACTTCCCAATGAGCTCCATACTGCTTGACATTGGAGTGCTCGCCGCATTCCTGGCGTTCGGTGTGCTGGCGAGCTTCAAGCTGTTCAAGCCGAACATAAGCTGACGATAAAATGTTAAAAGGTGTAAAAATGTGGAAAACAAGCAAGGTATTTGCCATTGTGCTGCCTGTAATGGTCGCAATGCTCCTGGTCCAGGCAGCGTACGCCCAGTCCGTTAATTCCGGATCTACGGGCGGCGCCCCAAGCGGAAGCGGTGCCCTCTCGCTTCAGGCGCTCACGCTCTCGCCGCAGTACGTCGTTTCCGGAGAGAATGCAACCATATCATTCCAGCTGTTCAATTCGTATTCCGGGACTCTGCAGAACGTGAACCTGCAGCTTGAGGCATCGAATCCCCTCCTCAACGTATCCCCCTCCGACACCAACCTGATAGGGGTGGTGGGAAGCGGCATCTATGGAGGCAGCGGTTTCGATATATACACATACAAGATTCATATTCCATCTACCCTGCAATCAGGCATATACACGATAGACGTTGTAGCAACTTACGAAACTTCGGTGAGCAACGGCGTTACCAGCTACGACACTCCGGGCGAGTCAGTGATGCCAATAAGCATATACGTGCATGGCAAGCCTGGAATAGGCTTCAGCCTAGCGCCATCATCGCAGATTGTTCCAAATTCCGACATGCAGTTCGAAGTCGATGCCCACAACTCCGGCACGGGTACGGCGTATAACGTCACCGCGACAATAGACAACTCCACATATTTCAAGCCTTCCGGAGCCGAGGAGCTGATACTCGGCACAATGGCAGCTGGCGCCTCATACAGTTCAGCCGCATCGGTTTTCGTCGCAAGCAATATAACCAACGGCACCCACTCTGTGAAGCTGACGCTCAGCTACCAGGACGAGAATGGGACTTATGTGCACACAAATACAAGCGTTCCAATAGCCGTGCTTCTAAACAGCCCTGACATCATAGCGGCAGTGCAATCAACGCAGCCCTCGCAGCTCTACGTGGGTGCGAACCAGTCGGTTGAGGTTGCCGTAGAGAACGTCGGCAGCGGCACAGCGAGGAACGTAAGCGTATCGTTCCGCAGCGGGAGCGGGGCTATAGTGGGAAGCGCAGCCGCGAGCTTCTTCATAAGTTCGCTGCAGCCTGGGCAGTCGGTTCCCGAAACGATAACGGTCAGCTCCAACCAGTCCGAGCCAAGCTCCGTTGCGCACCTGTATGCATCGCTGTCATATGAAGGCGCGAACTACGCCGGCAACTATTCGAAAGTGGTTCCGATAAACCTGAGCGTGTTCCCGTCGGCGGTGTTTAGCATAACCTCCGTGCAGGGAAGCCTCCAGCCAGGTGCAACCTACAAGCCTGTCGCGTATACGATAAAGAACGTGGGCAACGAACCTGCATCGCAGGTATCGCTCTCGCTGCAGTCAATATACCCGATAACTCCGATATCCGGCAACGCGTACATAGACAGCCTCGCGCCCAACCAGAGCACCACCGTCACGTTCTACGTGGATGTCGACTCGAACGGCGCGGACGGATCTTATCCCGCAACCATATACGAGCAGTGGCGCCAGCCAAACGGCGCAATATCGCAGCAATTCTCCGGGTCAAACAGCTACTACATGGCAGTAGGCGGCAAGCAGTACGCCCCTTCCGGCGCCCAGCCAAGCGGTAGCACCGCAAACTTCTCCGGCTACGCATACGCGGCAATTGCGGTGATAGTGGTTGCAGTGCTGGCGTTCCTCGCAATCAACATGCGCTCAAAGCGCTCATCGCGCTCAAAGATGCAGAAAAGCGCAGAGGTCAGCGATGCCGAAAGCGAAAAGCACGGTGGTGCAAAGAAGAGGAAGTAATAAAATAGGTGTTATAGCCAGTATTGGTGTGGTATGAATGGCCATTAGCAGCCCGCGCAAGGCGGTTGACGAACTCCTGGAAAAGTATGGGATACCATCCTGGGCAAAGCCCTACATATACAGCTACATACGCGGCAATCCCATACAGGCAATAAAGCACGCTGCGAGCTTCGTCGAGATCAAGCGCAAGAAGGGCGAGGTGACAAACTCTCACGTGAGGCTGCCAAACGGCATGAAGTTCGACATCAAGTTCGTGATGCACCTGCTCGACATGTTCTACTACGGCGAGGAGGAGATATCAAAAATATACCTGGAGTGGTCGTCAGACAGGCTGGGCGCCGACGCGTTGAAATATGCGCCGCACTTTGCCGAGCTTTCCGAGGTGAGCCAGGGTCACGCAAGGGCTGTGCGCAACCTCATTGAAGGGTTGGGCAACAAGCTCTCCGATCCTTCAAAGGAGGTGAAGGACGTCTTCAGCTTCATACGCGGCATAAAGGACTGGAAGCAGCGTGTCGTAGTCTCCGGGCTCGTAATGCGCAAGACCTACGGCATTCCGTTCGGCTACGTCTTCTACAAGGTGTTCTATCCTGTGGCGCCCGAGTTCATGCGCTCCTTCGGCAAGGTATTCGAGAAGACGAGCGAAATAGTCTCGTGGGGCGAGGCTGAGTCGTCGAGCATAATATCCTCAAAATCAGTGGACGAGGCAGCGCTTCTCGCAATTACGGAGCGAGTGCTGGCGTACATATACAGGTCAATAAGAGCCGAGCTGCCATACGCCAAAAAGCAGGGAATAGAGCCGGAGGGCAAGCTGCTTCTCGAACTGGCGATCGCGTATCCCCTGCATGCGATGCAGGAGCTTGGGATGAGCATCGATATCGACGCAGAGATTGATGCGATAAAGAAGCTTTCAAAGGTGCTTTGACTTCTTATATACTACTAAAAATAAGCTCCGCGCCGCATGCAACGCCGGTAAAACCGCTAAAAAGCACAATCTATAAATAGCTGCTCCAATAAATAAATCATCAGGCGATATTTGGGCAACCAAATCCTATACTGTTACTAATGGTGTGAGCATGGCTGAGGAAATACAAAACAACAAGACCAACGGCGCGGACGGGGAGAATACAATATACATAGGCAAGAAGCCAACGATGAACTACGTGCTCGCAGTTGTGACGCAGTTCAACAGCGGCCAGAGCAAGGTGACGATAAAGGCGCGCGGCAACGCGATTTCCCGCGCGGTTGACGTGGCCGAAATAGTGCGCAACAGGTTCATGCCAGGCATCAGTCCGCCTGGAAGCGAAGGCATAAAGATAGGCTCGGAGGAGCTTGCGAACGAGGATGGCACCAAGTCAAAGGTCAGCTTCATACAGATAAGCGCAAAGGTCGGGCAGGCAGCCTCGGCAGGGGAGAGCGCGCATCTCGAGGGCCAGGACAATGTCATATACATAGGCAAGAAACCAACGATGAACTACGTGCTCGCAGTTGTGACGCAGTTCAACAGTGGCCAGAGCAAGGTGACGATAAAGGCGCGCGGCAACGCGATCTCCAAGGCTGTTGACGTTGTCGAAATAGCCAGGAACAGGTTCATAACCGCCATGCCTAATCCGAGCGGCCCAAGTATAACGATAAAGTCCGAGGAGGTGCAGAACGAGGACGGCACCAAGTCAAAGGTCAGTTCCATGCAGATAGTGCTCTCCAAGTAGCCCTGCTCATCTGACAAAGCTTTATAATGAATCATGCGATAAAAGGGTAGTCGCAGCGTGGTTTGATGATAAGAACCCATTACGTTTCAGACCTCAGTGCGGAGCTCAGCAACAAGAGCGTGACAGTCGCAGGCTGGGTTCACGAGGTCAGGGAGCTCGGAAAGATAACCTTCCTGCTGCTCAGGGACAGGAGCGGCATAGTGCAGGTTACTGCAAAGAAGGGTGTAGTCCCTGACGATGTGATATCCTCAATGTCGCTCCCCAAGGAGAGCGTCGTTAAGATTACCGGGGTGGTCAAGGAGAACAAGGAGGCAAGGAGCGGCTTCGAGATAGTGCCGTCGGAGGTTGTCGACCTGAACCCGATATCATGGCGCATACCGTTTGAGGTAACTGGCAAGGTAGACGCGGATCTCGACGTTAGGCTCAACTACAGGTACATAGACCTGAGGCGCCTAGAGACGACCGCAATATTCAAGATACAATCAACGATACTCAACAGCTTCTCATCCTACATGATGAACCACGGGTTCATACAGATACGCCCTCCAGACATAGTGGCGGAAGCAACAGAAGGCGGGACAGAGCTGTTCAGCGTCGACTACTTCGAGACCAAGGCTTACCTGGCGCAGTCGCCGCAGCTGTACAAGCAGCTCGCCGTGATAGGCGGTCTGGACAAGGTGTTCTCAATAGTGCCAGTGTTCAGGGCCGAGAAGTCAAACACCTCCTACCATCTGAACGAGTCGACGCAGATGGACATCGAGATAGGCTTCGCAAATTCGGACGATGCGGCTTCACTCCTGTCGAACGTGCTGGTATCCATAATAAAGGACGTAAACGAGAAGAACGCTCCGGAGCTGAAGATACTGCAGAAGGATCTCCAGGTGCCCAACGTCAAGATAACCACGTACTCGGAGGTCGTCGACGCGATAGCCGCCAGCGGCAAGGAGATAAAGTTCGGCGACGACCTCTCGCGCGAATCCGAGGCGCTGGTCAAGGACCTGTTCGGCGAGGCGGTTATAGTCAGGGACTATCCCACGTCGCTGCGAGCCTTCTACTCGATGCCTGACGACAACAACCCCGAGATAACGAAGAGCTTCGACATGATATACCGCGGCGTGGAGATATCGAGCGGCGCACAGCGTATACACCTGCCCGAGCTGCTGATAGAGTCGATAAGGAAGAAGGGGATGAATCCGGACGGCTTCAAGTTCTACATAGACGCCATGAGATCTGGGGCGCCGCCGCACGCAGGATGGAGCATCGGCCTCGAGAGGCTCACGATGCAGATAACAGGAATGAGCAACATACGCGAATGCGCAATGTTCCCGAGGGACAGGAAAAGGCTGACCCCGTAAAATTTTCAAGAAACATAGCTACTTCGAAACTACCTTCTCCTGAACTTCTCCAGTGAGCGTGTGCGGGAAGCCAGACTGTATGTCAGTATAGTTCATCTCCACGTAGCCGGTATACAGGTCTCCTATGCTGCCGCTGTAAGGCGCCGTATTGTTCATGTAGCACTGCACTACGAAGGTCTGGTTGCCGCCTATAGGTATGGTGTAGGGGGTGGAGAACGCGACCATGTGCGATATGGAGGGCTCCGAGTTGCATCCTATCGATGTTACGTTTATCGGTCCCTCGGTGGACTGCTCGACGTTTATGGTAAGAATGCCGTTCTCGGTAAAAGTGCTGCCCAGGCACCCGAAGTCCGCCTCGAACACGCATGAGGTATGCACGTACGTGCTCGGGCTGAAGAGGCCCAGCTCATAAAGAACTGCCAAGGCTATCGCTATCACAAGTATAGCCCATCCATATGTCGTCAGGTATTCTATAGCGCTCTGCATCTTCATAAATGTCACTCAGTGCAGCGTAGCCACCAATCCGTCAATTACTCCGTTGACTCCTATTCCTCCTGTTGACCTTACCAATATCCTGTGGCTCAGCACGGGCTTGGCAAGAAACTTTATGTCGTCAACTGTCACCTCGCTCCTTCCCTCAACTAGCGCCTTCGCCTTTCCGCAGTTCATGAAGCTTATCTCGGCTCTCGGGCTTCCTCCCATAACCACGTGGATATCCTTCCTGGTTGCATCGACGAGGCGCGTTATGTAGCCTATCACGTCGTCGCTTATGCTCACCTTCTTAGCCTCTTCCTGGAGCTTAAGTATCTCATCCTTGCCCAGCACCCCATCCACGTCGCTCCTGCTCTCTTTCTCCTTTATCCTTAGCATCTGCGCCTCCTCCTCCATGGAAGGGTACTTGACCTCTATCCTGAGAAGGAACCTGTCGGCAAGCACCTTTGGCAATGCTGTCGTACCCTCTATGTTCAGCGGGTTCTGCGTCGCGAACGCTATGAACGGGTCAGGCAGCTTCATGTCCTGGCCCCCTATGGTGACCTGGCGCTCCTCAAGCGCTTCAAGAAGGCTCGTAGTTGTCTTTGGAGGCGCCCTGTTGAGCTCGTCGATGAGAAGCATGTTGTTGAATATCGGGCCCTTCTTGAGCTGCACCTCGCCTTTGTCATCCATGTACGTATAGCCTATCACGTCCCTTATGTCAAGGTCAGGCATTCCCTGTATTCTGCCAAAGCTTGCGCTTATGCTCTCCGCAAGGGTTTTCGACATCGTCGTCTTTGCGACACCCGGCACGCCCTCCAGAAGAACGTGCCCGTTCGCCACTATGGAGATGAACATCAGCTCTATCACGTCCTCCTTGCCTGATATGTGCTTCTTTACCTCTGCAAGGACCTTCTGGTACGCCTCTTTTCCGTCCATTGTTGCATCTCCTCAAAAGCTTTATATACCCTTACGGGCATATAAATATGAAAGCATTCGAAGTAAAACTATTAATAGTTTCGGCTTTTGTGCAGTGGTATCTATGATTGGTGAGAAAGCTGAATTCAAGGGGGTCGCAACGCTTACAGAAGTGTATGAGATACTCGAAGAGAGGCGCAAGATGAAGGAGCCCACCTACGAGCAGGAAGTGGCGCTCGAGCACGCCAAGAAATACGGCATGGAGAAGAAGAAGTTCGAGAAGCTCAAGTCTGAACTGGGAAAGGATTCGAGCTATACTGACAGGATCATATCAAAGATAAGCGACATAAGGCCGAAGAACGCGATGCTGCTCAAGCAGATATTCGCGAGCGAGAACAGGCCAGTTACGGACGAGGAAGTATCGCATATACTTTCGATATTAAAAGAGCGTGGCTGAAATCATGATTGAGGCTGCGGAATATATGAAGGTTGGTATCAGATGGCTGGCGAGGAGCGAAGGGAGGAGAATGCATACGTGCTTGACTTCATGCGCAGCGGCAAGTCTTTTTCTACCAAGCCCGAGCCGATAGCACAGCTGATAGGCGAGAACTGGTTTACGCTTCTTGAAGCTACTGCAAAGCCAGACACTACGATGTCTCTCGGCGAAAAGGTGTACATAGGCAGCGCCGAGCGCGAAAAGATATCCTTAATAAAGTCCAGGATAACCTACGACCAGCTGACAGAGACTGCGAAGGGCGAGCTGCCAGTCGTCCTCTCAAAGATAATATCGGAGAACGAGAAGAGGTTCGTTGACATATTCAACAACGCCGGGCCGCTAAACATACGCCAGCACTCGCTCGAGCTGCTCCCTGGCATAGGCAAGAAGCACCTCACCGCGATACTGAAGCAGCGCGAGGCAAAGAAGTTCGAGAGCTTCTCAGACATATCCTCAAGGGTGACGCTCATGCAGGACCCTGCAAAGATCATAAGCGAGCGCATCATAGCCGAGCTCCGCGGCGAGGAGCGCTTCTACATGTTCGTCAAGCCTTACGTAAGGCGCTGAGATGCAATCCACATCAGAAGGGATGCGCGTATCCTTCCTTCCTCTTGAGCCTTCCATGGCGGACAGGCTCGCCGAGCTGGGCAACGACGCCGAGGTCTCAATGTACGCTGCATCTGAGCAGCAGTTCCCTTTCCCGTACGGAAGGGATGATGCCCTCTCTTTCATCGAAGCCTCGGTTGCAGAGGCAGCTGCAGGCATAGGGTTCCATTTCGCAGTCGCAATAGAAGGAAGCGGAATCATAGGCGCGGCTGGGATAGGCAGGATAAACAGCCAGGAGAGCCACGCCGAGATAGGCTACTGGCTAGGAAAGGAGTACTGGCACAAGGGCTACGGCACAGAAACTTCGGCACTTCTTCTGCGCATCGGCTTCTACGATCTTGGCCTCAACAAGATAAGCTGCATAGTTCCGACGGACAACGTCCGCTCTGCCAGGCTTCTCGAGAAGCTCGGCTTCAAGAACTGCGGCGTTCTCAGGGAGGAGATGTCAAGGGGAGGAAGATTCATGGATTGCAGCATATACGAGATCCTGAAGCGCGAATTCGATTCCGGTATGTCGGGAGCACCAGCACACTCTCCTATCTCCTGAGATTCCCTGAAGCCAATGCGGCCTTTGCCCTGTCCAGGATGCCAAATGCCTCTATTATGCTGTCCATCAGACCCATCGCCCTGGGCGTAGAATCGGATTGGGCGACTGCGCCTGCATCTGCGCCGTTTGACATGCGTATGAATATGTCCATCAATTCTCCAGCTTCGGCCTCTATGGCTGAGAGCTTTTTCTGCAGTCCGCCAGCCAATTCGTGCACCGATCCGCCATTTCCATCAAGCTTCAGAAGAAGCTCCGCTGCGCGGTACGGCTCCTCCCTGCTGAGCTCCCTCAGGTAATCGCACGCCATCCCTACCACCTTGCGATGGAATGCTCCCAATCCGGGGCTGTTATCGTGAAGGAAAGTGAAACCTGCAAGCGCCCTCGCTATTCCATTCTCCTCATCGTTGCGTTGTACACTCTGAACGCTGCCATCCTCATTTTCCGGGGTTTCGACGTATACCCTTCCGAAAAGGAACACCCTGTGGTATTCGAACGGGTTTGCCATTCTCAGCGCCTCCAATATCACTCTGTTCATCTCCGGCCTGCTGTGCATCAGCACTCCACT
>JAJZYW010000032.1 GCA_021797895.1 Microcaldota archaeon | reverse complement strand
TTACGCAAGGCACAAATACGGCTCAGTATCTTTCATCATGCACCCAGGAGTTAACGTTGATTTCAACCCGGTGGCATCATCACAGGCGGCGGTGCTGAAGAAGGCGCTGGACGACGGCGTGGCTAACGCTGCAAAGGTGTCCGGCAGATTCGCTTACATGAAGGGCGCTTATGGGGATTCGCACATAGACAGGCTAAGGTTCGGAGATTCGGAGCTGGACATAATATCGAGGGCGCCGCGCGTCACTGAGGACGTCTCCCCCGAGGCTGCTGCGGTGATAAAGGGAGTGGCTGAGGCTGATGGCATAAATGCAGCGATAGTGGACGCGCACAACTCAAGGTACGAAACTGCGCCGAAGGAGGAACTCGACGGAGTTGGATTCAATTCAAAGCAGCAGCAGGAGTATGTCGAGGCGTTCAGGTCGAGCGGCGAGGTAGCTTCATCGGACAGGCTGCGCGCAGGCTTTGCGTGTGAAAGCATATTCGAGGAGCTGGACGAACCGCAGGACATAGCTGACGGGATGATGAATTCAGCAGTATTCGCGATAGGAGAGAAGAGCTACGCTCTGCTGCAGTTCAACGCGAACAACATGCTCCCTGCGCTGAGGAACCAGATAGTGAAGCACGTCAAGACGAAATACGGGATCGATGCAGAGGTGTGCACGACGGATACCCACGCAGTGAATTCGCTCGGCATGACTGCGAGCAACGTGCTAGGAAGGTCCACCTCGTTCAGGCAGCTCAAGCCTCACATAGATTCGTGCATCAGGAATGCCATGAAATCTATGGAGGAGGTGGACGTGATGCACAGCAGGGGCACTGTGAAGAACTTCAAGGTGTGGGGGCGCAACGTGCAGGACAGGATAGCGACCGTGCTCGACTCAGTGATAGCTATGGGAAGGGTAGTTATACCTGCAATAATCGTCGGGGGATTCATAGCTGCCATATGGATAGTGTCGCTGGTGTAAAAGCCAGGGCTTGACACGGAAAAGCTATATATTGCAAACATGCAAGAGATATCCGGTTGGAAAGAGAGTGATTGAATGGCATATTCTTACGTATCCGACATATCGGGAAAAGCGGGCAAGAAGGTATCCGTCAGGGGATGGGTGCACAGGAAGAGGGAGAGCGGAGGCATAGTGTTCATAGTGGTAAGGGACAGAAGCGGCATTATACAAGCTTCTGTAAAGAAGGATCTGGTAGACGCCAAGTCCTGGAAGGATGCGCAGGATGCGAGCGTAGAATCGAGCATAGAGCTGAGCGGCACGCTCAAGGAGGACAAGAGGGCTCCGACAGGCCTCGAGATAGAGGCGGAGAAGGTGCATTGCATAAGCATCAGCGAGCCATTCCCAATAACAGAATACCAGAGCACAGAGCTGCTTCTCGACAAGAGGCACCTCTGGCTGCGGAGCACGAAGATGATAAACATAATGAAGATACGCTCTCACGTATTCAGGTACCTCAGGGAATTCAACGACAAGAAGGGTTTCTACGAGATAACGCCTCCGCTCATAACCAAATCGGCAGGAGAGACAGGAGCTGATATGTTCGAGGTCAACTACTTCGGCCAGAAAGCCTACTTGACTGAGAGCTCGCAGCTCTATGCTGAGGCGATGATATACGCGCTCGACAAGGTTTACACATTCGCACCGTCATACAGGGCGGAGAAATCGAGGACGATAAAGCACCTTGCGGAGTACTGGCACCTTGAGATGGAGGCGGCGCATTACGACCTCAACAAGCTCATGAAGTTCGAGGAGCAGATGGTGAGCCACGTTGCGCAGAGGCTGCTGAAGAACGATACGGACACGCTTGAGGCGCTAGGCGTTGAAAGGGCAAAACTCGAAGTGATAAAACCGCCATTCAGGAGGATGACGTACGAGCAGGCGCTCGAGGAGCTCAACCAGAAGGGCAAGAGCCTTAAGTGGGGGGACGACCTCGGCGTCGACGAGGAGAAGCTTCTCACTGCCAATGAGAAGAAGCCCGCATTCGTTATGTACTGGCCGAAGGAACTGAAGCCGTTCTACGTCCCGGTCAACAGGAAGGACGAACGCACCTCAATGTCCGTAGACCTTCAGGCTCCGCTGGGACACGGCGAGATAATAGGCGCAAGCGAGAGGATATGGCGCAAGGACGAGCTGATGTCGCGCTTCAAGGAGTTTGAAGAGGCGAAGGGGATAAAGTTCAACATGGAGAACTACGAGTGGTACATAGACCTGAGGAGGTACGGCAGCGTGCCGCACGCAGGGTTCGGGCTCGGAGTTGAAAGGATGATAAAGTGGTTCCTCGGCTTGGACCACATACGCGACGCGATACCCTTCCCAAGGATGATAAACAGGATAGCCCCTTAAGGTCTTATGATGTGGGATATGGTAGTTCTGCTCTTGCCCGCGGTGATAGCGGCTGCGGCGGCTGGGCTTGTCTATGGGAAAAAGCGCAGGGAGAAGGCAATAGTGCTGTCGAGCGCGTTGGTTTCGTTCGCGGTAGCTTATGCCGCAGTGCTGCTTGCTGGATACGCAGGTGCGGCGCTGCTCTCAGGGGCGATAGCGGTGTTCATATCGCTCTCGGCTTTCTTCTATCTGGATGACAATGCACTGTTCTATCCGCTCGTGATAATGGGATTCGCATACCTCGGCCTCATGGTGCTGCTGTCCGGCGCAGACGTCTCCGCTACCAGTTTTGCCGCGGCTTGTGGCATAGGTCTCATGGCAGGGCTGGAGGCGAGGATTTACGGCTTCAGGGGCAGGAAACCCCAGAAGAATGGCAGAAGGAAGCTCGAGATAAGGAGGGATGTCGTACAGATTGCGCTTGGAATTATTGTAATAGCGGTGTTCCTTGCTGCCGGAAGGATATACGGCATACTCGCAGTGGCTGGGCTGGCGCTTCTCGGCTACCTATTCAACAGCGCGTCCATGCAAGCTGAAAACGCGGTGGGAAGGTTCGCCAGGAGCTTCGAAAGAGAGAGAGCAGTAAGCGGCGAGGGCGCGCTCTTCATGGCTGCCGGGAGCATGCTCATACTTGGGCTCGTTGCCCCGGTAAATTACGCTCTCTTCGGGCTCTCAGCGATATTCTTTGCCGATTCTGCCGCTACTATAGTAGGGGTTGTTGCTGGCAGGAGGAAGCTTCCGCACAACAGGAGGAAGAGCTTTGCCGGCACCCTGTCATATTTCGTTGTACTTGAAGCGATAGGCATACCGCTCATAGGGCTGTACGCAATCCCTATTGGAATCGCTTTGGCGGTAGTAGAGAGCCTGCCGATAGCGTTTGACGACAACGCTTCGACATCGATCGCTTTCGTCATCCTTTCAAGGCTGCTCTTTCTATGAGCTTTGACATGCCCGCCTTGGATATGATGCGCTCCGTGGCTGCAAGATTCGAGGCATCATTGCCTTCCGCATTCTCAGGAGTCTCCATTATGAAGGTTGAGGATCCTGCAAGCTTCTCCGAGAATATGTTTAGG
>JAJZYW010000013.1 GCA_021797895.1 Microcaldota archaeon | reverse complement strand
CGGGTATGTGAAGGTACCGGATGATGAATTTATGATGGCAAGCGCGGTGTACTCCGAGGAGATTGACCACGTGCCGTTTTCGTAGACACGCAGGGATGGATTGAGTATCTTAAGGCCGAAGCCCAGAACAGATGCATGTTTTTCCATAGCTGGCACGTAATTTACAATGGAGGAATTTAGCATGGAGTTGTACGTCACGCCGTCCGCGGTGCCATTATATACCATTGAGTAGAGGTATCTGATGGCTACGTTGTTTCCGTATGGGGAATTCGATATAGGTACGCCCTGGGAGTACAGCTTTTGCATGGCAGCGTACAGGGAGTACTGCATGTCGCTGGCTATGCCAGAAGTAAGTGAGGTGCTGAATGCAGCCGTGTTTATCGCTATCGAGGTCCTTGTCGCTATTTCGTTATAGCTTATGTTGGTAAGCACGTAGGAGACCAGCTCGGATATCATGAGTATGAATATAATCAGCATTAGGAGCGTCAGCAGTATGCCCTTCTTTTGCCTGCCCTTTATCCATTTCATTTCCATTCTACCACCGTGGAATTGTATATCTCGCTCTGCTGACCGGGAGAAGTTGCGCTTACCGGTATGGTTATGGCGCTCACTTCGCTGGCTTGGGAGTACGGATAGGGGTAGTATCCCGAGGGAATGAACGACACTCCGGATTCGTTCCCAGAATCAAAGTTTTTTGAAAGGTCAAGCGCATTTCCAGCTAAGGGCCACCAGCCTGACAGTGATACTCCGCCAAGAGGCGGAGATCCAAGTCCCTTGGCGTACAGGCTTGCAGCCTGTGCGGAAGATAGCACCGACCCGTAAAGCTGTACATTGCTTATGTATCCTATGAAATTGTTGCACCCTATGCAGATACTTGAGGCAGATGCAGAGCCTGGTGAGCAGGGCCATGTGCCTCCTGACTCGACGCCGTTAAGATAGCTCCAGCAGTAGGTGCCATTGTCCACTGCAATAAGGTTATACCATGTCCCAGTCGATGGAGTTACTACGCCTATCGACCTGCCTGGGAAGCCGCTCCACAGGAGATTGGTGCTATCAAGGAATGCGGAATACATGCCGCTTATGGAGAGTATGTTCATGTAGTTGTATGTCGAAGGGGTCTGCTGCTTGAACCACAGTGAGACGCTGAATTCCGAAGAAGGTATAAGCCTTGATTCGGGTATGTTGACGTTGGATGATCCAGTAAAGTAGGCACCATATAAGGAGGGAGCGTAGGTTCCGTTTATGAAGAACCCAGAACCGCTCATGTTCTGGCTGGAAGAGTATATGAGAGACCCTTCAGGTCCATTACCCCCCACATACGCGCTTGTCAGGGTGTTGAGCAGGCTCCATGATGGCGAAGCGTTGAGGGTGCCGAATGGCAATATTCCTGTGTTGACATAACCTACGTAGCTGCCCGCCGAGCCTGTCCCATTGTAAGGGTTCGGATTGCCGTTCAGGGGCCACCAGCCAGCAAGAGCAGACCCGTTGACCGGGTTGCCGAACAGCCCCTCCGAAACAAGCGTGCTTATCTGGTTATAGCTGAGCGCCCTATCGTAGACCTGTGCGTTGGAGATGTAGCCGTCAAAGTACAGCGACCCTATTGAAGAGGAGGGGATTGTTCCGTTGCCTATCTGGAGGGGGTCGGAGGATGTTGAGAGAGAGGCTTCGGCTGCACCGCTTGCGGAATTGCATGATATGTTGACACATATTTCTGCCGTGCCGTTGTTTGACAGCTCGCCGGTAATGTGGACCCATTTATCGAGCGGCACCACGGTGTTCGAGTATACTGGCGTTATTGCAAGTACACCGTCGACGACAGCGTACCCTATGGAATTCACCGATATCTCATACTGGATCCCTTTGCTGATTATGCCGGCGCCATTGCGTGCATTGGAGGAATAGTTGCTTACGTACACCCATGCAGAGAGAGTAACGTTTGAAGCTGGGTTGAGCAGCGTTGTCGAGCCGAAGCTTATGCCGCTGTTTATGCCGTCAAATGCCGCCACCTCCGCACCGGAGGCGTTCTCCAGGTAGGGGCTGAGAAAAGGCGGGTTGAACGCCTTCTCGGATAGAAGGCTTCCTGCACTGGTGCTTATCAGGCCCTGTGAAACTGACTGTGATTCTATCGAAGGGGCAGAATATGAGCTTGCGGGGGTGAAATGCGAGTACAGGAGAATTGCTATTGCTGCGGTTGCGATTATGAGCGAGAATATCGCGTCTACGGTGAATATAAAGCCCTTCATGTTTTTGTTCATTTCATACCACCGCGGACTGCGTATTGGTCCATAGCATTATTTTTATTCTGACAGGCTGGCCATTTATGTAGCCGTAACGGCTTATCACGTAGGTAGTAAGCGCCGCATTTGTAGAGGGATTTAAGCCGATGGTTATGTTTATTTCGCTATTGTATATTATTATGTAATAATTGTAGCTTACCCCAAGCAGCTGCTTTGTCAACCCGTAATCGGACGCAGCCATGGCCATGAAGGTGTACAGCTTTTTTGAGGATATCTCGGTCCCGTTCGATGCCTCTATTCCAACACTTATCTTCTGCCACGACGAGGGATTGCTGATATTTATCTGTGAATACCAGTGGGTAGGGTAACCTTCAGAGAGAAGGGCCTGCGACAGAACCTGGGACTGCAGCTGCATTATAGTTCCCGAGCCGCTCGAGCTTATGGCGAGCTCCGAATTTACGTTATACCATGTGAATGCGAGTATTGTCATCGCGACAGTGAATATGACTATAGCGAATATGACGTCGAAACTCCAGAACTGCATTTTCATCTTTGACATTGCTACACCGATATGTTTACCCTCTTGAGCATTGGGATGCCCTCCTCGTATAGCTGCCCGACCTGCAGCTTAGTCAGCGATGTGTTGTATATCTGTAGGTCGGTAACCGAGCCGTTGAAATATTGCGTGCCTGTGTTGCCGTCCAGCGCGTCGCCCACATAGCCAGTCTCAGCGAAATCTCCCGGATATACGCCCGATGGCATAAGAGCGGTGGAGTACAGTTGGCCGTTTACGTAAAGGGACAGGTTTCCTGCTATCGAGTTGTACGTCGCTGTAAGCAGATACCACTGCCCCTGCTTCAGGCCTATCGAAGCCGGAGATATCGCACCGTTGGGGCTTGGCGGGCAGCCGGCGGATGTTGGGGCGGAGGAGCCGTACCAGTACATGAACGTAATATTGCTCGGCGGCGTGAACATGAACCCAGTTGTGCAGCCACTCCAGCCTACAGGAAATGGATTCTGCGTGAAGTACGCTGACCCGCCTGAGTATTCAAGCCATGCGCTCACCGAAAACGACTCCTTGCCATCAAGAGCATTGAATGACGGCAGGCTTATCGAACCGCTCAGCCCGTTGAATGACGGCACGGATATGCGGGAAGAAGTGCCGTTCGAATATCCGAAAGTTTTCAGCACCACATTTGATGGGATGGCTGCGCTGGGCGAGGCGCTATAGTCCGAGAAGCTCCCAGCGAACGGCCACCAGCCCTCCAGCTTTGCCCCGGATATTGGGATGCTTGACGGGCCCTGCAGGAAAAGCTGGCCTATCGCTGCGGGGCTCAGTGGCTGATAATACAGCTGCACATTGGATATCAGCCCGTTGAAGCTGTATGTTCCGGGATAGCCGCCTCCGATGTTTATGTTGGTCAATGCTGCGAATTTCGTCCCGTTTTCAGGTCCGCTTGCGACCATTTTTCCGTTTATGTACACTTGCAGCGTGTTGTTAGTACCGTTCCACACGCCAGTCACCAGGTATTCCCTGCCTTTCGACGGCAGATTCCCGGAATACGAATCGGAAAAGGTATTGGCTATGTTGCCCCAAGCTATTACTGCATTTGACGTCGCTGCGGTGGACTCTATGCTCAATGTTTGGGTCGTGTATGGAGTGCCGTTTATCTCGAGTATGTTCTGCGGAAACTGCCCAGCGCCTGTACTGTTGACCCATGCCGAAAGAGTGATACCGCTCACAGTTTTCTCAGTTATTGAGGAGGTGATTATGCTGTTTACGCCGTTGAAATAGGCGCCGGTCAGCGTGGTCACATTGTTTTCCATTGGAGACCATTTCCCGCCGGAGAAGCTGCCGTTTAGGTAGTGTGTACTCAGGTCCAGTGCCTTGCTTCCGTACCCCCTGTCAAGAGGGTACCACGCAGAAAGATTTGCTTCGGTGCTCGTGTTGCCGTTGAACACCACCATCGTGAGGTTTGATTTTGAGGGGGAGTTGGAATTTATGAATACTGTGAGATTGCCATTGATAGGAGTATATTCCGCCAGGCTGCGCCCCGCATCGTTTATCATTCCGTTGCTCGAGACGAAGCCCACCAGCGTGCCTGCGGATGCCGAGCCGTTGAAATTCAGGACTCTGATATTGAACTCCGAAGTGTAGGGATATGATACGGGGCCGTATGCCGTACCCTGGTCTGCGTAGCTGCTGTAGTCGTTAGTGTTGTTGGCGAGCGGCCACCAGCCTGCAAGATGAGTTGTGTTTACAGGAGGCGCACCCATTCCTTCCGAGTAAAGAGTATACAGCTGGCTGGGCGTGAGAGCCGTGGAGTACGCCTGTATGTTAGCAAGGTTGCCTATGAATGGATTCCCGTCGCAGTCCATGAATTGTCCGCCTATCATTATCTGGTTTGAATTGCTCCATGAATTAGTATTGGTGGTCGACGCATTCAGGTCCCCATATTGGAAGAAGTAATTGGGGGAGTTTACCGACACTGCGAAGAAGTTCCATTTGCCGAAGTTTGTAACCCCGTTTATGTCAACGGACGTATCGGCTGAAGAGCACCTGTGCAGCACCATACCGGCACCGCTGGCGAGAAGGCCCAACGCCTGGTAGTTGTTGAATCCTATGAACGGCTCGGTCCACGACTGCCCCCCTGTCAAGCCTGGTATTTTTATCCATCCAGTTACGGTAAATTCGGGGCTCGTGCCTGATATGGGAACGTTGGCAACTATGCACGAGCTGCTGCTTGCGCTATACGGTCCGCAGCCGGGATCGTATGCTGATGTGCTGCTGAAATTCCCTATGTATGATGAAAATATTTTTGTTAGCGAGGCGCTTCCAGGAAGACCGATTACGGAGGGAGGAGATTCATCTATGTATATTATGCCGTGCGAATTTGATATCTGTATCACACCTGTGTATACTGGTACTGAATATACGTTTATACCGTCAGCCGAATCCACGAGGGTGCTGTTCACTACTATGTTTCTTGCAGAGCTGAATGCCTCAGCAGTTATGACCTGTTTCGCGAGAGACATCTTAGTTATGATGACGCCGGTATCTGACAGCTCGAGCGTATATGGAGTAGCGGAGATTGTGCCGGGTATTGAGACAGTGGTAGAATAGCCGTTGCCCGCCGTCACTGCCTGGTTTATGTACCCTGCTATGCTTTCAGTGAGAAGCTCCATTGCGCCGCTCTGCTGCTCTGTTATTAGCGATGACTGTTCCGTTGCTACGAGCGCGAATATGAGTATGAAGATGAGAAGCACAAGGGAGTACACTATTACGAACTCCACCGCTATCTGTGCTTTATTGCCAGCAACTGTTCCTTCTGATCGCATGCGCCTCTAACAGTTATTACCAATAAATAATAAATACTGTTTATACTCGCTTCGCCTGGGGTTTGAATCCGAATGAGAGGTACGCGGTATGCCATACGCCCTTAGTGGAAGGCCTTGTGCCGTCGGAGCGCACCAGCATGTCGCGTATTATCGGCTCCAGCGAGAATATCTTTTCGAAGCCTAGCTTTTCCATCACTGCAACGAACCTGTTCAGCTGCTCTGAATGGGGCAGGTAGCCCACCACCATGCCGCCAGGCTTGAGCAGTCGCATAGCATTCCTGAGGCATTTCTCCGAATTGGGCATGTCGAGCGTCACCAGGTCGAAGCTGCCGCTCTTCTCGCTAACGCGTTTCGAAAAATCGCCCAGCTTCAATTCAAGGTTGTCAAGCTGCAGTATTGCGATGTTCTTCTTCGCTATGGCGAGGAAGTCCTCGCGGGTGTCGTAGCTTACGACTTCTTCGGAAACGCGCGCCAGCGCAACTGCGAGCCAGCCGCTGCCTGTCCCGGCGTCGATGCACCTGCTGTGCTTTCCTATCCCGGAATAGCCGAGTATAAGACCTATGTCCTTGGGAAGTATCACCTGCGGGCCGCGCTTCAGCTTCCTGTACGCGTCTGTAACGAGCCAGTCAGCCATCTTTGCCCACCTCCTTCGTGCTTTTCTTCCTCGTCTTTGCTGGAGCTTTTTTGGATTTCGGCTTGGCGCTGCGCTTCACCCGTGGTTTTTTCTTTGCAGGTGCAGCGGCATCAGGCACGGACTCCGACTTTGGCGCCTGTTCGTGCGGCTTGCCCCAGTCCTTTTTCGTCACGCAGTTTGGATCCAGATCCATCTCGAACGGACGCCTTCCGACCCTAAACACCCTTATGAAAGGAGTATGACAGTATTCACAGACCTTGCCTGTGGGCTCTATCTTCGCTTTCTGCGGCAGCGAATACGTATTCGTGCAATTGGGATAGTTGGAGCAGGCGACGAATGACTTTCCAGCCCTTGAAAAACGTATTATCAGGTCTCCTCCGTCGCGCGGGCATTTGCCCAGCACCTTGACGTTCTCGCGCATCGCGCCCCTGAGGTCCTCGGATATCTTCGACATGTTGCTGTCGAACACCTTCAAAGCATCTATGAGCATGCGCTTGCCCTCCTCGATCACCTCGGATTCTGTTTTCCTCCCGGCGCTTATCTGCTCCATGTCGCGCTCGAGAGTCCTGGTAGTGTTCTCGTCGACTATCATGCTGCAGTTGCTTGAAAGCGTCTCGTACACCTTCATGCCGAACGGCGTCACCTTTATGCTCGAACCGTCCACGTAACCCCTCTTGAACAGGGTGTCTATTATTGAAGCGCGCGTCGCCTTGGTCCCGAGGTCGCGCTTTTCAAGCTCGGATATGAGCCCCGCTTTGGTGTACCTCTTCGGGGGCTGCGTCTGCAGCTCGTTTTTCTCTATGGCCGAGGCGGATATCTTCCCTCCCTGCTTGAATTGCGGAAGCTCCTTCTCCTCGTCCTGTATGAATGTATAGATCTCGCGCCATCCTTTCCTGACAGTCTTATGGCCGTTCGCTCCGAAGAGTTCTCCGCCGAACGACAGGATAACCTTCTCCAAAGACATGACAGCCTCCTCGCCGAAGCACGCCAGGAACCTTCTCGCTATGAGGTCGTACAGGCGTTGCTCTTCCTTCCCTAGAGCTCTTGGCTCTTCTCCTGTTGGGAATATTGCGGGATGCGCCTCGTCGGATTTCTTGCCTTCGAACGGCTTGAACCTGTTTTGTTTTATGAGACCCTGCGCATATGTTGCGTATTCCGGATTCTTTGACAGCGCACCTATTATCCTTCCCAGGCCGAGCGTCGCTGGCAGCTTCTGCGATGAAGTCCTCGGATACGAAATGTAGGAGCGCTCGTAAAGAGATTGGGCTATCGCGAGAGTTCTTGAAGGGTCGTAGTGCAGGACATGGCTCGCTTCTAGCTGGAGCGATGTCAGGTCGAAAGGAGGATAGGGCTTTATGTTTCGCTCCGATTTGTCTATCTTTTCGACAGTTCCGGAGTCCTTTGAAGATTTGGCTTTTGACAGCGTGGATGAGGCAACTTTTTCGTCGTACATGTCGCCGCGCAGGCTGGCGAATTCTATCTCATTCACTACTGCAGTTACCCGCCAGAACGGCCTTGGGACGAACCTTGATATCTCAAGCTCATGCTTGGCCAGCATTGCAAGCGCTGGGCCCTGCACCCTGCCTATGCTGAGCGACTTGCTGAAGCTCCTTCCGACCGCGGCCCTGGTCAGCGCCCTGCTGAAGTTTATCCCCCAGAGCCAGTCGAGCATGTGGCGCGCCTCGCCTGCATAGAAGTTGCCCATGTCTGGAGGCATAAGATTGGCATAAGCATCGGTGAGATCCGGAGTCGTGGTAGTGGAAAACTTCATCCTTTTCGATGCCTTCTGGAATTTGTCCCCGGCTATGTACTTTATTATGTTGGTGCCTATCACAGTACCTTCGACGTCGAAGTCGCATGCGTTTATAAAAGAGTCGCACTTCTTCCCTATGCTTGAAAGCAGGTCGAGGTACGCCTTTGTATGCGAGGATTTTGTCCCGACCTCGTATGAGGGCGCCCACGCTATGTCGAGCGCAGGATAGTCGCGCTCCCTGCTTGTCTGCTTCAGCGTGAAGAGGTGCCCGGCGGCAGCTGCGACATACACTTCAATGCCGTCCTTCTCGAACGTGTAGTAGCTGACTTTTCCTGAAGAGCTCTTCCTTTCGGCGGTGCCGCCGCTGAGCGCCTGTGATATCCTCAACGCAACGCTCGGCTTCTCCGAGACTATAAGGACTGACATGTATTACCTTCTCTTTCTAGTGCTTTTGCGCACTGCCTTCTTTGCCTTGTGCTTCGGTGCACTCTTTGCCGCAACGTTCACGTAATGGCTCCCAGTTGGTACTGGCTTTTTGGCCGCAGGCTCCTCCTCTCCTGTTTTTGACAGAATCCACGTGTTGAACAATCCGGCTGCGAGCGCGAATGCGGCGACAACATAGAATATAATACTGCCACCATGGTATATAAATATGATTATTGCAGTTATAGAGAACACAACGGTGAACAATGACGAAAGAAGTTCCGTCTGGACTTTTTCCATGTAATGCGCCAAGGGCGTGGTAGCATGATAATATATTTAGTTATATTTATAACACTTGTCGCGGCGTTTATCGCTGCGCTTGCCCAGCTTGTCTTCAAGAAGGAGATGCTTGAGCCGATCCACGGAATGCACGGCTTCATAAAGCTGCTGAGGAAGCCAAAGGTCATAATGGGATTCGGAGGATACCTGCTGAGCCTGATAGTCTACCTATATGCGCTCGGGAAAGCACCCCTCTCGCTCGTCTACCCCCTATTTGCAAGCACATTCATATTCATATTCATAATATCGGCGCTGTTCCTTGGGGAGAAGCCGACGCTCAAGAGGGCTGCGGGAATAGCGCTTGTGTTCCTGGGCATAGTGATAATAGCCGTATCGGCGTAGTGGTCTAATGAGGTCAAACAAATCCAAGTACATACTTTTCCTGCTCTGCTCTACATTCCTTGGAGCGCTCGGCCAGTTTTTCTTCAAGGGGGCGTTTGACAACACTGGGCTGTTCGCAGAGCTGCTGATAATAGGGCTGGTGTCGTACATCTTCTCGACAGTTTTCTATTTCTACGTGCTCAGCAGGACGCACCTTAGCTGGGCTTACAGCATAGGCGGCCTGTCTTACATATTCGCGGTGCTCCTCGCCAGGTTTGCCTTATTTGAAAGCGTTCCCCTTCTCAGATGGGTGGGCGTCCTAGTGATAACTATTGGCGTGGTGCTGATAGGGCTCAGCTGACCTTTACCATTCCCTCGGCAAACTTTTCTGACCCTCCGCCGCTGAAGGAGCCCTTCTTCATGTTCTTCGAGACGTATTCGCGTATGGCGTCTATGGCTGAGAGTGCGGACTGCTGGCCCGATATCGCTATTATCTCTCCAGAATCGTTGTGCAGTATGACCGTTATCCTGGGATTCTTGGCAGTAGCGATAGTGGCAGCCTTCCTCATGAGCTTCCTGCCATATCTGGTCTTGTCTGACACAAGTCCAGAAGCGGATTTGCCTGAAAGCTCTGTGCCCATCAGCTTGGACAGGTCCTCCTCCATCGACTCGTACTGCTTCTTGTAGCTCTCCAGCTCGCTTATGCGCGATATGACGCCCTGGGATATGCTCGCCCCGCTGTACTTCAGGGTCGCGCCTATGCTTGAGAGCTCCCTCGATATGCCCGATATGTAGTCTGCGGCTGCTGGCCCTGCAACGAACTCGATCCTGTTTATTCCGTCGTGTATCCTGTATGAGGCGGTTATCTTTATCAGCCCTATGTACGTTTCCCTGCCCATCAGATGGAGACCTCCGCACGCCTCCGCATCTATCAGATTGCCCTCAAGGTCGCTTATCTTTACTATGCGCATCGTACTCGAAGGGACACCATGGCCCTGGTATATTGAGAAGCCGTACTCCTGCTCTGCGGTGCCGCGCTCCATCTCCTTGACAGACACCTTTATGCCGTGCACTATGTAATCGTTAGCCATGCGCTCCAGCTTCTCAACCTGCTGCTCTGTAAGCTTCTCGTAGTGCGCTATGTCTATGTGCGCTTTCGCCTCTCCCTTTTTCGCGCCTTCCTGCCACGCATGTGGTCCGAGCATCTTTCTCGCTGCGGCGCTGATTATGTGTGTCGCGGTATGGTGGGCCATGAGCCTTATGCGCCTTTCATTGTCGACGGAGCACCTTACCCTGGAACCTTTTTCGAACTTGTGAGGCTCAGCAAGCACATGCACTATTATGCCACCGTACGACTGCACATCGACGACAGCATGGCCGCCTATCTCGCCATGGTCCGCTTCCTGGCCTCCCCCTTCAGGATAGAATGGCGTTGCATCAAGCACCACGTGCTTGCCCTCTGATAGGAGTACCTTTGAATCGGAATCCTCAGCATAGTCGTAGTAGAGCTTCTTCGTCTGGGGCAGCCCTGAAATTTCTACCGGCGATTTCTTCTTCTGCTTCCTGCGCTCTGCAAAATCGCCCTTTACAACTGAGGAATAGACGTTTTCAGGAACCTCTATCTGCATGCCCTGCGACGTGGCGACTGATTTTATGAATTCGGGGGTTATGCCGTTGCTCTCGTACAGAACGCCAAGGCGCTCTGAAGTCATCTCCTTCCCGGACTCGAGCATCTGGGAGACGATCTTTGACGCTTCAGCCTTGCTGCGCGAATACCTTTCGGTCTCGACCTTCAGCACCTCGGATATCTCGCCGAAAGAGTCCTTCAGGCCCGGATAAACGTGCGCCATGTTCCTGCTTGATATCTCCATGAGCTTTATAAAATCGACGCTAAGATTGTTGGAGGATATCATGTCGAGCGCACGCCTGAATATCACCCTTATGTTGTAGCCGCCTCCGACGTTGCTGGGAAGGGAGCCGTCGCTTATGGCGAACATTATGCTCCTTGCATGGTCCGCAACAGCATATGCCGCCTGCATGGGCTTTATAACCTGGGAGTAGTCCTTCATGTCTATCCCTGACCTCCCTGTGACCTTGAGCTCGTAGTCGTGCGGCGTTTTCTCCTCGGATATGTCTATCTCCCCGGCTATCGATGCTATTTTCGAATACATCGCGTGGTCGGGTTTTATCCCGGAATTCCTGTACATGTATTCAAGCTCCTTCGAGAACACAACATCGTACAGCGTCTGCGCTCCGGAGTGGAACCACATGAGCCTCTCGAAGCCCCAGCCTACGTCCACGACCTTGCCGTCAAGCTCGCTCACCTTTCCGTCGGAGTACTGATACTGGGTGAAGACATTGTTCACCAGCTCGAGCCCTCCTGAGAAGCCCTCTATGCACGGCCCGAACTCAGAGAAATCGCCCATCGCCCAGACATCCTCCACGTATGTTATCTTTTCCTTCAGTATGCGAAGCTCCTTGTTGAGGAACCCGAAGTTAAGCTCTATCGTCTTATCCCTCCAGTACCCGTGCTTTGGATAGTCAAACGCGTGCTGCCCCGCCATCATGAACGAAGTCAGATGCCTTCCCGTTATGCCAACATTTGGGACATCGTTGAAGCGCATGCACATCTGTGGCACGAGCAGCGGATTCTTCGGGTACTCAAAGCTTATCTTTCCGTTCTCAAGCCTCTGGAAGTCCTGTATGCTCGCTATCGTGAAGTACAGGTCGGGTCTCCAGCGGCTCACCACGGGGTACTTGCCCACTATCGAATGCCCCTCCCTGCTGAAATACCCTGAGAAATATTTCCAGAACTCGTCGTACGACAGTTCCTGCGGCTTCTCCTTTATGAACGAATAGGGCTCATGCTCCGAGTCGCCGCACAGGTCGCGGTCAGGGTCCGTGCTCCAGAAGTTCTTGCCGCATATGCGGCAGCTGCGCCTCTCGAAGCCTTCCTCTTCGAAAATCTTCGTGCTGTAGTATTTCTCAGGCTCCTTGGAGAACTCCTTTCTCAGCGATTCCTTGTCCAGTCTCATTGTCCCACCGTATCCTGCCACCATACCTTGCATTCCTTGCCGAAGAACTCGCACATGTTGCACTTTGACCTTTCTTCATAGGGAACGGGGCGCGCAGCGCGCTCGCCCCGCCAATAGCCCATCGCGAAGGAGAGTATGCTCTCCATCTCACGCTGTGAATATTTGAAGCTATACAGCTGGATCGTACCGCCGGTGAACTGGTCTATGTAACGTATGTAGAGCTTGTCATCGAAATCCGGGAGCGATTGCATTTCTTCAAAGTATCGCTGCTCGACCTCGCCGATCGTCCGCATTGAGCCGCTTATGCGCAGTGCCGACATCTGGCGCTCGAACTCGGGCGTCAGCTTTAGCCTTGGCGTTCCTGTCGCCTTCCTGAATTCTGCCAGGGTGTAAGCCCCGAATTTTATGTCCTCTATGAGCTTCCTGTAGAGGATTACCTGGACCCTGGCAATCATCATGGCGCCCTTTCCGGGTAGCTTGGAGCGCGTGGTCTTGTCCTCATAGACGCGCAGCTTCCCCTCTCTTGCGGAAAGCTGGTCTATCTTTCCGACTGTCTTGAACCCGCTTATCGAGCCGAATATGCTTACTTCGCGCGTCTTCGACTTCTCGGTCAGGGAATGGAGCGCCATGTAGCTTTCGTACAGCGTTTTGTACATGAAATCGCCATAGCTTCTTGGCTGCAGGTCAAGCTGCACGTTGGTCTCCACAGCCATGTCTTCGTGCATCTTGCTGCCCTTAGTCAACTCCTTGGTAATCTTCCTTCCATACAGGTAGCGCAGCTCCATCTGCTTCTCGCACCAGTACTGGGATGCGATGTCCGTCACCCTTATGCTAGATTTGTTAAGCCTGTCCAGCGCGCCCATAAAATCAGCCTGCCTACCAATCGTCACAGCAAAAGCTCAGCGATTACCTCATTCATCACGGTATAACGATTGGATTAGAGATTTAAATAGATATTGCTAGCCGCGCTTTCCAAGCCCGCGCCTCAGGAATTCCTCCATGCTGTGGTAGAGGTAGTCCGGGCGTTCCCTCCCGAGGACCTCGTATCTGTCGAACCCTCCAGCTATCGCGCATGATGCTATTTTGGCGGACCTGGCGGCCATTATGTCTGTAACCATGTCGCCTATGTAAACGCACCTGCTTTTCCGCACTCCGGATATCCGTATTGCCGCGTTCAGACCGGATGGATTTGGCTTTGGAGCCCGTAGGTCTCTCGCGCTCACTATTACGTCTATGTATTTTGATATGCCGAGTATTTTCATTTCCTTGAGGAGGCGGCGCCTGTTGGCGTTCGAGAACACGACAACTTTCTTGCCATTTGAGGAAAGATATTTCAGGGTTTCCTGGACGTCGTTGCGAAGCTTTGGCCTGCTTACCCACAGCACCGCATCGAGCACGTAGGACATCACGCTATTGTCCACCTCCTCAATTTCTATCAGCCTTTTCAGATTGAGGTCAGAGTAGTTCCGCCTCTGCCGCCTGCCGCCTTCAAGTGCTGACCTGGTGTCGCGGCCTATGCTTTTGAGCGCCTCGTTTATCATCAGTATGGTGCGCAGGCTCTGTATAGTCCCGTCCCAGTCGAATATGAATGCGTCGTACCTGTTCATCAGGCTGTCCATCAGGATTGACCCCATTTGAGTTCTATCGCAGGTTTCTCAGGCTGGGCGCGCTGGGCCCTGGCAGAGCCGGATGACGACTCGGTGTATATCTTTACAGGGCATCCAAGCTTGGACGACATGTACTTTGATGCATCCTCAAGCGCGGAGTACAGCTCCTCGGAAGTGAATTGGACCTTCATAGTCACGCTGTTCGGGTTCTTGTACTGCATTATGTACTTTGATACCGACTCCTTCGTCGCACCGAAGCTCTCCGCTTCCGCTATCACCTCCGAATGCTTTTTAGAATCGACCAGGCGGTTGTACGCCTTGAATTTCCACTCGTCAGCGACTACGATTGCAGCCTCTGACGGCATGGAGCCGCCGTTCTTCGGCGACATGACCGCGATTATGCCTTTTATGTCGGACAGCGTCGCGTCTATTACATCTTCGCAGCTTTCTATCGGCACGTTTATCATGCCAGCATCTGATTGTGGCCATGACTGTTCGATGGCAAGGCCGTCATTGCCAAGCACTTCCCAGAACTCCTCGGCAACGTGGGGCATGAATGGCGAGAGCATTATCGTGATCTTGGAGAGGAATTCTGATAGGACTATCTGGTTCGGCGAACCGCGTTCCAGGTACCTCTTTATCTCGTTTACCGAATCGTAGTATATTGATCCGAATGCGGATTTTACGTAGAGAGATTCCATGTCCTTCGTTACGGCGGATATCTTTGCATTGAGCCTCGAATACAGCCAGTAGTCTATCGGACGCAGCCCTCCGCTGTCCATCTCACTTATAGACTTTATCGTGTTGTACAGGAATTCGTTGCGCTGCATGAGGCCGGATACTGCAGCAACTGAGAAGTCCGTATCTGTGTCGAGTTCAGTTCCGGCAATTTCTATGGCTCTCAGGTTGTCTGCGCCGTATTTCTTTATCGCGTCGGTTATTGGTATTATGTTGCCGAGGCTCTTGCTCATCTTCTTTCCCTCATAAAGCTGCATGCCGTTGGTCACTATCCTCTTTGGAAAGAGCTCCTTCGGCATTATCGCTGCGTGCGCGAAGAGGTACATCGTGAGATGGCTGTATATCAGCTCCGAAGCGGAATGCCGGGAGGTATTGGAGTACCAGTACGTGAACGACTCCCTGCACTTCTTCACGACAAGCGGGTCTATGCCCGAAGCCGCGCTGGCGGAATCTACTGTGCCTGTGCCAAGGAATACGTAATCGAAGAACTCTGGCTTCGCCTTGTCCTCGCTTATGTTGTTCGATGCAATTATGTGGCTTATTGTATAGAATGCCATGTATATCGTGGAATCGGAGAGGGACTCTATTATGTGGCTGGGGTTCAGCGGGAACCTAGTCCCGAGGCCCTGGGCCCGCTCTAGCGCCCTGAGATCGAGCCAATCTATAGTGTAATCGAAAGCTGCACGCATCTTCTTGGGGTACACCTCGGTGGAGGCGAACAGCCCCTTCACCTTCTCCTTCCAGACCTTGTCGCCGTAGTTTATAAACCACTGGTCGTTTACTATCTTGACTATAACGCGGGTGCCGCATCTGCAGAACACGGGTGAATTGGATATTATGTAGGACTCAATGGCATTGCCCTCCGCAATAAGGTCTCTCTTTATGTATTCGCGCGCCTCGGACTCCGAAGACCCTGCATATTTACCTACAGCCATCTTCCCGTTATGCGATTCTGCACTGTACAGTTTTTTGGTGGCTTCTTCTATGAGGTCATCGGACGAGGCTTCGTCGGCTTCAAGCATCGACAGGTACGCTGCCGAAGGGATGCTTTCTTCTGCATCACCCTCGAGCGATATCACCTTCTTGTATAAGGTGGGGACCTTGTTTCCTTCCTTTTCAAGCCTTTTGAGCGCGACGTAGTCGAATGGAGCATGGGCTGGGACCGACATGACGATGCCCGTGCCGAACGATTCTTCCACAAAGAATCCGGGCAATATTGGAATCTCCTCGCCTGTAATTGGATTTAATGCAGATTTGGCAAGAAGCTCATCTGAGGAGATGTCGCCTTTTATCTCCATTTTCAGCTGGTATGAAAGCTCTCCCGCAGCGCTTTTTGAGATGTAGTAGTCCTTCCCCGATATTGATATTATGGAGTACGTTGCGCCTTTGGCTATGAACAGGTTTGATACCCCGTATATGGTTTCAGGACGATAAGTGGTGCAGAGGAAGCTTGCGCTTCCATCCTTCTCCTTGAACGCGACCATCGCCACCTTCTCGATTTCAGGATGCAGGTCGCCCTTGGTGTCGTGCTGCCCTACTGGGTTGCCCTCGTTGGTGCACCACGCTACGTAGTGCTCGCCCTTCTCGAGCAGCTTCATTGACACGAGCTTGGAAAACTGCCACTCCACCATCTTGCTGAAGAAAGGGTTTATTGAATTGAAGGTCCGCCTCCAGTCTATGCCGAGGCCTGCAGCTCTTAGGCCGCGAACGGTATCCTTGGCGAAGTAGTTCGCCATGTACAGCGGATCCGAGAGCTTCGGAAGCTCTGATTCCGGTATGTTGTACACCTTTATCTCGTCAAGGACATCCTTGTTGCGCTCCGCTATCCTCTTCGCTATCGCTATTATAGGTGTGCCAGTGTAGTGGAAGCCCATTGGGAAAAGCGTATTGTATCCGACCAGGCGCATGTACCTGGCGTACATGTCGGTTATCGCATATGTCTTAAGATGGCCTATATGCAGAGGCATGTTGACGTACGGCCAGGCTGCAGTCACCATCAACGGCTTCTTTTCATTCGGTTCTGGCTCGTACGACTTCGATTCCTCCCATCGCTTCTGCCACTTCCTTTCTATCATTCCGTAGTCGATCATCGGACTTCACATCAGGATTATGGGTAAGTATTCGCGGACTATTTATAAAGGCTTTGTGCTTTTTCTCACAACGCCACATTTATTAATGTTAAAACAGAATTCCGCTCATGGATTTGCTTTATTTCAGGATTGCGAGCGTCGTGGTTATCGCGCTAATTTACATGCTTTTCGATGTTTTCAACAGGAGAAACGTGCCGAGCCTGTTCGCTTATGCAACCATAGCTTACGGTGTGGCCCTTACCGTTCTGTACCTCAATTTCAGGATCATACTGCTCAGTTCATTGATAGCGATAGCTGTGATGGGCTTCGGCTATTTCGCATATAAGATAGGCCAGCTGGGCCTGGGCGATGCATTCGAGCTGGCGGCGCTGTCGCTGGTGCTCCCGCTGCAGCCAAAGGGTTTGATAGGCAACTTGCCTACGCTCGGGCTTCCTTTTGAATTTTCGCTGCTTGTGTGCATGGGCATAGCCGCACTGATACTCGTGCCCCTTTATTATATACCCAAATCCAAAGGAATGAAAGTGAAGCATTACGTGGATAGCGGCGACGCGGTCAAGGCTGTGACGATGGCTGCGGTGTATCTGGTCTTCATAATTTTCATGGTGCTTGAGGTAAAGATAAGCATATACGGCACGGTGCTGCTCCTTGCAGTCATGGCCGGATCTGTATCAATAATAGTTTTTGAGCGGAAGATTACATACATGATGGTAGACATGGTCGATTTCAGGAAGTTCGAGGAAGGCGACATAATAGCGTTCAACCTCATGGACAGGGAGGAGATAGAGCAGTCCCGCAAGAAGGTCGCGGGCTTCGATAGGCTTGTGACAAGGGAGCTGATAGCCGAAATGAAGAGGAAGGACATACGCAAGAAGTATCCAGTATACAAGAGGGCAGTCCCGCTCGCAGTGCCAATCTTCGCCGGGGCGGTCCTGTCCGTAGTTTTCGGCAACCTGATATTCCTGATAGCGCCTGCAGGGTTCGCGCTGCCGGTAGCTTCGTACATGATTTCAGCCATATAGGAATGGCTTAAAAGCCCTCCTGTTCATTTATAATATATGGTGTATGGATGAGGCACGTGAGCAACAACGCCGGGATGTTCTGGCAATTCATGTACAAAAGAGCGCTCGGAATGACTATGGTTACATTCGCCATAATACTTGCGGTGGGCGTAATCTTTACAGTGCTTATAAACAGCGTCTCCTCTTACAATTACACTGCAGACATAGCGTTCTGGGGGCTCCTTATCGCGATAACCATAATCGCGCTCATAATCAACTTTGCCAATGCCCACAAGGCAACGGTGAAATATATGAGCATGGAGGAGCATGCCAGGCATTCGGTCAATATGGGCATATGGACCGCGTCAATAACAGTTGGGATAGTTGTATTCAGCCTGCCCATGATTTTCTTCAGCGCATTCTACGTACCGATAATATTCCTGCTGACATTCGGGGGCATAATGTGGGTCATATACATATCGACGATAGCGATATTCAGGAACTACTACCATGAGATCGCAATCGGCGCGTCCGCCCTGTGGATCGCTTTTGTGATAGGGGGAATTGAATTCTCATTTGCATATACCAACGTGTATCTTGCGAATTTCATACTGCTTAGCACAATGGCCGTAATAATACTGGTCTTCGGAATTGTCGGCGGTGCAATGATGTTCAACGCGCACAAGAGCATAAAGGATGGATACGAGAAGTTCGTGCTTGCGCCTAAAACACTTCACAGCGCGTCCGGTTCCACCCGTGCCTCTGCACGAAGGAAGCGGAATGTGAAGAAGAGGCGCAGAAGGTAATCACTTTTTCGTCACGGCGTTGAGAAGCTCGTCTTCATCCGTCATGTTTCTCAGGCTTTCCCTGGTCAGTATTGGAATGCCTTTCAGCTTGCCTCCATGGCTGCCCTTCGACACTATAAAGAATGGGTGATCTTCGTCGAAAGCTTCGGTGACTTTCGAGTAGAAAGACGCTACCTTGTACATGGTGTGCATGCTCGCACTCTTCTCCTTTGCCTCGTACCTGAAGCGTTTTCTGGCTATGGCGTCAAATGGCGCATTTCCGACATTTGAGAAGTGTATGCTGTGCGCCCCGCGATCGCTGAACTTGGCCTGTACGGGGATCGCATCTTCGGACAGTTTGCCGCCGAAAAACTTCTCGAGCTTCCGCAGGTTGGCGGAGTGCGCCTTACCAGAGCCGGATTCGTAGCGTTCTATGCTCTCCTTCGATATGTCGACCATTGACGACAGCTCGCGTATGCTTATACCTGAAAGGCGGCGCAGGTATCTCAACTCGGAGCCGGATATTGATATGGATACACCGGAGAACTTCTCCGATATCACTACGCCAGAACCGTCCAGCACATTTTCCAGATCCGCGGCGCCTATGCACGTGACGCCGTAGCGCCTGAAACCTATCCCCTTGGGAAATGGCATGCCCTTCCTCCTGTTGCCGACGACATACGCGTAGGCGTTAAAGAAACCGGCAAGCTTGATGAGGTCGTCTGCATCGGATTTGTTGACCGAGTCTATGTCTGCTACGGCCTTTATAAGGAATTTTGAGCCCCTCTTCTCTGCAATCAGGTCGAAGCATGAATGCATGCTGCCCACTGATATGTATGAGAAGCCGTGGGATTCCAGCACCCTTGATATCGATGATATCAGTCTGTTGCGCAATACGGATGGCATATCCTTATTTCTCATGCCAAATATATTAATCCGCACGCTTTCGCAGCGGCGGGCAACTGCTTTTATACTTTATTGAATGATATTAGAACATGGAGGAAGGCCGGGAAAGCTATGACAGCAACGATCTGTTCAAGCCGAAGATAGCCGTATGCGGAGTAGGAGGCGGAGGCAGCAATACAGTCAACAGACTGAGCGGAATGGGCATAAAGGGAGTCACGCTC
>JAJZYW010000031.1 GCA_021797895.1 Microcaldota archaeon | reverse complement strand
GCTTCCTTCCTTTCCAAACCCTCCCATGCGCTTCACCTTTTGGTTTAACGGATACGCCTCGCAGTGTGGTTTTAAAAACATTGCTGCAAATCGCCGTGTAACCGCTTATATGGGATTTGAATTATTGGCGGCGGCGTGATAAATCTACAGCAGATTCAGCTGCACAGAAGCTACCACGGGACGTCCTTGAGCTTTAGCCTGTTCGCCCCCATGTTTGTGAGCACGTGCATCGCCCCAGTAAGGACTATCAGGAAGAGCAGGCCATATGCTCCGGGCATGTGACCCAGCCAGAATGCGAATAGAAGGGCGAATATGAAGAAGCCGTACTGGTCCATCACCGGGAAGCTCCTTCCTGGCTTGAACGAGATGCGCCTCTTTATGAAGCTGCCGAGCAGGTCGCCGAAGTTGGCTCCAAGAGTCAGCATAACCGCTATTGGCAGCATGTAGTGCAGGAATGGGTAGTATATCACGCCGACAAGTATGCCGCAAACGAGGCTTGAAGCCGTGCCCCTGATGGTCTTGTGGTCGCCGAATATCCTCCTGCCCATGAGCTTGCGCTTCATGTCGAGAGGCTTCCCACCGCCGAACAGGACTGGAGCGCCGTTGGCTGCGTAAGCAGGGAAAATGTATATTATCGGATAGAGGAACAGCGCATATATCGCAGCCCAGTACAACGGAACACCGTAGAAGCGTCATCCGAGCTCGAGCTTCCTTACCTCGACCTTGTTTATCTGTGTTATGTGCTTCAGCCTCGCCGCCAGGTCCGCCTGCATCTTGCCCTCGATTATCGCGGACACTATGGCGTCGGAATCGTTGGAGGAGATGAACTCCTTTATTATCTGCTCGGCCTCCTTCCTTATGCCGACGATCTTCGACCTGGTTGTCCTGATCGAGGTCACTATGAGCGGCTTCACAGTCACGCTCTTGCCGTCTTTCGAGGGAAGCGTCACCACCGCATAGGCTACGCTCCTGTACCTCCTGACCAGCGACCTTATGTAGCTGAACATCAGCTCCATCCCGACCAGCTTTGTCGAGGCTGACTCGCCGTTCACTTCTGTTATCTTGAAGACCATGTTTGTGAATGCGTTGGATGGATTGTGCGTAAGCTGGTCAAGCCCCACCGTGAGATTCCTTCCAGCCACAGCCTTCTCGGAAGATGCCGGTATCTCCCCTATCAGCTCGCTGTTGAACATCTTCGGCGCGTAAACCGAGAACCATTTCTTGAGCTTCCACTTGTCTACTCCCCTTTGAACTGCCATGATATCACGATTTTCCTCTTATGAGAAGCTCAGCCGTCTTCGGGTCGTACCTCCATTTTGCCCCGAGCTCTCCTGTTTTTATGTAGTATTTGGTAAGCCTCCATATCTTGGCCTCAACCCTCTTCAGCCTTATAGTGCCGTAGACGTCCTGCTTGTTTGACTGCAGGTGCTTCCTCATGTTTACGCTTTTCTTCATCAGGTTGAGCATGTCCGACGGGATTGAGTTGAGTAGCTCCTTTTCTTTAAGGAAGTCCTTCATGCGCATTCCAAGCGCCTGGCGCGGGTACATCACACCGTGCTTCCTCTTGAGAAGCTCGCCTATCATCTCCGGGCTTGTGCCCTGCTTTGCGTAATCTATTATTATGTTCTCTATCTGCTCCTTCGAGAGCTCCCCGGCGCCCTTGCCGAAGGTGGAGCTGTCGAGTATGGGCTTCCTTGATTTGGACTTGCCCCTTTTCTTCGTATGCATCCTAGCCATTCAAAACACTCTGTAAGGTGAAGCGTTATTATTTAACACAGAAAGCTATATATTGATAGCTACGCTGTAGCTCTCCGAAACAGACACCGAGACCTTCTCCGTCTTGCATATCTTGCCGAGCTCAGCGGAGTAACCCTTTACTACGTTATAATAGGCTTCGGGAACATTTATATGGATTGAGGATATCGGCTTGTTGAGCGCTATCCTTGCGGCAGCCTTCTGCTTGCGCACCTCCCCTATCACGTTGTTCAGCATCGTTCCTGCATCCTCGTAGTCTATGTCGACTATCGCGCTCGAGAACACTACGCCGTTTATCACGTAGTCGGAGCCTGATTTTTTCTCAGCGTACTTGGGCATCTGCTGCGCCATGAGGCTCTCGTTTCCGAGCCTCTCGTTGATTTCCTCTGCGGTGAAAGGAATTATGGGCGAGATGAGCTGGAGGAATGTTGAGAGGACGTGCCTCAGCGTGTATGCCGCTGCCCTGGCGCTCTCCCCCTTCTCTGGATCCGAGACCCTGTGCTTGACGTTCTCTATGTAGTAGTCGCAGAAGTCGTGCCAGTAGAAGTCAATCAGCTTTGTCGAGGCAGCGTACAGGTTGAGCGAGTCGTACGCGTCTGTTGCCGACTTGATCGACATGTTGAGCCTGTTGAGTATCCATACGTCGAATATGCCCATGCCCTTGTGGGGCTGCTCCTCTATCGCCTTTGGCGCCGCCTTCATCACGAACTTGGCGGAGTTCTCGAGCTTTGTTATGAATGCCTTCGCCTTGTCTATCTCCTCATATGAAAAACGCTTGTCCTTGCCTACGCTGCCTGACGTCGCGACCCACAGCCTGAGCACATCTGTGCTGTACTTCGACAGCACCTCCTCCGGATATATTGAGTTGCCCAGGCTCTTGTGCATCTCGCTGCCGTCCGGGCCGAGCACCATTCCGTTTATGAGCATGTTCTCTATCGGCTTCTGCCCCACCAGCGCCCAGTTCATGAATATTGTGTAGAAAGCCCACGTCCTTACTATGTCGCTGCCCTGTATCCTCACGGTAGAGGGATAAGCCTTTTCGAAAAGGTTTTTGTCGTCAGGCCATCCCGCTATGATCAGCGGGGTTATTGCCGAATCGACCCAGTTGTCGCAAGTAGCCTGCTCTCCGATTATGGATTCCGAGCCGCACGAGGGGCATTTCTGCACCTTGGATTTCTCGAGAGCGGGGTTTACCGGAAGGTCTGCTTCCTCCGGAGCAATCACTTCCCCGCAATCGGCGCAGTACCAGAATGGTATCGGCGTGCCGAATATCCTGTTCCTTGATATATTCCAGTCCCATTCTATGAATTGCGCCCAGTCTATTATGCGCTGGACTGCAAACTCAGGGTCCCACCTGATTGATTTGCCGGATTCTATTATCTTGTCTGAGAAATCCTTTGTCTTTATAAACCACTGCGTTGAACTGAGCAGCTCCACCTTGGTTGAGCACCTGTCGTGCTTCTTTACCTGATGCATTATCGGCTTCGTTTCGATGAGAAGCTTCTTCTCCTTGAGCTTCTCGAGAATCTTTGCCCTGGCATCCTTTAGCGACATGCCGTCCAGCTCTCCCGAATTCCTGAGCTTCCCGCGCTCGTCTATCGCTTCGACCAGATCAAGCCCGTGCTTGTGGTATAGCAGGACATCGTTCTTGTCGCCGAAAGTGCACACCATCTCTGCGCCGGTGCCGAAGCCCTTGTCGACTATCGGGTCGGCAATCACGGGAACCTTCCTGCCGTATATTGGCACGGTGGCCTTCTTGCCCACCAGCTTGGAGTACCTCTCGTCATCCGGGTTGACAGCCACTGCAACGCATGCATGAAGCATCTCAGGCCTGGTGGTAGATATGTCTATGCTTTCGCTTCCGACTTCAAATTTTAGGGTGTTGAGCGTTGAGCTCTCCTCAGTCTCCTCGATT
>JAJZYW010000012.1 GCA_021797895.1 Microcaldota archaeon | reverse complement strand
TCCATATAATGCCAGTGTGGATATTTTTTGAAGCGTACCACGTAAAATCCGGCGGCTGCCATTGCGACGCCAACCGCTATGTATGTTATGCCGAAAGCCGCAGCTGTGATGAATACCCCTGCGAGGCCCACGTATGCGACTTCCGACAGTATGGACCTTTGTGCTGTGAACCCCAGGGAGAACAGCAGCCCCGCTTTCGCACCTCCTTTGGTGCTGTAGCTTCCGACAGAATATGAGAATGTTATGGGCCACGTATGCTCGTCAGGGGTTATGCCGTGGACTATTCCGAGCAGGTAGGACAGTATGAGGGCTTCTATCAGGGATACGTCCGTTGGGTTATACAGGTTAAGGTACATGTAGGTTCCTCGTGATCGCCAATCTGTCTTTCATCCGCATGACACAGTTGTATAATAAATGCCGTCGCCCGAACTGGAATTGAAGCGCACGTATATTGGTACCTGCACCCCGGTTGATGCGTTGCAGGGCTCTCCCGAGAATCTAACTGCAGTCGAGTTACCGGAAGCGATGGTAAGGACCGGAACTATTGAGTTCGATTTTGGAAAGTTCGACACCTTTAGATTGTATATTGATATGTTTGACTGGCCGCCGTTTGAGAGATACAGCTCTGTGCTCCCGTTTACGCTATAGGTTCCTGCAGATACGGACACATCAGGATTTACATATAGGGTTGTGCCCAGCTTAATACTTTGCGATTTGAAAGAGATATTATTGTATCCCGGTTTGAGGCTTGCGTTGACGTAGAAGTAGGAAAGGAATCTGGTGTAGCTGTAGTTCCTTCCGTTCAGCGATATCGTAGCGTTATCAAGCTCCTGCTGCTGTGCATTTGCTATCTCAAGAACTAGGCTGCCGTTGCGATACCCTGCAAATGCAATCGACGGATTGAAGCTGCGGTGGTAGATGAGCTGTGAAAGCGAATATCCTGCCTGCTGCTCGGCAAGGATTTCGTAGAGCAGAAGCCTGCGCACGTTGTGTGTAGAGTTGTAAGCGCATGTTGCGTTGGACTGGTATGGGTATGCAAGGCACGAATATTCAGACAGCGTGATGAGCGGGAGGGACTGCGCGGCGTATCCTGAGCTCCCCATGGCGGTCAAATTAGCCCCGGACGGAAGATAGCTTACAAACATGCCGCCGAGCGAGGTGTTTACCTGCCCTTCGGAGACGCTTGGAAATGCATTTTCATGCATACCAGCATGCCTGGCGTAGCCTGCAGTAGCATTCAAAGCGTGCGCAAGGCCGTTCATGAGCTCTGTGGAATACAGCGCAGTATACGCAGGCTGCGGCTCCTGAATCGAAAGCAACGGCGTTACGTTTGACCAATAAGGCGTCGGAAGAAGCGATGTGTCGATGTTGAGCGCAAGGAATTTCGCCTGCGCAGGATGACTCCTGAATATGCTTATGTTGTATCTGAGGAGAATCCCAAGGACTTCAGCCTGGCTTGTATTCGCATTGTAGTCAGCCAGGCTGCACGGGTCGGAAGCTGAATATGAAGCTGACAGATTGTATCCGGATGCCGAACCAAGCAGCCCGGGCACCAATGCTGACGAGTTCATTGCGGAATAAATGAGCTTGAGATATTTGAGGCTTGCGTTGGCTCCAGCGCCGGCATTTGCCGAGTATCTTGTATAGTTGGACAGCAGCGAATAGGCCCCAAGCGAAAGTGCTTTTGCATAACCGTAATAAGCAGAAAGATTATTGCTGCACAATTGTGAGGGGCTTGGAGGGGGAAGCTTGATGGTCACTGGCTTGGGAAGGGCGAAGAAGAATAGGTGGTCCGCCCTTATCGTTACAAGGAATACGATGGCAGCAATTGACAGCAGCAATACTGCTGCAACCTTTACATTGCTGTAGTACTTGAACCCAACCATCATGCTTACACGGTAAAGTAGCGGAAATAACAATTAAAAACGTGCCTGAAACCCGCAGAAAGGCTATACCCGCCAGTCGATGCAGGCAATATTTTTATGCTTTGAAGTCGTGTCGGTCAATGGGCAAACGCGTTGCGGTGGAACCGATGATTTTCATAAGCGATTTCATAAAGGCGATCAGGATTTCGCTGTACGATGAAGACTCTATTTCGCAGGGACTTGCGTCGAAAAAGGCTTTAGGATTCTACTACAGGTCTACAGTTGTGCCGATAATAGTGTCGGCAGCAATACTGCTGCTTTTCGGAAGCTCTATCGCACAGTATTCGTCTTCTGGGATAAGCGGATTGCTTGGAAACCAGATAGGCGCGTCTTCGGCGCCGTTCAGCGCGGCATACGAGTTGGCTTTCGACATGCTGACGATGCTTGTGCTGATACCTGTCATGATACTTTTTGAGGCGGTATTTTACCACGTGATAGGACACGGGCTCATGCGCAGGTTCAATGAAGGCTTCGGCAGGACTACAAGCGCCGTGGTGTACGGCTTCATGCCTATCGTAGCGCTCTCGTGGAGCTTCGAGATACCACTAGTTGGAACGCTCGCGAAGCTCATAGGAATATTCTGGGGCTTTGTGATCCTTGTCGCAGCGCTGGCGAAGCTGCATGGAACCAGCGTCGAAAGCGTGGTGATGAGCATGGTGATAATGTCTTTCGTCGCGGGATTCATCATAGTCATAATGGCAGTGCCAGTGCTCCTCTCGTTATCTTCTGGGTTGGCGCACATACCGATTTCAGGGCTGCCTTCTACGGAATCCGGCTATCCATCAAGCCTGAGCTCAACTGAGGCTGCAGCATACAGCTGGATACCGATACCGTACAGCGCACTGCCAAACGTGAACTCTCTCGGCCTGCCGTGAGCATTACCTGGCTCTTTGATTGGATTTGCTAGCCGAGATTATCAGTTCCATGTAGGATCTGTAGAGCCGCTCCAGGCTGAGCTCCCTCCCAACGTATCTGCTTGCGTATCTACCCATAGCCTCAGAGCGGCGCCTGTCTTCGTACATACGTATGAACTTGGGCACGAAATCCTTCATGTCGTGGTATATAAAGCCGCTCTTCCCGTCCTCCACGAGCATCCTTAATGGCTTGGTGCGTATTGGGGAGTTTATCCTGTCGCGCATGAGTATTGGTATGCCGCACGCCATCGCTTCTATTATCGCCCTGCCCGGCGACTCCCAGTTCGATGTCGCTACGAAGAACCCGGCGTTGTTGTATATTCCTGGAAGATGGTCGTCGCCATTGAATCCAAGGAACTTCACGTTGCGCTCCAGACCTAGCTTGTGCACAAGCGAAGCATAAACCGCGCTGTCGGGCCCCTCGCCCGCTATGCGCAGAAGCTCGGACTTCGAAAGATCCGGCCTCGCTTTCAGGACCTCTGCAATGCCGCGTATCATAAAGGATACGTTCTTCTGCGATTCTTCAAGCCGCCCGACGAACAGCCCGCCGTGAAAGCTTTTCCTTGCCCCGAGGCGCCTGAACTGCGCGTGCGGAGCTCGCGGCAGGTATTCGACCTTTACTCCTGTGCCTGCAAAGAACGCGCCGGCGAGCTCTGCCTGGAGAGGAGTCGTAGCAACGTAGCAATCCAGCCATGAGCGCATGGACCTGAACAGGTTCAGCGCGTAGGACTTTGAAAGGAAATTCCTGAGCCTCTTCAGCTGTGCAGAATTCGAGCTCTGCATGCTATGCGCTTTGCGCTCAAACAGTTCCGCATTGGAGCTGAATGGAGGGATTCTGGCATAAAATGAAGCGAGCCGTTTTGCTGGGCTCTTTGAATATGACGTCATTATGTCGCCCCTGTCGGTGTAGAGGGTGAACGGGCGGATGCCTGTAGCTCTTATGTATTCGCCAGCTACTGACGAATCCCTTATAGAATTCATCAGTATTGCGTCGTACTTCCTCTTGAATAACTCCTTCCTGGCTACATAGCCTAGCTTCTCTCCAGTAAATTTTGAGAAGTCGGCGTACAGATCTGCCTGGGCTCCGTGGAGATTGCGGCGGAGGTACTTGAAAAGGTGGTACGTGTCCTTCGCAGCGCCGCCTATCGTCTTGAAGGAACCGCTTTCCATTATGAGTATGCGCATTCTATGCAGCCCCGGGCGATAAGGTTTGGGGTTGCATTTATTTATTCTTTGCAGATGCGCTTATGATTATCATGTGGTGCTCGCCTTCGTAACCCAGCGCCTGCTTGAACTGCTCCGGCTCCATCGTTATGGTGCTGTCCGAGTACGGGTCGTTTATGTAGAAGAACTCCTTGTCGTACCCCTTCACCACGACCCAGTGCGGCGACGATTCAAGATACGGGTTTATCGCATTGGCGTTGACTACAACCATCGGCACCTTGTTGCTTGTAAGCTGCTTCTTTATGGTGTTTATCGTGGCGAGCCCGTAGCTCTCCTTTATCGACATGCCCTTCGCCTTATCCTTTATCTCTGTGAAGGATGCCTTGAGCGCGTCCAGGTTTATTCCTTCCAGGACGGCAAGCCTCTTCTCGTAGCCCTCGTCCTTTGCAGTCGTTATTATCTGAGGGTTCACTCCCCGCTTAGCCAGGGCGTAGGCTATGCCGTACCTTGAGCCGTGCCATACGCTTCCGCGCACTGCTTCTTCCCATATGGCGAACTCATTCTCCTTTGTCATCTTGTACCCCCTCTTGGCGTACTTGAGAAGCATCATAGCGCACGCTGCGGCGCTGGTGAATTCTTCGCTCTGCGCGTAGTTCGGTATGTCGTATATCTTCGAATCCTTGACCTTCTTCTGTTCGCGCTTCATGTTGTTCGGCATTTCTTAACACCCTAATCCAGTAAACGTAATATATGCAGGGAGGGAGATTTGTTCACAGGTTTTGAACTCCCGTAGACCTAGGTCAACGGATCTTGAGTCCGTCGCATTTGACCAGGCTCTGCCATCCCTGCACACTGCTATCTTTGTAGCGGCTATTATTATAATATTTTGCAGGGACGTGGTAATTATATCACAGTACATGTATCAGCATTAGGTAATATTTAAATGTTTCTAAGGGCGAAATTCGCCTGAATGGCAGCGTATTACGAGGGCAATGCCGCCATGTATGACAAATCCATAAGAATTTTGATTGCGCTATAGTTATGGTGAAAAAATGAAAGTTGGCATAATAGGTACTGGAAAGGTCGGATCGGCAATAGGCGGCGCACTTGCATCGAAAGGCTATGAGGTTATATACGGCTCAAGGAACCCGCAGCAGGCGAAAGTGCCACAGGGCACGAAGGCAGCAACGCCGAAGGAGGCCGCATCCCAAGCAGATGTGGTAATAATGGCAGTGCCATACAGCGCAGTTAAGGACGCAATAAAGGAGGCAGGAAAGGACAGCTTCAAGGGCAAGACCGTGATCGACGTCACGAACCCGCTCGGCAAGGACATGGACTGGGCAGTCGGCTTCAAGACTTCCTCGGCAGAGGAGATGGCCAAGGAGATGAAGGGCGCGAACGTGGTCAAGGCCTTCAACACCGTTTTCGCTGAGCATATGGCTGTCGGGAACATAAACGGCGAAAAGCTGGGGCTCTTCATCGCATCCGACTCGGAAGACGCAAAGAAGACAGCGAGGGAGTTCGGAGAGAAGATAGGCTTCGACGTGATAGACGCAGGGAAGCTGGAAGCTTCAAGATATCTGGAGGCGCTCGGCATTCTGAACATACACCTCGGATACAAGCAGAACATGGGCTCGAAAATGGGGTTCAAGGTAGTCAGATAAAAAGAAAAAATGCGGCAGGATTTCCCTGCCGCACTCCTAATTCTTGCTTTTACTGCACCGATACTACTGTAGTGCTCTGTGAGCACGATCCCGGCATATTTCCGTTATGCTGCCCGGGTGGCATTAGCCTCGCTGGAGGCATTGCAGGCAGCGGCGGAGTTGGCGTAGGGAACATAGTCAGGCTTCCATTCACTGCCGGGAACGGCATGGTGAAGTAGCTCTTTGATATGATTCCATGAGCCATGTCGTATACGTTGAAGCCTATGAGCCACGCGTTGAGGCTCGGCCCGACGAATACCGCGTCAGGATAGGCGGCAAGCACGTTGCAGTCGTTGCTAGGCGCCTTTATGACCACCCACTGGTACAGCTCGCCTGAGCTGAAGTTCTGCTCGCTCGGAAGCATGTTGCCGAAGTTCAGGTATCCCTCCCATATCTCGGATACGGTGAAGTTTCCTACTGGATAGCTTACTGCGGTGGGCATCAGCGTGTATGTGGTGCCAGCCCTTGAGAACACAAGGTGGTTGCCCACAGTGTCGTTGGGATAGCCGTACAGCGACGTCTGCAGCCCTCCAGGGGTTACGGTTATCGTACCGAGGTCCTGCGATCCGCCGAGGTTGGCGTAGCTGTTCCCAGGTGTCGTGCATATGCCTGTGTTAGGGACTGCATAGGTAAAGCAGCCCTGTGGCGTTGCCGACCAGTTTCCGAAAGGAACTGCAGGCGCGTAGAATGCGTTCTGCGCAGTCCACAGGAAGTCGTTGTCGAATTCTGTAAGGTTGAACGAATACATTGCAGGACCGGCTGGTCCAGGTTTGACTTGCTGAAGGTGCAACGAGGGGCCAATTTGTGCATATGCGAGCATAGGCACGAAGAATATTGAAAAAAGGGCGGCTGCTGCCACGATTCCTATCTTTGCTTCTTTTCTCATTGTTTCACCCGCGAGAAAATGTATTTCCATATCAATGGAAATGTTTATACGCTTTTGCGGCACCTATGCAGAATCAGATTTTGCAAAACTTTCAAGAGAAATTATAGATTAGGCAGGTAAGGGAGGCAATGCAAGAATTGATAAGGTTTCATTCTTCAGTGCTCAGCATTATCGCAGTAAACGTGTCTTCGTCGAGCAATCCTTTTGCTTCTGAAACGATATTGTCGAAAAGTTCTGAAAGTGAAGACCTTCCAAATGCTGGGAGTGTTCGATTGAGTTCGGATATTTTTTCTCCTATCAGAGCGGCTGTCTTTGGTATGTCCGGATACCTACCTTCATATGCTTCCTTCAGCTTATAGAACTCTATGTCTGTAACCGTGTGCCCTTCTTGCCTGCTGATGAAGGAACCTAGAGCGTAATCAAAATAATCAGACATTATGCATACGCTCTTGTAGTAACCATTTGATTTTATCAATGATTCAAATGCCTGTTTTAGGTTATCGACGGTTTTATTTTCCATATACGTAGCGTAAAGATCAAGCGTGTTGGCGAACTGGCTTTTTATTAGTTCCTTTGCCTTGGCGTACTCCTTGGAGAATGCGGCATGGTCGAATTTACCCACCTCGGATGCCATCGTTTCCGTATGCTGTTTTATCGGGCCGGAGAACATGACATTCAGTGCTATCTTGTGCAATGATTCCAGCGCATGGTCCTCCGGATTTGCAAGCACTGTTTTGTTGGCACTGTTTAATACTCCAATTACCTCATCGCGTAGTTTCTGGCTCAGCTGCGTGCCGTAAACAATTATGAACTCGCCAGTGCATCTTACAACTAGACCTGCAGGCCACTTTTTGGGCCTTATCACTTTGAGTCCGAATATGTCTCTGTCAAGCCAGATATAGCTCTCGGCTTCAGGGTTTATCATTTCGGTACCGTCCATTTTCACGCTCATGTTGATGGTATCAATCGACAACGTCTTGCCTTTAACGAAAGTCTTTTGCGGAGATGCAAAACCTGCCAAATAGGGTATGCCCTTTTCCCTAGCGAGTATGCCTTCATGCGAGAGCGAGCCTCCTGATTCAGTTATAATGCCTTTCAAATGCCCTGTATCAATGAGTGCTTCAAGATCCTTTTGATCCACATAACCAGACACCAATATTATGTCCCTATCCGGTATCTTTTGGGGATCCAGCCACACTTCTCCGGTTCCTGTGCCGCGGCTTATCGGCAAGTATCCGCTCTTTTCGCCAACCATTTTTATGTCAAACGGTTTAGTCACAGGTCGAGACTGCAGCAGAAACACGTCATCGCCACGAATGCACCATTCAATATCCTGAGGCTCTTCGAAAAATGCAAGGACCTTCTCAGCCAAATCAGACAGTTTGAGTATTTCATAATCGTTGAGCTTCTGCTTGGCTCCAGCCACCGATGGCATCGTATTGTAGTTTACGCCATCCACACTCATGGATGACTGGAGTTTTATGTTACGGGCGACTATGTTTCCCTTTTCCACTAAGTACGTATCACCGCGTTCCCTGCCCGATACGAAGAGCTCACCCTGTCCTAAGATACTGCTTATTGCCATTTTTTCATTATCTGCAAATATGACTCCAGCTTTCTGCGGCTCTATTTGTTGCTGCACTATTACTGCCATTTTATCCGATTCGTTATGCTGTGAAACGAAAAGTGAGGAATAAACTTCCTTTATGGCACCAGTAAGGCCATCCCCACTCACAGAAAGAACGGTCCGATACTTTCCGGCAAGACTTTCGTTCTTGGCATCCTCATTGGTAGCAGAGCTTCGGACTGCGACTGCCATTCCCCCTAAAGTATCCGTATAATTCTGTGCGATCTCTTTGTCCAGATCCTCTGGAAATACTCCATCCATTATAGAGTCTTTTGTAACAGACGATTTTATTCCATTTGCAGTTAAGAAGTAGTCAAATGCGCATGTTGTAACTATGAAAAATTTGGGAACATTGAATCCTGCAGCTGCAAGCTTGTTCAGGTTAAAACCCTTACCGCCCAAATCACTGACAGAGGGCGTTTCAGCTCCTTTGAACACAAAGTGGTGATTTTCCATTCTACCCACATTTCCGCTAGCGAAATCATGCAAGAGCGTGAGCCGGTATTCCTATTTCCTATTGGAATTATTTATATCCATGCTAGCATGGCAGGCGCAAATTGCGGTGGGGAATCCTAGGGTTGGCTCCGTCCAGATTTTGAGACGAGGTCAGCTGTATGCCAGTCTTATGCTGCCAGGGATGTGTATCCTTTGCGCTATGTGCTTACTGGAGCTTATGCTGCGCTTTCTTGCTGCGCTCTTGTGAGCGTATGCAGAGGCTGCCTTCCTGAAGCACTCCGCGCAGACCACTCTCCTTCTAGCGTCGGCGCTGCCGGGAAACTCTATAGGCGAGACTGCGACCTTTATCTCGCGCTTGCCTATCTTCCTGCCGCACTTTAGGCAGGCGTATCCCTCTCTTCTGTCCTGGACAACGCTCTGGCTGCCCATAATAGCTTTGAGTTCTTCCCCACTCATGCCCCTTCACCCGCTTATAAATTTTTTTTCTACATATTTAAGCCTTTCCTGCCAATGAGCGATTGGCGATGAGGGGATTGCTAAACTTTTTATTCATTTAACTCGAGAATCTAACCATGCATAACAAGTCGGCACAGCATGGCAGAGTGCGCCGCACTAAAAAATCAAGACTTGCAGCTAGAGCGCAGGGCGTAAAGAGCGACAGGGGGATTTCCGGCATTTATGTTAAAATAGCGCTTGTAGCGATACTGGCCGGCTCGTACGCCCTAACTTCCCTGTTTTTTTATGGGCCTGGAGTGCTCTCCGGATACGATTCGTACATATATGCCCAGTTTGCCGTAACGATAGCGCATGGGGGATACTACGGCCTTTCCAAGGCAGGACCGCTCGCTACCGTTTACCTGTTCCTCACCGAGGTCGCTGTTTTCTACCGGCTGTTCGGGATGAATCCATATTCCGGCATGCTGGCTGACTACCTGCTGCTTGCGTTGAGCACGATTGGAGTATACCTCATAGGACGCAGCCTTTACGGAAAAATTGCTGGTCTGCTCGCCGCACTCGTATACGCGTTCTTGCCTTTCAACATAATAGATGCGGCAAGCCTCGGAGTCAACATACCGCTTGGCGCAGTTACAATATTTGCAGTCCTCTTCTCGGTGCTAGGCTACAAGAGCAGGCTAAGCGCATACAAATCTTCAGCGTTCTTTTCTTTGTCTGGATTGTTTTTGATGCTTGCTGCCGTGACGATGGTGGAAGGACTGATAATTGCCATAGTGCTGCTGCCTGTGCTGCTCTATAGCATATACGCGTCCAAAGGTGTAGCGAGGCTGGCATCGCCCGCATCGTTCCTTGGAGGCGCTCTCGTAGGCTTGGGCATAATCGCGCTGTTCGGGCTGCTTGCAGGGGGTGGGCCGCTCGACGTTTTTACAGTAAATTTAGCGTGGTACGGAAATACGTCGATAGCGCCGCATTCCGCGCCTGGCGCTGCGCTCTTCATCGATTACTTACAGGTAATGTTTCCTTTTGCAATAAGGGGAGAGTATGGTAGCGGTATTTTCAGCCAGTTTTATACTTCAGGCATTGTTTTTTACCTCGCCGCCGCATCTGGTGCGTACATGCTTCTTAGAAGAAGGATAAAGCCGCTTGCGCTTCCAGCAGCCTGGATAATGCTTCCGCTCCTTTATCTCTCTTTCGGCACAATGAGCATAAGCAGTTACGTGGGCATAAGCTTCATTCCCCGCTTGATCTCGATAGCTTTCCCCGGCGCGGCGCTTGCCATTGGTGCAGCGGTAAGCTGCACTTGGGGGCATTACACAGACAAAGCGAAAGCTCGAAGCCGAAAGAAGAAATTAGGGGAAGGCCGGCGCGCCAGAATTACTGGAATCTTCAAAATCGCAGTGGTTTTCGCGCTAGTTGCGGTAATTCTGTTCCAGAGCGTCTACGTATCCAGCTATGTGCTTTATTCGGAATACAATTATCTTTACTCGATAACTTCAATAGGAAAAGCGATAACTGCGCTGGGAAGCAACGTCAGGACAGTATACACACAAGTACCAATAGATATTGTAATGCCGTATGCAGGATATGGGAAGCGGTATGTAGCGCTCGGGACCCAGTTTAACTGCTCGTCGCTCCAAAACTACAGCGCGCTTATAACATTCGGCCAGCACAACGCGAGCGCAATAGAGGGATGCGGGTTCTCTGAGATAAATGTCAGCATGCCCAAGTACCTTAAAAGGTATGCGATGTTCAACGGCAGCAACCTGCTTCCTGGCGCGGGCAATCAGTATACTGCAGTAGGAGACTTGGGCTACATTAAAACGGGGTAGTTGCAATACGGCCTGTACGCTCTGGTCGACGCTTTACACCTGACCATAATGCAATGCAGAAACCTTGCCAGAAGCAACATCCCTTATGGCTTCTGCGACGCTATCTGAGGGGGCGTCGCTCTTGACTCCGTTCGGATCAAAATGGGTATGCGATGCTGCGAACCCGCTGTTCTTCAGCGATTCGATGACTGCGTCCGGGCTCACCCCTGTGATGCCGAGCCTCTTGGTAAATGAGGGTATGTGGTAGAATAGTGGAATATCAAGCTCGGAGGAAAGAAGCTGCGAGACTGACTGCAGACGCCTGCCGCCGCTCCTTGATGAGTATGCCGATATGGCATCAATTGCGCCTTTGTCCTTCAGCTTGCCAAGCCATAGCGGACCTGAAGCGCGCATTTTTGAACCGCATGCCTCGCACTTGGTCTGCACAGGCACCAGGCCCTTTGACGAGGCTATTGCACCGCAGCTGTCGCAATGGAACGCGAAGCCGAGCGAATCGATGCTTCTTGTAGCTGCTGCCGCGCCGCTCGTGAGCTTTGCGTATACGCGCATGTAGTGGTCGTGGAACATGCCGAGCAGCACATCTATGCCGAAATTGAACTGAGCCAGGGTCCTAGCCATATAGCCTATCATTATTCTGAGCCCGGTCTCATGGCAGAGCTTGTTGTGCATCGGCTTGGCCGAATATAGCTTGAGGCATGCGTTTTTCTGTGCGCCGCACAGCACTGCCGTGTCTGTTGCGGTGGCGAAGAAATACGATCCGCCTCGAAGGACCTTCGCAACATCAAACACATACGGATATATGCCTCCAAACGGATCCAGCTCCACGAGGTCGAAGCGCTCGCGCGTCGAGCTGCAGAATTCCTGTATGCTGGTATTCAGCGCTGTGGCTTTCACGCTGTTTGACTTTATGTTGGCCTCGAGCTGCCCGAATACGTCCTCATTTATCTCGAGGAATGTGCAATCGCCCACTGCCGATTCCATTAGGTACCTTATGCCGCGTATGCCGGTTGCGGCTGTGGCGTCGAGCATCTTCAGCCCGCCCCCATTGGTTTTTGGGCCCACTATAGCTATGCCCATGTCCCTATTGAGCTTCGCAAGCGGGTTTATGAACGCCTTCCCAGAGCCCACCTTTGCGAGGCCCTCAGCGTACATCCCTTCCATCCAAAATCTCCCTCAGCGCGTCGAGCAGTCCGTGTGCGTAGGATATGCATGAGAATGAGGTGTAGAGGTCTCCCTTGTCCAGGTAGCTCTTTGCGTCGCTCGCATACATCTTCGACAAATCGAAGACATGCAGCTCCGCCTTGCTTAGCCCCTCAGTAGAGATCTTTGCGGCATTGGGATAAAACATCTCTATGTCCTTCGTTATCCTGACGTGTATCTCTTCAACCATGAACGACGCCCACTTATTATTTTATAGTTTGCTATCAGTTAGTTATATTATTTAAGGTGTGCAGATGGAAAACACGTGGAGCGATTATACCGACGCCATAGTGAGCAATATGGACGGCATGGTGAAGAGCAAGTATGGAGTATCGCTCAGGGACCTGCTTTCGGATCCGTCGTCCGTAGCTTCTAAGGAGGGAGTTGCCGACTCCATAAAGCGGATCAAGGAGGATGTAGATGCGTATCTCGACGAGCTTGCCGAATCGATGGGGCCGGAGAGGAAGAGAGTGGAGGATGGAATGTCGAAAGCTTCCGCCATAACGCAGCAGCTCGCGCAGAACGTGTCGATGCAGTCCAAGCAGTACAAGGTGCCGCTTGCGAAGCCGGTTGTGCTCGACAGAAAGGATGACGATGATACGAAAATATACGTAGACTCAGTTGACCAGGGAGTGCTCTCGATCATAGAAAAGCTGGTCTCAAGCTCTACGATGATATTCGACCAATCATACAAGTATAAGGATTACAGCATAGGGTCGTGGCTCTTCAGCGGGGCGCAGGCGTATTCTGTAACGGTTTACACTCCGACAAGCGAGTACATATCGCTGGAATATGCAAGAGAGGAACTCGAGACCCTGCTCGACGCAGCTTACGATTATCTTTCGAAGTGATGCGGTTGCGCCGCGCAATTGTGATAGGGATAACTGGAACCCCATCTTCCGGAAAGAGCAGGCTCGCAAAAATTGTCGCAAGTAAGCTGCCGGGAAGCAGGACTATAGAAATAGGAGAAATAGTCAAGAAGGCTGGATTCCATACCTCATACGACAGGCGCGACAGGGCTTATGTTGCAGATATGAGAAAACTAAAAGCGTTTCTTTTGGAAGAATCGAAAAAAGGTGGAACTCTTGTAATAGTGGGGCACATGCTCCCGGATACCGGAGTAAGGACAGATCTCACAATTGTCGTTAGGGCACGCCTTGAAGACCTGTACGATAGGATGGTCAGGAGAGGTTATCCGAGAGGAAAAATCAGGGAGAACATTTCTGCAGAAATGTCCGACTACTGCGGCGAAACTGCGAAGAACGAGGGCATGAGGACCTTTGAGGTATATTCCAAAACTGATGAGAAGCGGCTCATTGCAGCGATATGGAAGATGCAGGCGAGTAAGGGAAACATAGTCAAGCTGCCCAAGCTCAAAACTAAGAGCAGAGCCAAGGAATTTGAAAGATTCGTGATGGCGCATCCCGGGCTCGGAATTTGATTATATGTAAGTCATGCGAACGTAACTTCCGTATAGAATCCTTGCGCTCCGTTCAGGCACTTTTCCTCTGTTTATTTTGATTCCCTTCTGCTTTATATAAGAGGGCAGCTTCATGCCCCCTCCTTTCAGCAGGAATTTGAGGAGATCCTTCGGTGAGTGAAACTTTGCCTTCTCTATTGCCACTCCGAAACCCCCATCCATGAAGAATGACAGGGAGTCCTTGTGCGCATCTGCAAACGCGTCGAAATTGTCAGGCATAAATGCTGTGGGCCCTCTAACCACCCTACTCCCAGGCGCGGACTTATTGATAAAGTAGCCAACCGCGCCGGTTCGCCCTTCTATTCCTGCGACCGCAATTACTACTGGGAACCCATACTCGGATAGCAGTTTACGCAGCGACATGTCCAGCCTGGACAGCTGCTGCCAGAGTATCTCCTCGCTTATCTTCGGAAACGAAAACGTTGCGGAATACAGCTCCGTTCCAAGCGCATTTTTCAGCCCGGTAAGCTTGGCGGCGGAATCTATATCGGAGTATTTGACGCCGTAAAAGTATTCTATTGATGGATTAGACAGGAATCTTCGCGACGCGGTGGCAAACCTGGCAAGGGAGTCTTCAGAAACTACCGCAGCAACATTCCTGTTGCTGTCAGTGGGGTCCACCACGACAAATCTTGAATTGAATTTCTTGACAGTTTCATCAATGGACATATCGCTTTTCCCAAAGCGTATGACCATGGGAAGCTTTATTGAAGAGAACGCAGAAAGTACCTTCTGGAAGGATCCGAAGTGCGCAACAAGAAGTTCGCACAGGTATCCGGAAAACCCTAGCGTCTTCGCCTCAGCGCCATATACGTTGTGAAAGCGCATGAAGCTTTTTACCAGGCGCACGTCGTCCTTCTGCTGTGCGCTTAGCATTGAGTTGACGAACACGTTATGGAGCTGAGTCCTGTCAACAGCACTGACCCTTTCCGAGGAATCGGTTATCTTGAATGCAGGAACTATGTCAGCGCTTATCCCATCCTCGGGCATGATGAGCTTTAGGTATGGGTGCTCGGCGTACTTTATCTCAAACTTTTCGCCTTTTGACTTGTTTACAATCTTTTTTGCTATCGAAAGCCCTTTGAGCTCCATAGGCCTTTCTTCATCGGCCCTTGGAAATAGCAGAAATATGTCTATATCGGAGTTGCCCTTCGTCTGCGTGCCTCTGGCGGTAGAGCCCGCCATTATTATCTCAACGCTCTTCGGCGCGATGGCCTTTATCCTGCCCATCAGCTCGTTGGCCTTTTCCGTGGTGTGCGCTATCTCCGCCTCTGATGGTTTCACCTCGGAGAGGACGCGTAAGAGTATCGAGGATATTTTATGATCGTGAGCTTCCGGCAAAATTACACCCTTATTAGATAAGCCTTTAACAACAAATAATAAATTAGCGGTGCTAAATCTCTATGCGGGCTCTTAGCTCAGGAGTAGAGCGTTCCGTTCGCAACGGAAAGGCCGCGGGTGCGAATCCCGCAGAGTCCATACAGATCTTAGCAGTACATACATGCAAATTATAAATTAATTGCCTTATTTTGGATTGATGCTGCAATGGGGCATCAAACGCCCTAGGCACAATGGGAAACGTATATATTAATAATATAATACAATATAATAGATTATAATATATTATAATATATTATTATAAAAATCAAGGTGTTAGAATGTCAAATATTAATATAGAACTTAAGGGATATACCAAAGAAGTAATAGACCGCATGGTTGAAGAAAATTACGTTAAGACAAAGACCGAAGCAATAAGGCTTGCCTTATTTGAGTTCGATCAGATGCATGGATTAACCGATGACGAGTTATATGGCGCAGCCGCCGAAAAAGTTCTTAAAGATATTAAGTCAGGTAAGGAGAGGGTTCATGCATTTACACCGTCAAAGTGAACCTTATGGAGCTCTTTTCGACAAACGAATTCGATAAGGACTACAAGAAAAGCAGCAAAGAGGATATAAAGCGCATAAACAGGCTGATAGAACAACTTAAAAGAGGAATACCAGTAGGCAAACCGCTGCGCCATTTAAAAAACACCTTTTCTATTAGGGTGGGCAACAAACGGCTTGTCTACACAGTAGAGGGCGATAAGCTTACTCTACTATTTTTTAAGAGCTGGGAAGGAGTATACGACTATCTGCGATAAATTAAAACATTGGATATCACTGGCTCGGATTTCTAAGAATTTTAGATGGGCAACTTTTATTCCCTGACGCCTATTAGCATGTGCCTATCGGATGACAGCACATCGGATTTAGGAAAAGCAGAACCGAAGCTCAACGTATCGAATTTGTTTGGTATGCCTAGATTTTTGCAGATTACGTTGATCGACTCCTTCAGGGATTTGATTGCAATAAGCCTTCTCTGGTGGGCCACATCCATGCTGAGACCGTTGCGGTCCGATATCGACCTCAGGGATTCGATAGATTCTCTTGGATTTTCAACTACCATAAATATGTCTATGTCGCTGTCATAGGCTATCGGCTTGCCCTTCACCCTTCCGCCTACGATATAAATGCCTTTCACTCCTGGATTCAACCCCAGCCCCTTTGCCATTTTATTGTATTCCTCTAGAAACTGATTCGAGAACTCTGGAAGCTTCTCATATATGTTTGAGAATGCAGCATTGGTCTCGGCGAACTCTGGCCTGCCGTCCAGCCTTGCTCGTCTGAGCAGCTCGGCCACATTGCTTTCGACTGCAGTGCGTACGTCATGGAAGTTTGGAATGCTGTTTGCCATTATGATATTGTGAATTTCCAGATATTAAGGGCTTTTGGAAGGGCTTTTAATTGTTTTTTGAGATGCTAAATCATGGAGATAATGCACAAGGACGGAAAGTTTTGGGTTGAAACTGAGCACGGAGAGGCGCACCTTCTTTACAGGATAGAGGGAAACAACATGATCATATACGAGACCTTTGTACCCGAGGAGGAGCGAGGAAAGGGAATAGCGCATGACCTTACAGTCGAGGCGACAAAGCTTGCCAAGGAGAAGGGGCTTGAAGTCATACCGGCGTGCAGCTATGCCATGCACTTCATGAAAACAGAGGGTAAAAAAGGCTAAGAAGGCTTGATCCTGCTCTCGAACACCAGCCCAGAGACTGCAGTAACTATTACAGCGAGGATGAATGTCGCAAGGTATCCGTATACCGACGATATCACTCCGGATATCAGCGACCCGGCAACTGATGAGCCTCCTAATATCGCAGTCCATAACCCTATGTAGTAACCCTGCTTCGCACCCCGTATCTTCTCGTACAGCATTACCGATGACGATATGCTCCATGCGGCGAACGCAAATCCTGCTATCAGGTAGGCGAAAACGTTCGTTATAAAGAACGCGCTTATGGGAAGTATTATCGCCAGTGACGAAAGCACGTACCCGGTGCTCCTGTATACAGTTGACAGGGTATAGTACCTGTTTATGTTGCGTATCTTTATTTTGAACGCGACGAGAACCAGTATCAGTATCTGCCCGATGCTGTTCGCTATGTTTATCATGAATATCTTGCCATACGTCAAGCCGTGCATTTCCAGATATGGTATGAAGGAGGTGTTAAACAGGTTGTAACCGAGCGCGAAAAACGCTATCGCAATGAATAAGACATATACGCTGCTGTTCTCCCCTGTTTTGAAGGAGGCGTACAGCCTTTTCATGAATGAGGCGCTTATAAGGGAGTGGGGCGATTTTGGTGCGAGGGCATTGAGCACAGGAGTTGCATTGCCCACGTATCTCAGTTCGTTTTTGGCGTACACCCTGCGCTCGCGTATGAGGGTTATTGACATGACAAGCGCTGCGATATTGAAGGCTATCAGTATTAGCAGGTAGTATGCAAGCCCGCTGCCGTCGAGGAATGCGCCAATCGCGTAGGCTATAAGTGACCCTACCAGCGTAAATGTGCCATACCTGCTGTATGTCTGCGGCATTTTTCTGGAGCGCCTCGTCCCCATGACCATTATGTTTATCGCGGGCGCGGAAGCCGCAGCTGCAATCGCGTATATCGCATAGCCCAGATATGCGAAGGCTATGCTCCTGAACAGGAGAAGCATCAGCAGTATCGGTATCGTGGCTGCCGTCGAGCCTATCACGAATATGCGGTTCTGCCGGGACTTGTCGGCGAGCTTGCCCCATATGAGCGACGACGGAATCACAACAAGATTGTACAGCGCCACGGCAATACCGACGTCGAAGACGTTGCCGTGCAGCGAAAGTATGTAAAGTGGTATGAGAACGCTGAGGCCGCTGCTTATCACGTTTATCGGGACTATCGTGTACATCCAGCTTGGGTGATTCGCGCGGGCCATCGGTTTTACCTCTGCAAACACATGTCTGCGAAAACCTTCGCATCTGCAAGCATGTCCGATACAAGAGCGTACTCGTTAGGCCTGTGCTCCGTGTCCGGCTTCTTGCTCCACACCACCGCATTCATGCCCTTCTGCCTGAAGTATGCGGCGCACGTTCCCCCTCCGACGCCGACAATCTTGGGGCTGCAGTCGAGAACCCGCCCCACGCTGCGCTTCAGAAGTTCGGCAATCTCAGAATCGGCAGGGGTTGGAGGCGCAGCGTCCTCCCTGTTGAATGTCTCGACGGATATGCTCGCAGCTGAGAACTCCGGCCTTTTTGCGATCTCAGATACAGTCGAAATGACCTCGTCTAAACCGTATTCGGGAAGAACCCTGCAGTCCAGGTAGCTGACTTCCAGCCCAGGTATTATGTTGACGCTATCGGTATTCTTCTCGTGCTTTGTCATCTCGAATGTGGATGCACTGGGCTCGAAAAGCTTGTTTGACGAGGTAAACTTCGAGTGGAGGACGCTGTCCGCTTCAGCGAGGAACTTTATCGCCATGCGGTAGGCATTCACGCCCTTGTCTGGGGTGCTGGCATGGACCTGCTGCCCCTTCACAGATATCTTGAGCCAGAGTATGCCCTTTTCGGCGACCTCTATTTCGTCGCCTAGTGCAGTACCTCCATCCGGCACTATTATCAAGTCGTCCTTCTTGAATATGCCCTCATCTATCAGCTTCTGTATCCCATATTTGCTGCCAAGCTCCTCGTCTGCCACTATGGCGAGGCCATAAGAGTAAGCCAGCTTCGCGCCGCTCTCCTTAAGCGCTTTTAGCGCGTATATACCGGCAATCACGTCCTGGCCGTCGTCGTTTATTCCTCTGCCGTATATCCTTTCCCCGACAACTGTCGCCTCGAAGGGCTCGTATTCCCAAAGGCTTCGGTCGCCTTCCGACACAGTGTCCATGTGCGCTATGACCCAGACGGTTCTTGGTGAATCGCCATATACCGCGACAAGATTGGGCCGCTCGGTCCCGCTGCCGTCTTTGTAGGAGTAGCGTTTGACAGCGACGCCGAAGCTCTCTATTAGCGACTGCAGGAAATCCGCCCTGGCTGATTCGCCGCTGCCTCCACTCTCGGGTGAAATCGCCTTGATTGGTATCATCTTCTTTGAGGTATCAACCACTTGGTCCGCATATGAGTCTATCAAAGCCATTGTGTCAGTCATTCAACCACCTTTTCATACATTTATTCTAACTATAAAAATATAACTGGAAGACTAAGCGTACGCTGGTGCAAGCTGCTAGTCTGGCGCACAAATTATACTGTATGCCGAAGAGGAATATACTTTCGCATTAATCGTAGCGCCTGCATCCATAGCTTTTGCAGTGACCACCGCATGCCTGTAGCATGAATCACGCCCCACAGATGATGAGGCGCCAGGCTCCGTTATCAGTATGCGCATGCGCTCCCCCACAAAGCGTGAATTTATTTCTGATTGTATTTTGCGCACGGTTTTGGCTGCGTAAGAGCTGCGCTCATTTATTGTTGCCGTGTCAACCTGTGGCATCATTGACGCACGCGCATGCGGCCTCTTTGTGAACCTCGATACATTGGTAACGTCGGGCCTCACGCTTTCAAGCATGTCAAGCGTCATGTCGAAATCCGCTTCGGACTCGCCTGGAAAGCCGACTATTACGTCAGTCTCTATGGTTATGCCTGGCACCATCTTTCTAAGATATGATACGTATCCCTCAAACTCTTCAACTGTGCATTTGGAGCGGCCCATTGCTTCAAGCACCCTGTCGCTGCCGCTCTGCACGGGTATGTGCGCAAACAGGTAAAATTTGCCGAGGCGCAGGGCCTCTGCAAAATCAACTATTGAATCCTTTAGGTGCTCGGGGTTCATCATCCCGACCCTTGCCATGAAATCGCCATCGATTAGAGCTATCTTATGCATGAGTTTTGCTATGCCAGTGTCCCTGTCCCTGCCATAGGCGCCGGTATCCTGCGAGGTGAGGTCTATTTCCTTTGCGCCGCGGCGCACGCTCGATTCTACCGCTTTCACTATCAGGTCTTCGCTAAAGCTGTTCAGGCTGCCGCGAGCGTACCGCGTTTCGCAGAAGCCGCAGCTGCTCAGGCATCCATCGTTTATCGGCACGCGTGCCACTGCGGAGCCCGTAGGAGAGAACATCTCCAGCCTGTTGCTCTTTGATTTTTTGGTATACTCCACGGGCTTTCCATTGACTGCGGAAAGAGCTGCCTCGGCAACGCGCGACATGTTGTGCACAGACACTATTGAAGCTGATGGCGCGTGCTTTCGTATGATGTCCTGATTCGCACCGGCCATGCAGCCCGTAACTAGGAGGGGCATTCCAGAGCTGCTCAGGTCGTGCATCTTCTGCACTATCCTGGTCTGCGTCTGCTCCTTTACAGTGCAGGTGTTGAGAACCACTATGTCGGCGTCGGCTTCGCTCTCGGCAAT
>JAJZYW010000011.1 GCA_021797895.1 Microcaldota archaeon | reverse complement strand
TCGCTTGACATGCACCCAATGGACGCAGTTGACAGGTCCAGGGAGCTGAAGGAGCAGGAGGGGCTGGGGTACTGCAACGTTACAAAGTGCTGTCAAGAGGTATGCCCGGAGCACATAAGGATAACAGACAACGCGATAATACCGGAGAAGGAGCGTGCCGCTGACAAGTTCTACGATCCGATAATAGGCAGCATAATCAAGAGGAGTCGCGGGAAGGATAACGGCAAAGAGGTAGTAAGGGATGGAAGCGAATAGCAATACCGGACTGAGAAGGTTCATACCTGTCGAGTTCACCGAGCACAACCTCCGCTTCTACTCGTTCGTGCTTCTTCTCGTGGTCGGGATAGGCGGCCTGATGCTCTTCCCGATGCACGAGTTCAAGGGCTACATAGATCCGTTCTATTCCCCCTCGATACTCATACTGCCGCTTGTAGGGCTCTACAGGCTCACGTGCTATGCTTATAGGAAGGACTACAACAGGCACGTGTTCAAGCACCCGCTCGTGTGTTCGGCATATGGCAGGATGGACTACAAACCAAGGGAGTACACCGGCGAGACAAGCACGATATTCAAAGTGGAGAACCTGCACAGGTATTTCCTGTACGGGAGCATAGCGGTATTGCCGTTCTTCTACTACGACGTATACGTCTCGCTCTTCTACACTGGGAGCTTCATATTCAGGCTCGGCAGCCTGATACTGCTGATAAATTCGATAACGATAACGCTCTACGTGCTCTCGTGCCATTCGCTGAGGAGCCTGGTAGGCGGCAGGATGGACTGCTACAGCTGCGTGAAGGGCGGCCATGCGCTCAAGAAAGTGTACAACGGCCAGTCGATACTCAACAGCCACCACGAGGCATTCGCGTGGCTAAGCCTCATAATAATAGTGTTCGTCGACCTTTACCTGAGAGGGCTGGCGGCTGGGCTGCCGATAGACTTCAGGCTGATACCGTAAGTGATATGATGAAGAAGCTGATACCATCAAAGTACAGATACCCTATATTCTTCACGGGGGTAATGGTGATAGTCATATCCGGTCTGCTCAACAAGTACCTGCACATGGCGGAAGGCTACACCGAGATAGGCGCAGCGATAGGCTTCCTTCTCTTCATGTTCTCGATAGTGCTGTAGCGCCTTTGCGCAATCATGCCTTCTGCCTCTTGTCGGACTGCCTTTTTATCGCGCTTATCAGCTCTGCGTTTATCTGCGCGTAGCAGTTCCTGCATAGCACATATTCCTTGGTGCTGCCCGTGCTGCTCTCAACCCCCTGCTGCAGCCTTCCCGTGTATATGTAATAGTAATCCTCAGCGTCCAGCTCCTTCCCGCACACGCTGCAGGATGCCTCGTTTATTCCCATCGCATTAATTTGCGCTGCAATGCTTTTAATAGCGTAAGCTGCAAATTCGGCACTGTCCGTCCTAAAATTACAAGAGGGATCTCCTGCTTTTAGCCCGGAGATGTCGCCAAAACAATCGCGTTAAACACACATAGCAATGGTTTTATAATTTGCTTCAGTTCACTAATCATGGAATACAGGATTGAATCTGATTTTCTTGGAAAGGTCAAGGTGCCGAAGGATGCATACTACGGTCCGGAGACTGCCAGAGCAATCGCAAATTTTCCAATATCATCCAGGCCGATGCCGAAGGAGCTTATACGCGCCTACGCGATGCTGAAGAAAGCCGCAGCTTCGGCGAACCGCAAGGCAGGCAAGCTCGACGCAGAACGCTACAGGTACATAGCCGCTGCGTGCACAGAGATAATTGGCGGAAAGCTTGCGGACCAGTTTCCTGTTGACAGCTTCCAGGCAGGCGCCGGAACAATGACAAACATGAACCTGAACGAGGTCATAGCAAACCGCGCCCTTGAGCTCTCTGGCAGGAAAAAGGGGGACTACAAATACATACATCCCAATGACCACCCCAACATGTCGCAATCGACCAATGACACGTTTCACTGCGCGCTGCACATAGCTGTCGCAATTGCAGTGCGCGACAAACTGCTGCCTTCGCTACTGCGCCTTGATTCTGCGCTGAGTGCTAAGAGCAGGGAATTCTCGGGCATAACGAAGCTGGGCAGGACGCACCTGCAGGATGCCGTCCCGATAAAGCTCGGGTCAGAGTTTGAGGGCTACGCCGGAAACATCCGCGCAGCAATCGAGCACATACGGGCTGCATCATCGCTGCTGCTTGAGATACCGATAGGCGGAACTGCAGTAGGCACTGGCCTCAATACCCCGAAGGGCTACTCTGCCGCTGCCGCATCAGAACTCTCGCGCATGACCGGGCTGAAGTTCAGGTCTGCGCAGAACAAGTTCATGTACATGCAGAACACGCTTGAGGAGTCGATGCTTTCCGATTCCTTGAAGAGCGCGGCGATAGCGATACGCAGAGTCGCGGATGACATACGCCTTCTGGCGTCCGGGCCGCGCGGCGCGATAGCCGAGATACTGCTCCCGGAGGTGGAGCCCGGCTCATCAATAATGCCCGGGAAGGTAAATCCGAGCATGGCGGAGATGATGGGCATGGTGTGCATGCAGGTAGCAGGCAATTCGCTCGTAGTTGACAGCGCATCGCAGGGGGGCCAGCTCGAGCTCAATGTCTTCATGCCAGTAGCTGCATACAATCTGCTCGACTCGATAGCAATACTCTCCTCTGGAACGAAGGCGTTCACTGACAAATGCGTTGCAGGGATAAAGCCCTCGATGGAGCACATACGCTCAAACCTGGAGCGCAACCTTTCCGTAGTAACCGCGCTGGCGCCGTACATAGGCTATTCCAAGTCCGCAGAGATAGCCCGCAAGGCCTATAAGGAAGGCAAGACCATAAGGGAGGTATGCATGGAGCTTGGCATAATGGATGCAGGCAAGCTCGACAGGATACTGGATCCAAAGTCGCAAAGCTGATTAAATGGATCCTGGAATATCAAAGAGCAGGGTTTTCAGGAAGCACTATCTAAACGAGAAGCTCCACTTCAGGGTGTACGGCAGGCTGGCTTCATTGGAGAGCAATCCAGATATCAGGCGCGTGATGAAAAAGCTGTCCGCGCTGGAGGAATCACACGCAAGGCTCTGGAAGATGATAATAAGCGAAGCAGGGATGGGGAGCAGCGAGGCGTCTATAAAGGCAAAGCTCATTCTTTTCGGAGTTGTCCGCAGGCTCTTCGGGCTTGCGTTCACGATAAAGGCGCTGGAATACTCCGAATCTAATCTTACGAGCAAGCTGTCCGCATCAGAAACAGAGCTCAAGCTGACTGACCGCGAGGCAAAGGTTATAAGGCGGATAAAATCTAGCGAGCGGAGCATAGAGACCCCGCTTGAGAACAAGGTCATAGAGTACAACAGCGTCCTGAATAACATACGCGACGTCATCTTTGGCATGAACGACGGGCTTGTCGAGGTTCTTGCAGCTACGGTAGGGCTGGCAGCCGCCCTGCAGAGGCCTCATCTTGTGCTTCTCGGCGGCCTGATAATAGCCGTTTCCGGTACCCTTTCAATGGCTGGAGGCGCATACCTCTCAACAGGCTACGAGAAGGCAGTCAGGGCTGCGAGCTTGAAGAAGGCCGCTCACACTACTCCGTTGAAATCTGCGCTCTACGTCGGCGCGTTCTACATACTCGGTGCAATATTCCCGCTGCTGCCCTTCGCTGCCGGCGCATCAGGCACGTACGGAATAGCGCTTTCGCTCATACTTACAAGCGCAGTCCTCTCAGTTACTGCCACGGTGATAGCTGTGATAAGCGGCATATCCATAAGGAGAAATGTGCTAAAGAGCCTTGCGATATCGCTGGGCGCTGCCGTCGTCACAATAATAATAGGGGCGTACGCCAGGATATACCTCCATCTGGCGATATAAGAAGCGGCGCCACTCCCTCAAAATGCTTAAATATGTGTCATCCCTAATGCTAATAGAATCTAATTGTCGAGGTGAAGATATGGATGATAAAAAACTAGCAGATGCTGTAAACCAGATAAACAGGCAGATAGACATGCTCATATCGGACACTTCAGTGCCCAAGAATGTACGCAGCGCAGTTGGTGATGCGAAGAGCAAGCTCAACGACGCAAAGGAGGCTGATTTTACAGTGCGCGTATCCGGTGCCATATACAGCATAGACAGTGTGAGCAACGACATAAACCTGCCGCCCCAGGCGCGAACGATGCTGTGGAGCGTGCTGAGCATGCTTGAATCACTGAAAGAATAGCGGTCATCATGAACCGGAAAGACGTCCTTGGTGAAATCTCCCGCAAGCTTTCAAGGTCTAAAATATTCCTCTCGGGCGACGTCTCGCCGGACATAGTGGAAGGCGTCCAGATAGACGCTCTTGTTGCAGAGATAGAGGCGTCCATATCGCCGTCGGAGTCAGGTCTTTCGTTTGCGACTGCGGACGACATACTGGAGGCGATAGGCAGGATATCCAAGCCCAAGGCGCCGGAGCCCATAGAGGTGTCGCAGTCATCAGGCTTCAAGCCTGTCGCTTCTGACCTGGACGCAATATACTCGATAAAGAACAGACCTGTGGAGCGCGCAGAGGGCACCGTCAACGATTTCATCATGTACTTCAGGAGCAGGCTAAAAAAGATCAAATCGATACTGGGCTCACGCCTTAACGGCTCCGGGATAATAAATGCGCTAGAGAGCCTCAAGACGTTCGCAGACGGAAAGCAGGTTGCGATAGCAGGCATAGTGACATCGAAGATAACGACCAGGAACGGCAACATAATGGTCGTAATCGAGGACGAGACAGCCGAGGCGAAAGTAATATTCATGAACTCTTCCGCCCAGAAGTCGCGCGAGCTATTCACGAGCGCATCCTCCATAATCAACGATGAGGTTCTTGCGGTGAAGGGCAAGATATCCGGGCCATTCGTCATAGCGAGCGAAATAATGTGGCCCGACGTGCCGATAAGGGAGCGCAAGAAGGTTGACGACGACATAGCGATAGCATTCATGTCAGACATACACGTTGGCAGCAAGCTCTTCATGGAGAAGAATTTCTCAAGGATGATAAAGTGGCTCAATGGAGGGGTTGAAGGTGCCTCGAAGGAGCTTGCTGGAAAGATAAAATACATAATCATGGCGGGCGACGTTGCCGACGGCATAGGAGTGTACCCGGATCAGGACAAGGACCTCGCTGTGCCGGACATATATTCGCAGTACAAGATGCTTGCCGACTATATAGAGGCCATACCTGACTACATACACGTGTTCGTTCTTCCAGGCAATCACGATGCAGTGCAGCGCGCAGAGCCCCAGCCCCCATTTGCGCCTGACATGCTCGACATAAAGAAGGACAACGTGCACATACTGCAGAACCCGAGCGTGATGAACCTCCATGGCCTTGAGGTGCTGGCGTACCACGGAACGTCACTTGACTCGATAATAGCATCGGTGCCTGGCATGAGCTACTCAAAGCCCGAGACTGCGATGGTTGAGGTGCTGAAAAGGCGTCACCTCTCCCCGGTATATGGGGGCAACGTGGTCGTGCCGAGCAGGAACGACAACATGGTCATAGAGGACCCTCCGGATATACTGCACATGGGGCACATACACAAGAACGGCCTTACGGAATATCACGGGGTAAAGATAGTCAACAGCGGGACGTGGCAGGGAAGGACGGATTTCCAGATAAGGCAGGGCCACATACCAACGCCATGCATCCTTCCTGTGTTCAGCATGAAGAGCTACACGTTCACGAACGTGGATTTCAGTTCGACGGTGTAAGGATGGACAACGACAAGTACTTCAGTATGCTGGAAGACGAGTTCGAGAAAGCGTACGCCGTAGCCTCAAAAGCGAGGGAGAAGGGATACGACCCGCAGCCTTACGTCGAAATAAAGCCAGCGCCGGACCTTGCTGCACGTGTCGAGGGAATAATGGGGATAAACGGCCTGGCGGAAACCATACGCAAGAATTCCGAAGGCAAGAGCAGGCAGGAGCTGGCATTCGCAATGACTGCGCTGGTGTGCTCATCTGACGATTCCCCCTCCGATCCGGCAAAGCGTATGACTGTCGCTGTAAGGATCGGGCTTTGCATACTTACTGAAGGAATACTCGTGGCTCCGACAGAAGGGTTCCAGGGCGTCGAGATACACAGGAATCCTGACGGATCCGACTACGCTTCAGCGCTTTATGCAGGGCCGATAAGGGGCGCTGGCGGAACCAGCGCAGCGCTTTCTGTTGCGCTCACGGACCACGCAAGAAGGATACTTGGCATAGGCGCTTACAAGGCGCAGCAGAAAGAGGTCGAGCGCTACCTTGAGGAGATAATGCTGTACCACACGCGTGCAGCCAGGCTGCAGTACCTTCCGAGCGAATCTGACATACGCAAGATAATAGAGAACTGCCCGGTGTGCATAGACGGCCTGCCAACTGAAGACTTCGAGGTCGGGATACACCGCAACATAAAAAGGCTTGACGCTGACGGCAAGGAACAGATGCTCACCAACAGGATACGCGGAGGAGTGGCGCTGGTAACATGCGAGGGGGTAGCGCAAAAAGCGAAGAGCGTACTCAAGCATACAAAAAACGTCGGACTAGACTGGAGTTGGCTCAACGAGATAATAAAAGTGGACAAGGGTTCGTCCAAGCCATCGGACGGGAAGAAGGATTCGTCGGTTTTCCTTAAGGAGCTAGTTGCCGGCAGGCCCATATTTGCGTACCCGGAGCACAGCGGCTCGTTCAGGCTCAGGTACGGCAGGTCGAGATTTACAGGGATAGCCTCGAAGGGCTTCAGCCCAGCTACGATGATACTGCTGGAGGGATTCATAGCTACGGGCACACAGCTCAAGGTTGAGAAGCCAGGGAAGGGCTGCATAGCGATGCCAGTCGATTCGATAGAGGGGCCCTTCGTCAAGCTGGAAGACGGGAGGGCGTTCAGGATAGACGATGCGGAGACGGCGCGCAACGTCATCGGCAAGGTGTCTAAAATACTCTCAGTAGGGGATATTCTGGTCACCTACGGCGACTTCAAGAAGTCCAACACAATACTGAATCCAACAAGCTTCGTCGAGGAATACTGGGCGGAGCTCCTCCGCGCCGCGGGCTATGAAGGCGACATACCAATGAAACCAGGGTTCGCCCAGGCGCTCGAGCTGTCGTTGCGCTATTCCGTACCAATGCACCCGCAATACATATACGACTACAATGACTGCGGCGTGGATTTGCTGTCCAGGTTTGGCATCGCGCTATCGTCAGCCAAGTTCTCATCCCAAGAACTCAACTCTCTTGGCAGCATAACATTTGAAGGCGAAGACGCCGCAACCGCCCGCCAGTTCCTTGAGCTTGCATGCGTGCCGCACACAGATCTCGGGAAAAGCGTAATTGTCGAGTCAGATGCGGCGAAATCGATAGCCGCAAGTTTTGGCCTGTCTATGGACGGAAAGATAGTTTCGGACAGGAATAGGGAGGCTTTCGCAGCGATACAGTCATCCGGAGATTTTTCCAAGTGGCCAATAGAAGTGCTCAGCGGATTCTCGCCATTCGAGATACGCAGGCGGTCAGTCCGCATCGGGGCAAGGATGGGCAGGCCGGAGAAGGCCAAGGAGCGCCTCATGGCTCCGGCTCCGAACGTGCTGTTCCCTATAGGTGAATACGGCGGAAAGGAGCGCAACCTCTCCAAAGCGTATTCGATAGAGAAGAAGAAGTTTGGAAACTCGTCTGTAGAGCTGGAGATCGCAAGGTACAGGTGCGGAAAGGGTCACGAGCCGCTGAATGGCAACTATTGCAGGGTTCACAAATCGCGTGCATACATAGAGAGGCTGTGCCCGAAGTGCGGCAAGAGGACCCTCGAGGACACTTGCGATTCGTGCGGTGCGCACACCTCTGGAGGCGAACGCAAAATGGTCGACCTCGCAATGATGATGGACGAGGCGCTCGCCTCAATGGGAATGAATCAGATGCCAAAGCTTCTCAAAGGCGTAAAGGGCATGATGAACAAGGACAAGAGCGTCGAGCCTCTCGAGAAAGGCATACTGAGAAGCATGAACGGGGTACACATATTCAAGGACGGAACTGCGCGGTTCGATGCGACTGACGCTCCCATAACCCACTTCTACCCTGTTGAAATAGGCACGCCTGTGAAAAAGCTCCTCGAGCTTGGGTACGACAAGGATTACAAGGGCGAGCCCCTTGAGCGCGAGGACCAGCTAGTCGAGCTCAAGCACCAGGACGTCATAATAAACAACAACGGTGCGGAGTTCATGTTCAAGATATCAAAGTTCATCGACTCGCTACTCCAGAGGTTCTACGGAATGGAGCCGTTCTACGGGCTCGACGACTACAAGGGTCTGATTGGGCATCTTGTAGTATCGCTCTCTCCGCACACTTCTGCAGGAGTCACTGGCAGGATAATAGGCTTCACTAGCGTCAACGTCGGGCTTGCGCATCCTTATACAATAAGCGCGCGCAGGCGAAACTGTGACGGCGATGAAGATACTACCATGCTGCTGCTGGATGCGCTCATAAACTTCTCCAGGAGCTACCTGCCTACGACGATAGGGGGCACAATGGATGCACCGCTGATACTCACCGTGAACGTGCATCCGGAGGAGGTTGACGACGAGGTTTGGGAGATGGAAACGGTCCCTTCATACGGCTTAGATTTCTACGAGGCAGCAAACAAGTACACGATGCCCGGCGACGTGCAAGTTGAGCGGGTCGGAAGCAGGCTAAACAGCGAGGCGATATACAGCAACCTGATGTTCTCGCACGGCAGTTCCCCTTCCGCCCTCAACGATGCGCCAAAGCGCAGCGCTTATACAAAATTCAAGAGCATGTCTGAGAAGATAAGCGTCCAGTTCAGGCTGATGGATACCCTGTGCACCATAGACAGGGCCGACACCGCCAAAAGGCTGATACTCAGCCACTTCATACCCGACTTGATGGGCAACATGCACTCATATTCGAAGCAGACTTTCAGGTGCGTCTCCTGCAACGCAAAATACAGGAGGGTCCCGCTCATAGGCGTATGCACCAAGTGCGGAGGAAAGCTCGTCCTGACGATATCAAAGGGAGGAATAGAGAAGTATCTCAACACTGCGATAGATCTTGCGAAGAGGTACGACCTAGAGCCTTACATAAAGCAGAGGGTGCAGCTTCTCAAGGAGGAGATAGAGACTGTATTCGGCGGCGTCGGCAACGGCGTGATGCCAACAAAGCAGTTTGACCTGTCCAAATTCATGTGAGTTCGCCTTCACTCTCCCATACCACAACCAATATAACCTATTAAGGCGTAAAAATAGTATTGGGTGTGCATTCAAAAGGTTGTCTTGATGGGGGCAGAAAATGAGGATGGCATAGTGCGCGGCAGCGTTGATTTGGGAAGGCTGCGCTTCGTCCCCGACGCCTTGCCAGACCTGAATCTGCGCGAGATAAAAATAGAATGCAAGCAGACCATAGGAAGCTCATCTGTCGAATGCGTCCCCGTAGCAATAGAAGCAGAAGATGAGGATTCGGCGATAGGCGCCTCGGCAGAGGTAAATCACCCAGTCTTCTACATTAAGGAAAGCTCGGAAATCGTTATCATTCGCGATGGAAGAATAATTGACAGGAGCAAAGATGCATCGCCCCGCCACGTATCGAACGGGCTGGAGCTTGCGAAGTGCATACGCCTGGGCATAGGACCATGCATAATACGCGGCCCCAGCGCTCTGCATGATGTAGTCGAGCAGCTTAGGATAGCAATGTTCTTGGTCAATTCCGACAGCATAGAAGGACTGCGCAGCGCCCCCATATATGTGATTTGATGGACAGCGAGAGCAAAGTGACAAAATCGAGGAAGATAGAGCACGTCAACATAGTGCTTACCCAGGACGTGCAGTACAAACGCATAACCTCAATGTTCAACGATGTAGAGCTTGTCCCTACCGGAAAGGAGGTTGATCCTGCTTCGGTTGACACGCGGTCCACATTCCTGGAGAGCGAGATATCCGCTCCTCTGTTCGTATCCGGAATGACTGGGGGAGACGAGCGCGTAGGCAAGATAAACTACGACATAGCTGCGGCAGTGAGCGAACTGCATCTGCCGATGGGGGTGGGCAGCCAGCGCGCAATGATAGAGGACAAAGAGATGGCGAAGACCTACGCAGTCAAGAGCGAGTATCCTGATGTGCTCCTCATGGGCAACATAGGCGCAGCGCAGGTGCTGAAATACAAAATTGATGATATAAGCGGGATGGTGTCGGCGATAGAAGCCGATGCGCTCTGCATACACACCAACCCTGCCCAGGAGGTGGCGCAGCGCGAGGGCGACATCTCATTCAAGGGGGCTTTTTCGGCAATATGCAAAATATCTGACAGCATAGGCGTCAAGACGATAGTCAAGGAGGTGGGGAACGGGATATCAAAGGAGGTCGCGAAGAGGTTCGCCGGGACTAGCGTGTACGGCATCGACACTGGGGGCGCGGGCGGCACAAATTGGGTGGCAATCGAGCTCTATCGTGCAGGCAATGCACACCTGTACAAGCACATATTCAGGGAGTGGGGCATACCGACCGCACAGTCGCTGATAGAGGCGAGGTCGGAGTTCAAGCGCATGCTCACCGCGACGGGAGGCATACGCTCTGCATCGGACATAGCGAAGGCTGTGGCGCTAGGAGCTGATGCGTGCGGCATAGCAGCGCCAGTGGTGCAGGCTCAGAGCAGGAACGGGAGCAAAGGGGTTTACGAATACCTCTCGTCGCTCTCATCCGAACTGAGGAAGGAAATGGCGCGCCTCGGTGTCTCAAATGTAAGGGAGCTCGCCCACCTCGAGACTGTGCTGAAGGGCCAGCTCAAGGATGCCGTAGCACAGAGGCTGGGCAGCGTGCCGTTCACCGAATATCTGTAATTTGCGCAAAGCGCAGGCAAGTTTATTAAATTCTCGCTAGAAAATATCTCTACGTGCCAGGGTGGCGGAATCCGGTATCGCGTACGCCTGGAAAATATTCCAGCCAGCGTATGGCTTAACGGCCTTCTGGGTTCAAAAGCATATTATTATGCTGAATATCCCAGCCCTGGCGCCTTAGCGAATGGTATTTATACTTTTAGATGCTTAAAAGGATAGAAGTTTAGGTTTCCTAATCTTTAAATTGCAGATTTTGACGGCGTAAGCCGTGGTGCATTGATTGGCCGAAAATAAGAGGAATAGGCAAAGCGAACGAAGCGAGCACGCGCACGCGCAGTCCATAGTAAGGATTGCAGGGAAGGACGTCGACGGAGCGCTCAGCATGGGCAAGGCTCTCTTCAGGATAAAGGGCGTCGGCCTGAATCTTTCCAAGGTTCTTTCGCTAGCGATAGAGGAGCACCTCAAGATACCGGAGGAGACGCAGATCGGCTCGCTCACGGACGAGCAGATGGCATCCGTCGAGAAGGTAATCAAGAACCCAATGGACTACGGGATACCCCGCTACATGCTCAACAGCAGGAGGAACATGGAGCTTGGCAAGGATATGCACTACGTAGGCAACGACCTGATGTTTTCAATAAGGCAGGACATTAACCGCGAGATAAACAACAAGACTTGGAGGGGCCACAGGCACCAGTACGGGCAGAGGGTGCGCGGCCAGCATACAAGGTCCACCGGAAGGACAGGTGCAACAGTCGGAGTCACAAAGAAGGCAGCCCAGAAGACGGCTACGCCCGCAGCAGCCTCGGCGAAGCCCGCGCCTGCAAAGAAATGAGATGATTGATTGGGAGCCCCAAGGAGAAACAGGAAAAAGTACGAAAAGCCTAAGGACATCTGGAACCTCCAGAGGATCAACTCCGACAACTCGCTCAAGGACGAGTTTGGCCTCAAGAACATGAAGGAGCTCTGGAAGGTGCAGTCCGAGATAAGCAACCTCAGGGCAAACATAAGGACGCTGCTTTCTGGAGTCTACACAAATCCGATAGTCGAGCAGAACATAATAAACAGGCTTGTCAAGTACGGCATAAGCAGTGAATCGCCCACCCTCGACAGCCTTCTCGACCTTAAGGAGAATGCGATACTTGAAAGGAGGCTGCAGTCAGTGGTCTTCAGGCACGGCCTGGCCAAGACGATGAAGCAGGCACGCCAGCTCATAACTCATGGTTTCATCGCGATAAACGGGAAAAGGGTAAACAGGCCTGGAATGCTCGTCACAAAGGAGGACGAGCCTGGGATAGGATACTACAAGCCGATAAAGATCGAGTTCAACAAGCCCGAGCATGCGGAGGAGCCCGCAGCTTCCGACTCGACTGCGAGTGCGTCGGCAGAGGCAGCTCCGGAACCAGCCACAGAGGCGGCAGTGGCGCAGGAGGCGCAGAGCTCTTGATGGTGTTATAGATGGCGAAAGCACAGAAGAAGAAAGAACAACAGCCCGCTTCTACAGGCAGCAAGCCGAAGGAGATAGTGTCATACGAAGCCAAGGCGATGGAGGAGGCGAAGACAAAGCCGAGGACAGAGCGCTGGGGCGTAGTGCACGTATACTCATCAAAGAATGACACTCTTATAACAATGACCGACATAAGCGGCTCCGAGACCATAGCGGTGAGCAGCGGAGGCATGATGGTCAATGCAGACTCGCAGGAAGGTTCGCCTTACGCAGCGATGCAGGCTGCATACAAGGTTGCAGCTACTGCAAAGGACAAGGGCGTTACAAACATAAACATAGAGATAAGGGCGCCTGGCGGCCACGGGCCAAAGACTCCTGGATCTGGAGCGCAGGCGGTGGTCAGGGTCCTTGCAAGGTCCGGCCTCAGGGTAAACCGCATATCTGACGTTACTCCAATACCTACAGACACCACTAAGAGGCCTGGAGGAAGGAGAGGAAGAAGGGTATAAGGGGATCCTTATACCTGTGTTTTCTCAAGCCACTTTTTCTTGCTATCCGGATTCATATCGAGCAGCAGCTAAGCTTGTCGACGTCTTTGTAGAACGACAGAGCCGTGAGCTTCAGCTCCTCGGAAAGCGTCGGGAACGGATACACAGTGTCTATCACGTCGTCTATCGTCATCCCGAACTTTACCATAAGTGTAGCTTGGCTTATAAGCTCGCTCGCGCTCCTAGACAGTATGCTTACTCCTAGAATCCTGTGGCTCTTGTGGTCTATCACCATCTTTACAAGACCACGAGTATCCCCAAGTATCTCAGCCTTCGGCAATCCAGAGAACTCTCTAGGGCTGCAGCTGCACCTTATTCCTGAACCGTTCGCCTCCTCGTCTGTGAGCCCTACATAAGCTGCTTCAGGCATCGTGAAAACTACTTTGGGAACTACATTCTTGTCTATCTCAGCTTTTGCGCCGTTTAGCGCGTTTTCCGTGGCTGCATAGCCTTCCTTCGCTGCAAGAGTTTCAAGCATTGGTTCGCCGGTGACGTCCCCAGCGGCGTAAACTCCTTCTGCGCTGGTCTCCATCCTATTGTTGACTTCTATGAAGCCTCCCTTGCCTGCCTTTATCCCTGCGCTCCCAAGGTTTAGCTTTTCAACATTTGGCTTCCTGCCGGTAGCAAACAGTATGTTTTCCGCAGTGAATGTCTCCCTCTTGTCCCCAACAAGCGCCTTGACGAACTTCATCTTGCCATCAGATCCAACTTCCTCCATGGAGACTCCTGTCCTGAGCGTAACTCCTCCATCCTCTATGTAAGCTGACAGCATCTGTATCAGTTCAGGCTCCCAGCCAGGCAGTATAGTCTCATTCCTCTGGAGAAGCGTGACCTTTGTCCCAAGCCTGGCGAACATCTGTGCGAATTCCAGCCCCATCGCCCTGCCTCCTACTACTATGAGCGACTTCGGGGCATCCTTTATTGAAAGCGCCTCCTCGTTTGTAAGATAATCTATGCTGTCGATGCCATTGAAGTCCGGCACGCTCGCCCTGGCTCCAGTAGCTATGAGAACCTTGCCGGCTTCTATCGTCTCATTTCCTGCTTTTATCCTGCCTTTTCCATCAAAAGATCCGAATTCGTTTATGTACGTCACGTTTTTCAGGCCGCCAAGAACCTCCTGGTACTTGCTGTGCTGCATCTGCTTTACCATTGCATTCTTCTCAGCAGCTATTTTGCTGTAATCTACCTGCGGCTCAGAAAATCTTATTCCGGAGAACTTTCTTTCCCTGAAATCTGACGCAAATTCCCCTGCTGATATTATCCTCTTGCTTGGCACACACCCAACGTTTACGCAAGTTCCTCCAAGTATTGTCCCCGTGGTCGCATTTTTACCTATCAGCACAGTTTTCTTTCCCAGTTCGTTCGCCCTTATCGCAGCGGCGAATGCGGCTGCTCCCTGTCCCAATATCGCGTAGTCAAATTTTTTTGCGCACATCACAATCGCCTCGTTTCTGCATCACTCGCTCTGCGGTTTTTTGTTACAATAGGCTTGATCTTTGCCTCGCCTATTATGCCGCACGCCATAAGATGCTTCTCATACTTTGACATGTGATTCTCGATACCCTCCAAGATTGGCAACACCTCATTGTTTATGCTGTATATGTGCTCCTTTCCAACGCTTTTCATCTCGACAAATCCGCAGTTCATTAGGCATTCCATATGGTGCGACACATTGCTCTGGCTGAGCCCAGTCTTCTCAACAAGCGAGTTCACGCTTGATTCTTCGTGCATAAGTTTTTCCAATATGCCGTATCTGCTCGTGTTACCTATGGCTGTAAAGAACAGCCTTATCGTGTCTTTGTCCATAATTACACCAAATTGTTAATCGCAGCCTTGAGGGAATCCATAGTGACCGAAGGTTCGCCGTTCACATACGCTATCTTCCCAGAAGGCGCTATCAAGTAGTATATATCAAGGTAGCCTTTCGGGTCGTAAGTCGCAGTAAGGTTGTAGCCTGAGTACGCGTCTATCATATAGGAAGAGCTGTTCCCTGCATACTGCTTGGTAAACTGGTATATCGGCTCGCCGCTATAGTTGAAATCCTTGTAAGTTTCAACCTCGACAATGCTGACGTTCTTCGATTTGAAAAAGCTTATGTTCCTCCCAAGCGCAGAAGTGCCCTGCGCGCATGTCGAGCACCAGGTAGTAACCAAGTAGAGCAGGACTATCTTCCCGCTGAAGTCAGCTATAGTGCCTTTGGTACCGTTGACAAAGTAGAAGCTTTTAAGTGGCGCGGCTACACCAACAGGAAGGCTAACCGCCGAGGCTTTGTGCACCAATAAGCCATCTGCAAACAATGCAAATACCGCTATTGCCACCACAATTACTGCAATTCCAACTATCTTCGCATTCTTCGCCATGCACTACACCAAAATCTTAATTAAAAGCACCATATTATCTGACACAGCATCCCGCATATATCTTCTTTGACGACTGTATTATCCCAAAAAACATTATCACTATGGCTGCAATGATAAAAACAGGCTCAAGGCTCGCAAACGGGCCCTGTATCTTTCCAGTAACTCCTATTATCGTTGCTGTAGATGCCCCCGCAATGGAGAGCAACGAAGGCACGAGTGCTGTGCAGCATAAGCTACTTGGGATTATGCTGGCTATAAGTGCGCCAATCCCTATCTTCTCAGAGCTTTTCATGTTCCTCTTAATAGAAAATGCGCTCATTGCAAGAACAAGCGAAAACATGATACCGAGCAATGCCGAAACAAGAATCTCGTAAATGCTGATTCCAAGAATCCTCGGTACATTGCCTAAGTTAAGGCTTGAGAATGAAAGAAGGTAAGCATAGATGATTGTTACAATTACGCTTGAGAATGCAAAGCCGTAAGCATACGCTTTTCCTGATAGCGTCTCTCGCACGGCAGCTGCAATAAAATAGAATCGGTCAAAATCCTTCATATAAACTAATATACATATGAATGTATATTAATATAAAGCTACTGCTAAGTCGAGTTACGAGGCATACATGCCCGTACAGGCGATGAAAGCGTAATAAATGTACTGCAACAAAGCAGTATAAGCTGCAGCATCAATAATAGGAGAGATTAAGCAGCCAGCAGAAATGCCCCCGTAGTATAACTTGGACAGAACGCGGGCTTCCGGAGCCTGTGATCCGGGTTCAAATCCCGGCAGGGGCGTATAACACAGGTTAAACGTCTACACCATGGCCTTTAAACAGCCGAAAGATTATCTAATTAACTACAGTGCAATGTAGTTCAGTAAAAAGTATAATTTTTATGCCGAAAAAGATAAAGAAGCAGGAAGCTTTAGCTGATTAACACGGTGAAGGCACTAGTCAGAATGCCACTATAGCAGACAATAAGGATATAATCAAGCAGAAGGTAGATGAGGCAAATTTAAAATAATAGGATCCCTCAAAGAACTTAAAGCCATAATGCCTCATAAATAGTTAGAGCATCCCTTTCTCAACCAGATAGTCTTTTACTAGTTTGTAATCTTTATCTTCCGTTTCTTTAAGCATAGTTTTATAGGAGTAGGTGTCTGCCATAATATAATCTCTGTATATCTCCAAATTCTTTTTATCTAATTTGCCGTTTTTTGATTTATAACCTTTCATTATGTACGCATAATCTTTAGGTGCGAACTCCGATTCTGCGGCAAGCAAGTCTATTTCCTTTGGTGCAGATTTTGCAGAACCGGGATCTAGAAGAAACAGTTTTATGTCGTCACTGCTGCCCCTTTGCAATAACATGTTTGTTTTGTTTATCTCGGACCACGTCAGTACTGGATTGCAATCTTTCTTTAGGTACCCCAATTTTTCAGAAAAATAGTCTCTTATTAGATTTGCTTGTCGTTCATTTTTTGTCTTATTTAGCCATCCAACTATTCTTGTTACCTCAGATTTCAAGTATCCTATATTAGAATTGCCCTGTGAAATTATTCTTGTATCCTCAATCCAACCGAATCTTTTGCCAATGTGAATCTTATTCTGAAATTCAGCTATGTATTTGCCTAGCGTTTCTAGTATGTACTCTTTCTCCTTCCTCTTTAGTTCATTTTCTTCATCTGCAAATGTTTTTCCATCTATGCCCTCCATAATGAGATAACTGAGATTTCTAAATTTACCTATAGAAATTACTTCAGGGACCAGCACTTTCGTATTATTTCTTACCTTCTCGTATATGTACCTCCTTTTAGAAGGTTGATATCTGAGATTTTGGCCGTAAAACTGCAAAACATACCTTTTATTTTTTGAATCTACAAAATAAGTATCCGCCCGCTTTCCAGAACTAACCCTGCTGATATTTACTACATTAGACTTCATCCTAGCCTTTACAAATTTTCTCACAAAAGTAGGAATATCCTCGCTCATTAAAACAGCTTTTATTCTGAGAGCCATCCAACTCTGTTTAGCAAATCTGCATTCTGCTGCTTTATCTTTTCCTTGTCTTTGTACGCCTTGCTTTTGTCTATAAGGCTCTCTAACCCCTCTTTGTCTTCTTGCGGTAGCATCGGCAAGATCTCTCTTTCAAAGGCATCGAACATAAAACAGCTCAACGGATCCGGCGCGGCCAATTTTTGGTAGTCTGTTAACCACCACACATTTGCAGGGCATCCTCCTTTGCATATGTTCCTATATCTACAGTTCATGCAGATCTCAGAGTTCTTAACTGAAAGCTCATAATATGGGCTTTTCAAAGAAGCATATATTGTTTCAACTAATGCAGCTTCGTTATTGCCCTCTTTAAGGCATGAGCGTATGTTTACAGGTTTATCCATAAGAGATGGTAATACCAAGCAGTCAAGCACATTTCCAAAGGAATCTATAGTAAATCCTTTGCAGCCGCTGGCATTTGGCAGGCAAGGATGATCTGAATCAGCTACTGGCGGGAGTGTATACCCTTTTGTATTGTAAAGTTCATATTTGTAGAAATAGCAGAATGTAAATCCGAATGGTTTGCCATCAGATTGGTAAATCGTGAAAAGTTTCTTAAATTCTTCTACCATGTCCTTTATCGGGGGTAATTTCAACTTGCTGAGTTGCGCTTCACGTCCAAAACGTGGAAAACTTACTGTCCATCTCTCGATACCTATAGATTTTAAGAGATTGTACAATTCTACTAATTCATATACATTTTCAGAATTGAGTACAGTGTTTATGCTTATATAAGCATCTGGTATCTCCTGTTTTGCCCACTTTACATTTTTCAGCACTTGCTGCGTCGTGCTTCCTACTCTATACTTTGCATGTGCGTCCATGCCGTCAATGCTTATATGCAAATGAAGTTTTGAGAATTTGCTTACCTTCTCTTTGAGTTTAGGATTGTTCATAAGTGTGCCATTTGTGCATATGGTCACTTCCATGTCCGCGCATTCATCAAGTATAGTCCAGATATCACTGCGCATGAATGGGTCTCCGCCAGTTATCCTTATTCTTTTGCTTCCTAAGCGCCTCACCATTCTTATTAGATTTACAATCTCGTCTGTTGACAGCTCTTCTTTTCTTATCTTGCTATAAAATACTTCCTCCTCCTTATCGGATGGTGCATTAGATTTATCATAGCAATATACACACTTTATGTTGCAAACTTTAGTCACAATTAGAGTTAACTCGTTCGACAGTTTTGCAAAACCATAGTTATAAGGCTTAGGGGTCGTCTCTTTAAGATGATAAAGCGCACGACTTCTAGCTTCTAGCTCTGAGTCCATGTCTATCTCCAGCTATCCTATTTAGCTAGATTAATTAGCTCAGATACGCTTCTTTGATAAGGACCTCCTCTTTAATTTCCTTATCAGGTAAAGTTTTAGCTAATTCGTCTATCAAATTTTTGACTTCAGATGGTTTTGGTACGGGAAGCTTTTGTTCTTTATTTTCTATAATTCCATCCATATACAACACTAGAATTATATTTAAACTAAAAGTTTATTATACTTTTTGGTATACACGTAAATAAAACACCACGGATTATTTAAATGCATAGGATGTCAAATTTCGTGCTAACTACATAGTGCTAAATTAATTGCCGCTCAATAGGGTGCCTCGGTATTAATTGGCTTTCTTGGGCTTAACATCAACCGATCTTCTTTGGCATCAGCCTGAGCAGCATGAATGCCAAAACAATTGTCTCAATTACGACAAGAGGCACAGCGATGAATATTGCCGGATTAACTCCAACCTTTGCATAGCCTAAAACGGCCGTGCTGAAGAATATCCATACTATTATCGGGACTACTAGCAATGGCGTGTACCTTACTGTTGTCTTGGTGTCGGAGTAGGTTGGCAGCCCATCCTCTTTTCCTGGGTTAAGCAGGCTGAACCTGCCCCATTTCCTGCACTTCGGGCAGCGCATGTACCTGTCCATCCCTAGGCGCATCGCATCGACAGACATTCCCGGGATGAACTCGTAGTTGAACCTGTACCCGCACTTCCTGCATTCAAGCTTAGACATCATCCTATCAGCCCGATTACTCGTGAAAAGTATAAAATTGGCATTGCTCACGCAAGCTTCCAATCCAGTAAAAACAAAAAGAAGGCAGCCTTGAGATAAAATGCGAGACTCGCAACTTTTCTGCACACTATGGTTGAAACGTTTAAGTTTCATGAGGTGATCTATCCGCAGGTTCCCCTACGGATACCTTGTTACGCCTTAGCCCTCCTCACAGAACCCTAACTCGAAAGCTTCCGAAGAAGCTGCCTCACTAGGACCCCGCTTGGGTGACTTGGCGGGCAGTGTGTGCAAGGAGCAGGGACAGATTCACCGCTCGATGATGACAAGCGATTACTAGGGATTCCAGCTTCATGAGGGCGAGTTTCAGCCCTCAATCCGAACCAGGGTTGGTTTTAGGGGTTTGGCTCTGCCTTTCGGCATTGCATCCCATTGTGCCAACCTTTGTATGCCGCGTGTGGCCCAAGAGATTCAGATCATACTGACGTACCGTCGCCCTCTCCTTCCTCCTCTTTAAACAGAGGCGGTCCCGATAGGGTGCTCGGAGTATCTCTACTCCGATAGCAACTATCGGTAAGGGTCTCGCTCGTTTCCGGGCCGGTGAGCAAAGCTCTAAAGTGTCAGGCTATACTTTCCTATAAGCGTGACAAATAGTGCCTTGCCGTGTATGTAGTGTTTGCCGTTCTTGTATACGATTCTTATGCCGTAGCTCTCTAAGAGCCGCGACTCATCCTCCTTCATCTTTCGGATGTACATTCCATTCGCGTCGCTGCCTCCGTCGACATCGTACAGTGCCGCAAAGTAGTTGCCTGAATAGTCGTTGAAATACTTGAAAACCCTGTCCTTCCTTTCAAGAGTCTTCTGCATCAGCTTGACCGCCTTCGAATTGTAGGTCAGGGCTTCCATTTCCTCGCCCTTCTCCAACTTTATCTTCTCCGGCTTTATGTCGAGCTCCTTCAGCAGTATCTCAACGAACCTGTCTAGCAACGCCTTGCGATACGTGCGGATGTATAGGCAGTCGCGCCTTCTTCCATGGCTGTACAGTCCCAGCATATAACATATGCCGGGAGTGAGCCTCAACTTCTTTGTCATCGCAATACTCACCGACTTACCGGACTTAACCGGACAGTTCACACCACGAGCTGACGATCGCCATGCAATACCTCTCGGCTCGTCTGGTAAGATCTTCGGTCTGACCTTCATCCTGCCGTCGCTCCTGGTAAAGTTTCCGACGTTGGATTCAATTAAACCGCAGCATCCACCCCTTGTGTGCTCCCCCGCCAATTGCTTTAAGTTTTAACCTTGCGGCCGTACTCCCCAGGCGGCAGACTTAACACTTTCGCTACGGTACTGCAAAGGTTCGAGACCTTTGCAACACCAGAGTCTGCATAATTTACTGCTAGGGCTACTCGGGTATCTAATCCGATTCGTTCTCCTAGCCTTCGCTCCTCACTGTCGGATGCGTTCTGGTAAGGCGCCTTCGCCACCGTTAGTCCTTAAAGGATTACAGGATTTTACCCCTCCCCAATAAGTACTCCTTACCTCACCCGCTCCCTAGCCCGTGGGTATCTCATGCACGCATTGACGTTGAGCGCCAATATTTCACACGAGACGGCACGGGCCAGCTACGAGCGCTTTAAGCCCAATAATCGTGGACACCACTTGTGCTGCCGGTATTACCGTGGCGGCTGCCACCGGTCTTGCCCAGCACTTATTCGCCAAGCTTGCTGTACTTGGCAAAAGGTTCACCGAAGTGAACCACTCAGATTCCCCCTATCACGCTTTCGCGCATTGTAGAGTTTGCGCGCCTGCTGCA
>JAJZYW010000010.1 GCA_021797895.1 Microcaldota archaeon | reverse complement strand
GGTGGGTTAATGCGGCAGGCAGTGGAAGCATAAATCTGCTGTCGCTGGTGAACTCAAGCAAGGTCATAGGCAGCGCCAATCTTCCTGCCAATTCTACAGTTGACATGGTAAGTTTCAATGTTACATCCGCTGAAATAACGATAAACGGCACTACTAGCAGCGTGACTGTGCCGAGTCGCAACGTCACTGCCCATATAACAGGCGCATCAAAGCTCAACGCGACATCGGGCTTCCTGATGGATCTTTCGCCTACAATAGCTACGATATACACATCCAATTCAACGATATTCGTGATGGTCCCATCAGTAAGGGCGATAGTGATTGGGGGCAAGAATGTCTCCAGCCATGCAAGCATAGGCTCTTCGGCAAAGCTGAATGACAGCGTCAAGGCCAGGCTTGAAGCAATAAAGCCCAATATCAGCATAGTCTCCTCATCTATAAGCTCATCCGGAAACAGGACAGATATATCCGTAACCGTTAAGGACAACTCAAACCGCAGCGTAATGCTAAGGCATATGCTCGTGTTCGGCAATTACAGTGTTGTTGTCAACCCGCTTTCCGGATTCAACACGACCGTGATGGTTGGAGCTGATGGCCACATAAACCAGAACGGCAGCACAAGGTTCAACATAACAGAGATAGAAACCGGGGATTCTGCCGCTGCAGGCGCGAAAATAAAGGATAACGGCAACATGCCTACCAGCATTATAGGTGGGAATGCAATCTCAACAGTTTCGAATGTGATTGCTTCAAACTCGAACACAATAATCTCAAACAACTCAACCAAGCCATCATTAGCTTCAAACAGCTCAATCAAGTCGTCATCCGCTTCCAATGAGTCTTCAAACGCTTCTGAGCACGATTCCGCGGAGTTCGGTCTGGTGAGGGAAGGCATAGACATACAGCACATGCGCGTGTTCAACTTCCTGCTGTCAAGCAATGGCACGATGCTGCTTCCTGCAAACACAAAGGATTTCGCTGATTCCGGATTCGGCTACAACCTGAGCGCAGGCTCGACGCAGACGTTTACGTTCAACGGCATCCTGTCATTCGGCGAGGGCCATATAAGCATTGCACCGCAGAACGGTACTGCCTATAAGGTTGTTGTCGGCGGCGAGGACTCTGCAACCGCATCAATGAATGTCACTGCAACGTAAATCTTTGCGCGGATTGCAGCAAAGGCAAAAGCTTTAATCGGTTTGCAGGGATAAGATAGCGGTAGTGAGATGAAGATAAGCTTCAGCGGAAAGGAGACTGTAAACGCCCCTATCCAGAAGGTATCCGAATTTGTTTCCAATCCGGACAAAGTGGCATCCTGCATACCCGATTCCAGCGAATTCAAGCGACTTGGCGAAAGGAGCTTTACAATAAAGGTCTCTGTGGGCGTCGGGACGATAAAAGGCACGTTTTCAATATCCGGGTCCTTTGAAATTCCCGGAGAGAACCAGTTCACCTACAATCTCAATGGAGCGGGATTCGGCAACAAGGTCTCGATAAAACTGTCCGTTGCGCTGGAGCCTCTTGGGAGCACCACGCTTCTTGACTGGAACGCAGAGTTTGACCTCAGCGGCATAATAAGCGGAATGGGTGCAGGCATAATACGCAAGGTGAGCGAGGAGAAGATAGGTCTTATAATAAGCAACGTAAAGAAAGCCTTAGAGTCAGAAACATAGAAAAGCGTTCAGGATTTATTATTATCCTGAGAAGTCAAACCGGTGCGCACATGGAAAAACTTCTCGAAAATTCGATCAATGATCTTGGCAAGCTTTACGATTTCTCAAAGGAAGAGCTCAAGGTGCTCGAGGACGCCGACAAGGCGGCAGACGAGCTTTCCGAATCTGAATTCGAGCATTACATAAAGCGTGAGGTAAATCCGGATCACGCAAGGGTTCTCAGCAAATACAACGTCCTCGGAGTCCCGATAAGCGAGAAATACGGAGGGAGAGGATGCAACCCCCTCATATCAGTCCTGGTCAAGGAAAGGCTCGGCCAGCTGGGCATGGGCCTCTCCAGCTTCGTCAACGTCCAGATGTTCCTGGGCGAGATGATGCTAGAGCGCTGGGGCACTGAGGCGCAGAAGAGCAAATACCTCGCCGATGCGGTTGGCGGCAAGAAGATAATAGCGTACGGCCTGACCGAGCCGGAAGCTGGAAGCGACCCAAGCGCCATGCAGACCACGTACGAGAAGAAAGGCAATAAGTACATACTCAACGGCTCGAAGTACCTGATAACAAACGGTTCGATAGCCGACATCATAATAATATTCGCGAGGGCGAAGGACAATCCCAAGGAGCACAGCGCGTTCATCGTCGATACAAAGAGCCCCGGTTTCAGCATATCAATGCGCATGGAGGAGAAGATAGGGCTCTTCACTTCGGATACGGCAATGCCTGAGCTCGAGAATGTCGAGGTTGGCGAGGATGACGTATTCGGAGGGATAGGCATGGGGATGCATGTTGCCTACTCTGGCCTGATGAACGGCAGGACGGGTGTCGCATCGGCATCAGTTGGCGTCATAGACGCGTGCCTCAGCGCCGTGGTGGAGCGCGCTTCGGAGAGAGTGCAGCACGGAAAGGAGATAGGCAAGCACCAGCTCATACAGAACCACATAGCCGAGATACGCCAGAACCTAGAAATGGCCCGCTGGCCCGTATATTTTGCAGCAATAAGAAAGGCTGATTATGAGAAGGATCCGACAAACAAGGACCTCATAGAGGAGCTGGACTTCAGGATATCGCTGGCAAAGAAGATCGCCTCGAGGCTAGCGTTCGAATCTGCAGATAGGGCGGTACAGGTTTTCGGGGGGTTCGGCTACTCAATTCTATCTCCTGTCGGAAGGCTTTTCTGCGACAGCCGCGTCGCCAGGATATATGAAGGAACTGACGAGATACAAACGCTAAAGATAGCGGAAGGTGTACTCGGAAAGGACTTTGCCGCATTCAAATAGGAATTTGCATGGAATACAAGACGATAGATGTATCGCATTCAGGTCGTGTTACGATACTATCTCTTAACAATCCACAGAAGATGAATGTTCTAGGAAGCCAGATGATAAATGAGCTTTCCGATGCACTGAAAGGCATAGAGTCTGACAGTTCATGCGGTGCCGTGGTGCTGCGAGGCGAGGGTGGCAAAGCCTTCTGTGCAGGCGCGGACGTGGCGTACCTTTCATCACTGTCCGGAGAGGCGATAGGCAATTTCGTAGATGCGCTGCGCGAAATCCTCGTGAGCATCGAGGCTGCTGCCAAACCGTTCATAGCAGCAATAGAAGGGTTCTGCCTTGGCGGGGGCCTAGAGCTTGCGATGGCGTGCGACATACGCATTGCCTCTGAAGACTCAAAGTTTGCGCTTCCAGAAATAAAGCTGGGAATCATGCCCGGAGGCGGAGGCACGTACAGGCTTCCGCAGATAGTAGGCACGGGCAACGCGAAATACATGATACTTACCGGATCGCAGGTAGATTCTGCAGAAGCGCTCCGCATGGGCCTGGTTTCAAAGGTGGTAGCGAAAGCGAGCCTGATGTCAGAAGCTATGGCTGTCGCCGAAGCTGTGTCGCAGAACAGCCCCAATTCGATAATGGAGGCGAAGAAGGCTGTATACATGGCAGTGCGCCCTGATTACTCGGCCGAGCGCGAAAGCTTCATAGCTTCGCTTTCGCATCCTGACGGAAAAGAAGGCACAAAGGCATTCCTTGAAAGGCGCAAGCCCAAATTTGAAAACGTGGTTTGATGGAAGATGTATACATAGTAGAAGCTGTCCGTAGCCCGATAGGGAAATTTCTCGGCTCGCTCTCCGCAATACAAGCACCCATGCTGGGTGCGCAGGTCGTAAAAGGGCTTCTCTCAAAGACAGGCGTCGGCGCAAAGACGATAGACGAGGTTATAGTTGGCAATGTCCTCTCTTCAGGGCTCGGCCAGAATCCTGCCAAGCAGGTCGTTATCTATTCCGACATGCCTGCAACGATTCCTGCCTATTCCGTCAACATGGTGTGTGCATCGAGCCTCAAGGCGGTCTCCCTCGCTGCAGAAGCGATATCCTCAGGCAATGCGGATACCATAGTTGCGGGGGGCATTGAGAGCATGAGCAATGCGCCGTTCTCGGTTAGCGGCACCAGGCACATACACAAGATGGGCAGCATAAGCCTCGAGTCGTTCTTTCAGGCGGCAAGCGACGCCAAAGCAGATCTCTCCTCTTTAGAATTCAAGGACGAGATGATAAACGCCGGTCTGTGGGACTGCTACAGCGACCTTCACATGGGTTCCCTTGCGGAGTACCTGGCAAATGACTACAAGATAACAAGGGAGGAGGAGGACGCTTTCGCACTCGAGAGCCACAGGAGGGCTGCATACGCGGAGGACAACGGAAAGTTTTCCGACGAGACCATTCCAATAGAGACGCCTAACGGAACCGTGACAAAGAACGAGGGCATACGCAGGGACACCTCCCTGGAGAAGCTTTCGGAACTCAAGCCGGCATTCGAAAAGGACGGGATAGTTACTGCAGGGAACTCTTCCCAGCTCAGCGACGGGGCTTCGTTCGTGCTGCTCATGTCGGGGAAGAAGCTCAAGGAGTCTGGGCTGGAGCCCCTCGCAAAGGTTGAGGCGTACTCCGAATCGGGGATAGACCCAAAGATGTATGGGATGGCTCCAGTTTCCGCTGTCGATAGGATAACCAAAAAGATCGGGATCAAGCTTTCCGACATAGACCTGATAGAGTTGAACGAGGCTTTCTGCGTTCAAGCTCTCAGCGTGGCGAAGGCGATGGGAATAGACAGGGAGAGGCTTAACGTCAACGGCGGTGCGACAGCATTGGGGCATCCAATCGGCGCCACCGGCGCGAGAATACTGACGACTCTTGTCCATGCGCTGAAGGACAGGAAAGAGGAGTTAGGGCTAGCCACGCTCTGCCACGGCGGAGGAGGAGCCGCAGCCATGCTTGTGAGGAGAGTTTGATGGCCAAGATAACCGTGATAGGAACCGGAACAATGGGAAGCGGGATAGCCCAGGCTTCACTGTCCTCCGGCTACGACGTAACCATGATAGCGCACAGCCAGAAAAGCGTTCAGGAGGCTGCATCGCGCGTGGAGTCCGGATTCGACAAAGCAGTATCCGCAAAAGCAATCACGCAAGAGCAGAAGTTGGCAATGATGTCCCGACTTTCAGTATCAGATGACATTGCATCTTCGGCAGGATCGGATTTCATAATCGAGGCAGTATCTGAGGATTTTGACACAAAGGAGGGCGTCCTGAAGTCGGCAGAGAAATATCTCGGCGCCGGCATACTTGCCACTAACACCTCATCAATACCAATATCGCAGCTTGCAGCCGGGCTGTCGCGCAAAGATGTTTTCATCGGCATACACTTCTTCAATCCCGTGCCTGTAATGAAAGTGGTCGAGCTCATCGGCGGAGATTCTACTTCTCCAAATACGATATCAAAGTCCTCAGAATTTGTCAAGAAGCTCGGCAAGACTCCAGTAGAGGTGAAAGATTCACCCGGATTCATAGCGAACAGGCTGCTTATGCTTTTCATAAACGAGGCTGCGCGAGCATTGGACCAGGGCGTTGCGACAAAGGAAGGCATAGACACCATAGCGAAGCTGGGGCTACACCACCCAATGGGCCCGCTCGAGCTTGCTGACTTCATAGGGGTAGATGTCTGCAACGACATAATGCTCGAGATATTCAGGCGCACCGACGACAAGGCCTTCGATCCTGCAGAGTCGATCAAAAGGCTGGTCAAGGAAGGGCGCTTGGGCAGAAAGTCGGGAAAGGGATTTTATGATTATGCAGCAAAGGCATGATGCACAGACAGGCGCTGATGCCACACATATAAATTTATTTTCCCCTCTATAATAAGCGCGTCCTTTGGGTCCATAACTCAGTTTGGCTAGAGTGGCTGGCTTTTAACCAGTAGGTCGGGGGTTCAAATCCCCCTGGGCCCGCCAGAATCATACCTGGGTTTCGGGCGAGTTGCTCTTGAGCTGCATCACTACCGTAGGATCGTTCTGGCTGCCGCTCTCCCCTCCAATGTATTTTACTGCGGTGCCAACAGCTGTAACCTCCATCCATTCGCCGTTGTGCATGTACTCAATCTTGAGCTTCACTCCGATTATGCCGTCAGCGCCGAGCTTGTTCGCCTCATCCGTCATCCTTCCCAGCGCCATCATCCTTGCGTTGTACAGCAGTTCTGTTATCTGCCCAAGCTCGCCTTTTGTCATTCCCTTGAGCCCAGTGGCGAGGCCGCCTATTACGCCCATGCTGTAGACCGAGTTGCCCACAACCAGCGCAACCGGTTCATAGCCCCTGCTCTTGAGGAGCCAGAAGTCGCTTGTCGAAAGATCGCTTGTGAAAGCCATTATAACACCTAATCATTGTTTTTTCGGCGCCTGAGCCTTGCTTATCGAAGACCTCCTAAGCTCTACAAGCCCCTGCAGCAGCAGCTCCATGTTGCCAGATTCAGAAGATTCTACGAACGGTATCACATCCTTGCCTGTCTTGCCCACTGGGTCAGCGTTTGCGTCAAGGAAGCCGGATTTCCAGTCCCTGTTTACCTTCATGTGACACAAGCCTGTCATTCTGTCGAGGAAATTCGTTGCGGGCTCTATGTACGATACGCTTTCAAGCGGTATGAAGTTCAGCTGGTTCGAGATGACGCCGCCCGACTCAACTATGCGCTGTGTTGTTATCCAGTACAGTTTGCGCGGATAGGAGATCATCGATATTGCCATGTACGCGAGAAGTATTACCGAGCTTATGTACAACGCCACCGCTCCAGCCTTGTTTATTTTGTATGCAAGGAAGAATACTGCAGTAAGTGCAACGTATATAATAAGGAACAGCAGCACGCCCTTAACCGCCTGCCTGAAAAGGTATTTTCCCATGTTGGGCCTTATTTCCTTCTTGATGACCTCGCCATCGCGGAGCTCCAGCGGTATGCTATAACTCCTCTTCACGAATTTATCTTCCGGATCAGCCATAATACCAATTCTATTTTCTACGGAAAGCAATTTAAATAAGCGTTAATCCCTTCCCGCCCATGCCCTGTAAGCGTCGAGCAGCCGCCGCGTATCTTTTGTGCGAACCATGTTTCTCGATATGCTTCCCATGAACTCGCTCTTTGAAATTCCCCTGAGGCATACAAGTATCACGTTGTCTGAGGTCCGGCTGGTGCGTACCACCCCTACTGTAAAGAACGACCGCAGCCTTGCTATATAGTCTTCCATCTCTCTCGCCCTTACAACAGACTGCGCAAAGTTTACTGCAAGAACACCTTTCTGCGGCAAGCTCCTGTAGGCATCGGAGATAAAGCCGCTCTCCATGAAAACCGCCGGTATCTCCAGGTTTTTGTAGGCGTCCAAAATCACGATATCGTACTCGCTTGTTCTATGTTTTATGAATTCGGCGCCATCCGCATTGAAGACACGCGAACTGCTCTTCGGGAAAAACCTCCTCCAAAGGTCTATGACTTTCTGGTCTATTTCAACTGTGCTGACCTCTGCGCTTTTTCCGAGCAGCTTTCCAATCTGGTACTGCACCGTGCCTCCACCAAGCCCTATAACAAGTATCCTGGGACTGTCGAACGCATACGCTACCGGCAGGAAGTAATCCCAATACGAGCCGGTATAGACATTGCCCTTCCTGAATCTAGAGTATACTATCCCATTGTACCTGAGCTCCTTGGTTCCATAGTCCCCGCTCTCTACTACGCTTATCGTGTCGCCACCGGAATTCACCGATGAAAGCATCCTGCTCCTGGAGAAGAGCCCTGCAAATTTCCTGAGCATGGTATCCCTCACGCATTCAACGCTCTTCTGTATGCTTCGTACAATTTCGCCTTCTCTGCCTTTGTGATGTCACGTATTGGGAAGTGCAGGTATGTGGATTCCGACCCTAGGATCAGCTTAGACGCGAGGTATGCCGGACCCACAGGGAAGGGTGCAGCTGAAGCGGCATCCTTGAGCGCGGTGAGCTTCTTCTGCAGCGCTTTCGCCTGCGCTACTTTCCCAGCAGCAAAAGCTTCGTAAACCTTCACAGCCATATCGGAGAAATTTGTTGTTCCGCATATTCCTCCTGCGGCACCGTATTCTAGCGATGGCAGCAGGAAGTTGTCCTGGCCCTGGAACACCGCAAATCCCTTCGGCATCCCATCCAGGAATGCCATTATGTTGTTGAAAATCCCGCTGCTCTCCTTTATGCCTATCAAGTTAGAGTGCTGCTCGGCAAGCTTTACCGCAGTCTCAACCGATATCGAGTTGCCCGAGAACTGCGGTATGTTGTACAGAAGCACATCAGAATCTAGCATTCCAAGAAGCCTGTCGAAATACGCGTACAGCGAATCCTGCTTCATTGGTATGTAATAAGGGGTGTTGAGGGCCACTGCATCAGGCCCGATGCCTATGACCTTCCTCCCCATTTCAAGCGTCTCCTCATAGTTGTTCCTGCTTATGTCTGCGAAGAATGCGTGTCTGCCGTCGACTACACTCCTCGCAGATTCGAGAAACCTGAAGTGCTCTTCAGCTGAGAGTATCGGAAAAGAGCCATTCGAGCCGGCGCCGAATATTCCCGCCGCCCCGTTTGCGATAACGTGCGTGATGAGTTTCTTCGCCGCTTTAAGGTCAACCCGTGTATCCCTGCACGGGGTTATCACCGGACACAATACTCCCTTTACCTTCATGCGCTCACATGTCCCTTTTTCTGAAAACATATTTATTATACTTGAGCAGCGCGGATACGAGGCTCAGGTGACTCAGTGCCTGGGGGTAGTTTCCGAGGTAACGGTGGCTGCCGAATTCTATCTCTTCCGGCAATATTCCCACCTTGTTTGTATAATCCGTTATCCTTTTCAGTCCCTGCTCTGCGCGCTTGTAATCACCCATAAGTATCAGGTCCTCTATGTACCAGAATGAAAGAAGGAGGAAGGCGTTGTCCTCCCCCATCCCGTCATCCTCGTCGTATCTCCTAAACAGGAAATCCTCCCTCATGAGCCTCTTCTCGATTTCCCTAAGTGTATTGGTGAATTTCGCCGATTTCGCGCTCACGTATCCTATGAGCGGCAGCCTTAGCAGAGCGCCGTCCACGCCTTTTCCGCCGTAGTACTGCACATAGTAATCGCCTGTCGCAGATACCCCTCTCCTTTCGATATCCGTGCGAACGGCTGCCGCCTCGCCGCGTATCCTTTCGCGGAATATCCTCTCTATGCCAAGGTTCTGGGCTATCTGTGCGGCATCCAGGAGAGCCTTCCATGTAAGCGCCTTGGAATATACATAGTCGCGCTGCTGTGCCCTTATCTCCCATATCGAGTTATCCGGCATGTGCCACAGCTTGACAATCTTCTCAACAAGGTCCCGTATTATCGTCCACATGTGCATGTTTACTATTCCGCCGTTGTCCATGAATATGCGTACAGCATCTATCAGCGCCGCATACTGGTCGAGCTGGAACTGCGACGCAGCTGCATTGCCCAGCCTGACCGGCGCGGAATGCATATACCCCTCAAGCGATTCCTGTATCTCTGTTCCCATCCTCCTCTTGCTCACTGAATATATCGTGTCCACCTTTCCCTCCCTTTCTATCCTATCAATCACCGAATACAGGAATCTTGAAGCCTCATTCCTGAAGCCGAGCAGCAGCATGGTGTCTATCACATAAGCCGTGTCCCTTATCCACGTGTATCTATAGTCCCAGTTCCTCGCCCCTCCTATTCTCTCAGGCAAGGAAGTGGTCGGGGCTGCAACCATGAACCCGGTCGGCGAGAAAAACAGCCCCTTAAGCGTCAGTGCTGACCTTGCAACGCTCCCTTTTCCATGCCCGTCATATTGCATTCCGCCAATCCACTTATTCCAATAATCCTTCGTTTGCCGCAACCTGCTCATGGTTTGGAATCCATCTATGGCGAAAGGCTTGCTTACCCCGAAGGCAGCTACCATAACCTTCACGTCGCCCTTCCTCATCTCAAGCACGCCGGAGAAGCCCCCATCCTTATGCGCGAGCTTCACGTCTGTCGAGAGGAACTCATGCCTCTCTCCATCCGAGACAACATACCCATATTTCTTGTCTGCAGCAGGCGTCCTTGCCTCAATCTCGAACGGGAAGAAGTCTATCGATACTGCCGCATTCGAATATGACTTCACTATCCTGTGTATTTCCGAGAAATATATGTTCGGTTCCGAAACTGTCGGCAGGAAATCAGTTATCGACAATTCCCTCCTGCCGTCCTTATAGAATGAGGTTTCGAGAATGTTTGTCTTGCCAATATACTTTTGAGAGGCTTCGAATCCTTTCCCCATTGGCATTACCCTGAAAAAGCCGCCCTTTCTTTTGTCTAGGAGTGAAAAGAACACAGGGTCAGAATCAACGTTCGGGAAGCATCCCCAGTCGATGCTGCCTGTCTTGCCTACGAGCGCTGTCGTCCTGTTGCTGAAGATCGGCGCGTAGTCCTCTATTGGCAGATACTCCTTTCCGAGCATCTGGTCAAGCAATGACCTATGCTTCGCCGAAGTCACCACTTTATCACACTCTTGATCTCGCCGACTTGTTTTGCGGAGAGCACAGAAGCATCTTCCGGGGGAAAAATGCCGGTTATGAGCTTTCCGAGCCCATACTTCTCCCCGTTTTCCGAGATGAAGTCGACAGCCTGTTCATAATGCTCCCTGGCGCCATCCTCGCATCCTATTACAGTGAGGTTCTTGTCGACCATGTTGAGTATGGTCCCTCCATTGAGCTTTTCCTCAATTCCCGCCCCTCCTGTGCCAAAGAGTACAATTACGCCAGTGTGTCTGATATTCCTCACAGCGTCGAGGAGTATGCTAGGCGCACCTGCAGCATCCACTATCATGTCCATTGGTACTGCATTCTCTCCTGACGCCCAATCGCCTGAAGCGCTGTTGAAGAACTCCGCCCCAATGTGCCTTGCCAGCTCCTGCGCGATTTCTGGCAGTCCGTGCCTGTTAACCAACATTACCCTCATGCCTACCGAGCTCAGCACAGAGCCTATCAGGAGACCCTCCGTTCCTGTGCCGAATATCCATGCTCCCTTGTCCTTCACAGAATCCCACAAGCCCCTGCCTATCACGCCGAATATAGACTCCCTTATCTTCATCACGTTTTTCATCGGCTCGGCCAGAATCTTCTCAATTCCAGCGCTTCCCGAGCCTGCCTTTACCAGGAACCTTTCCTCCTCATAGAAAGATTCCCTCATGAAGCCGTCCTTGCCCCGTATCCCGGCTTCGGTGAAATTGCCATCCATGCAGTAGTCCTGCCTTCCTGCCGCGCAATTGGCGCACCCGCCTGGTCGCCTTACCATAGGAACGACGAGGTCGCCCTTTGAAAATGATGAACTTCCCGGATCCATGACGCTGCCCAGCGCCTCGTGGCCCAGAACTAGCCTGTCGCCCCTCTCCGCCCTTGTTATGCTTAGCTTGCCGGCGACTATCTCCCTGTCAGTCCCGCATACCCCCGTATAAAGGGTTTTCACAAGCACTCTGCCATTTCCGCTTTCTTCCCCGATATCATCCAATGACGCTCCCGCCAATCCCGGTCTGACTATTATGCCTTTCATCATATCGCCAAATTAATCCAGATGCGCAGATACAACATTCAAGTAACTCCACAAATAAATAATATCCGTATAAATAAGAGTATACAAGAATAAAAGTGCAGTTCGCCGGTGCTAGCTTGGATTTAAAGACGATAGAGTACAGACAGCTTTCCGAGATAATGATAATATTCGCCATTGTGCAATTTCTTGGCCTATTGGTAGTTGTGTATGCGGCGAGCGGCAGCGTCTATGTGTCCAGCTCAACGCCCACGCTGTTCGAGACCCCGAGCAGCCTGGTAATATACGTCGCATACATAGTGTTCGCATCGCTCGCCATAGTGCTCATATCAAAGTATTACGGCGGCAGGAAGTTCTTCATCCTTCTGGAAGCGTTCGTTATATTCATAGCATCGCTCTACCTGTTCCTGATAGCCTTTTCGTCGCTCAATTCGAGCGTCGCCTTCGCGATTGACGGCACCCCGATAACATATAGCGGCATCGCGGCGATAGCTCTCGCAGCTGCGCTCGTGATTATGAAAAACAAATGGCAGCGCCTCCGCAACTCCGTCGCAATTATAGCGAGTGCGGGTGTGGGGGTGGTGCTTGGCCTGAGCTTTGGATTCAAGCTGGCGCTGATATTCATGGGCATAATCGCAATATACGATTTCATAGCGGTGTTCATAACAAAGCACATGATTACCCTGGCACGCGCCGCTTCATCAATGAACCTTGCCCTTCTTGTAGGCGTGAGCGAAGTGAAGGCGGTTCCAGAAAAAAGCGTGCCCAAAGACTACCTGAAAGCGTACCGGAAGGAAATGTCAAGGCAGGGTCCCCATCCGCTGAGCAAGGAGCTGGGCAAGCACATGATACCGTTCGCCGCGAGGGTTGAGCTCGGAACAGGAGATCTGGCCATACCGCTCATGGTGGCAGTATCGGCATACAACTACACTCTGAACTTCGTACTAAGCTTCTTCATTATATTCGGGGCCATATTCGGTCTAGGGCTTACGATGTACATACTCAAAAGGTTCTCCAGGCCGCTCCCTGCTATACCTCCCCTGTTCCTCGGCGTTCTCATAGGCGTGCTCGCGTTCTTCCTTCTGCATCCTTACATCTGACGCCCCTTTTCAGCGGATTTCGCCGCACTTCCCCAGAATCTGTCTATCTCACCGATGTAGTCAATCGATTTCGATATGCCAACTGAGCCCTCTATCAGGCTGGAATAGCCCCTCCAAATGTACCTTTTGTCGAGGAAAAGTATCACGGCCCTGTCGGTCTCGTTCCTCACGGCTCTTCCGGCTGCCTGTATCGCGCGTATTATCGCGGGCGTGGTGTAAGCGTATTCAAAGCCCCTGCCCCCGAACTGCTTTTCGAAAACCCCTATCCTGGCCCTTGTCTCAAGGTCAGGCACTGAAAGCGGTATTCCTACTATGACTATGCCCTTTATCAGATTGTCCCTGTAGTCCACGCCCTCGCTCAGGCTGCCGCCCATTACGGCGAGCAGTGCCGTATCGCGCGACCTGGCGAACTTCTCAAGCAGGGCACCAGTCGCCGTGCTGTTCATGTTCTCCTCCTGCACTATCGTCTTCGCCATGGAGAGGTGCCTTGCAGTCCCTTTCAGCACGTTGAAGCTTGGAAAGAAAACCGCTATGTTGCCGGGTATGTGCTTCCTGAATTCGCCTATCCTTTCCGCTATTTTCGCGTACTCCTCGGCAGACCTGCTCTCGTACTTTGTCGTTATGCTCCCGTCAATGAACGCTATCCTGTTCGCTTTGGGGAATGGCGATTCGTAGTTCTTTGAGACCGAACTGTCCAGCATGAACATGTCAGAGTACATGTTTATTGGCGCCATTGTGGCGCTCATGAAGATGTTCGCATAGGGCTCCCTGAGCACTTCCAGCGACTTCTTCGGGAAAAGGGATTTGACCGATATCCTTATGCTTGGCCCGTGCCTGGATATTATCCTTGTCGCAGTCTCGTCGTAGCCGCTCCACGCCCTCAGGAACCTTGAGAGGTGAACAAGAGAGGACCTCTTCGCCGAGCTCTTCTCAAGGTATTCCAAGCCGCGCTTTTCGAGGCTGTCGGCCAGGCTCTCAGCCTCATCCTCAAGCTCCTTTGGGAAATCCGTCCTCTCGACGAATGCCTCAGTGACGTTAACCAGCTTTCTCTGCGATACCGCCTTCATGATGAAGCCTATGTAGCTCACGTCTATGCTGCTGCCTATCTCCTCGAGCTCCTTCTGCGCCCTCTCTATCACAGAGTATGTGATCGAGCTGCTCAGGTATTCCGAAGCCAGGTTCACTATGTTGTGCGCCTCGTCCCATATGACTATGCTGTTGGAAAGGCTGTGTGATATGCTCTTGAGGAAGACGCTCCGCGTATAAGGGCTGAGCATGTGGGCATAATCCGCTATTATGATGCGCGAGTTCCTTGCTGCCCTTATGGCGGAATAGTAGCCGCACAATCCCTCGGAGAAAGCCTCGCCAAAAAACCTGTGGTGCCCCATGCTTGCGCTCTTGAGAAGGTTTTGCGGCAGCTCGCCGGTCTCCTTGAATTTCGTATAGAACTGGCACTTCCTCCCGCTCATCAGCTTTTCGCATGTCGGATAGAACGATTCGGAGGGGAGCATGTTCGCCGCTTCGTTCGTGCACAGGTTCGCCTTTCCTACCAGATCGATGAAGCTGAAGCCTCCGCCGAACTTCTCGCTTATGCCCCTGAGCGCCTCCACCGCTATCGCGTGCTGCGATATCTTCGGCGTGAGGAAGAACACGTCGAGCCCGTTGTTGAGCGCGTATGTCAGAGCGGCCGAAAGCGCAGCGTCGGTCTTGCCTATCCCTGTCGGGGCATTGACCAGTATGCTCCTGCCCTGCTGCATCGCCGCGTATATGTCCTCAATCATCTGGGCCTGATGCTCCCTTGGCCTGTCAAAGCGAAATAAAAACTGCATCATTTTAATCTTTACCAGATTAACATATTATATATTCCTGGTGATGCGGTGCAAGGCAAGATGTGGGGAGCGTATTCCGTAATGGCTTTCATAGGCAGCCTTGGCGCAATGCTCATAACGTTTTACTACATGCAAAGCATCTCGCTCATAGTAGGGGTAAGCTCGGGCATAGCCCTGTCGGCATCAAAATACAACCTTACCCTAAACAGCACAATGATGACGCTGGTAAACAATACCCCCGTATACAGGATAGGCACGTACTTCACATACCTAATGCTTCCGATAGCACTGGGAATGTTCAGCATAGCTGCGCTGTGGTTCTTCGGCTCCCGCAGGGGCCGCGTATCAGGGCTGTCAATGGCAATCCTGTCAATCATATTCATAGCCATCCTCGCGGTAATGAAGATAAACCTGGACCTCTCCGAGCCCCCTGCGATAGTGTCGATAGGATATCTCGGCGCCGGCCTGGTCCTGATAGCGGGGGCGTACGCATTCCTGCAGAAGCCGCAGAAGCGCCAGGCAATACGCCCTCTTGAGATAGACCCTTCAAAGCCCTACGCCAACATGCTAAACATGTACGGCAAGGTGATGGGCAACCTTTCAGGCACGCTGAAGGTCCTGGACAAGAACTTTGACACTGCGAGCATGTCCAACATGTACCGGCTTGTGGCGTCCAACAGGGAGTCAATAAGGGAGGTGATGGTGCTGACAAGCTCCGACAGGATCGGGAAGGCGTTCGAACGCGATTACTATGACATGAAGATGGAGTTCGAGACCTACGGGATAAGCATCGACATACGGGTGATGTCGGACGCAGATGCGGCCGAGCAGCATGAGAGGTTCATGGCGGATGCGAAGAACGCATTCAAGATACCGCCACTCAACATAATAAACAGGAAGAGCGAGCACATAGTCAGAATCAATCCGCGCGAAATGAACAAGCGTTTCGACGACATATTCAAAAGGTCCACGAAGATAGAGAACCTTTTCGGACGGAACGCGAAAAATGGGTAAAAGCAAACCTCAAACCATTTTTATACCTTGATATGCATAAGAAGCGTGTTGCCATGGGAAACAGCAATGTACCCGCATATGTAATCATTGCGGCGGTAGCAGCATTTTTGCTTTTCGTGTTAGCTTCTGCAGTGTCGCCGCATGCAGGCGTGCACGCCGCTGCCAAGACGCTAGAATTCTCATCGGGAGTGGTAGGCACCGCATCGATACATGCGCCAGCAGTCATACTCTCCAACAACAGCGGGGTTCTCACGATAATAAACCTGACGATAACCAACGGCGACGGCACCGTCAATATAACTGGTCCGCGCAGCGTAGGCTCGTCCACTCTTCAGGCGGCCGAAAGCGCAGCCGCCTTCGCGTCGTCATATCTGGGCCGCACCGAAACGGACTATAACTTCACCTACACGATAAACGACTACAATGCAAGCGTTTCAGGCCCTAGCGCCGGTGCAGCGATGACCGTTCTCGCGCTTTCAGCTTTCTCAAACAAGCCGCTCCTTAGCGACTTTACAATGACTGGAACCATAAACCCGAATGGCACGATAGGCCCGATAGGCGGGGTGTACGACAAGATGTCAGCCGCCTCTGCCGAAGGATTGAAGTTCGGCCTCGTGCCTTACGCGGCTCCAGGCTCGTTCGAAAACGAGCTTTACGTGCTCATACAGACAAACTTCGGCATACCCATAATAGAGGTGTCAAATGTCTCGCAGGCGTTCGCATACGCTTCCGGCAGTTTGCCAATAACCGGGCACAACGCAACATACACTTTCTACACTACATACAATGTTTCCGCACTTCCATCTGCGCCGCTTTCATGCAGCGACCAATGCAATGCAAGCAGGTTCCAGGGGCTCCTGAACTACACAGAAAACATGACGGGTTCGCTCATAAGCACGATGTCCAACGGCAGGTTTTCAGGAATAGCGTCAAACCTGTCAAACGCGCTACGGCAGAGCGAGCAGATAGGCTCAAAGGGATACTACTACGCCGCGGCTGACTTCGCCTTTCTGGATTATGCCAATGCATACCTGATGCATTCAGCCAGCACGACAAAGCCGCAGGCTCTCCAAATCCTGACGCAGACATCGTCTTCGTGCACCTCCATCCAGCCTCCACAGCTGACCTCCTCCAATCTCGAATACGTTCTTGGGGGAGAACTGCGCCAGGCGTGGGGCAATTATACTGTTGACAGCCTTATCGCAAACTACAATTCAACGGCAACGGACAGCGACGGCGTAATGCAGAACATGTATGAGAATGGAATATCGCAGGCATGGTGCAACTCTGCCGCTTACATGTATGGTGTAGCGCAGGGGATAGGAGGCAACGCGTCCGAACCTTCAGCCCAGCTTGCAGCTCTTGCATCCTCCCGCATCTCCGAAGCAGGGAAATACAGCGGCAGCTACTATTACCAGACTGCGCTTGCAGCTTACAGCCACCACAACTATCCGCTAGCCATACTGGATGCAGACTACGCGCTTGCAACGGGATCTGCATCAAACTCCTTTTCAATGAACACTAGCGCGCTAGACGCGATGGCCGAGTCAATCTCCAATTCGTCAACATACGGGATATGGGCAACCCAGTATGCCAACGAGGCAATGTTCTACGTATACGAATCCAGGCTGGCCACAAACAGCTCCGCCGCCCATTCGTACGCTGCGAGCGCATACTCGTCCGCAGTATTGGCAAGCGCGATAAGCAATGATACAAGGACAATAGCGTCAAACCTCCTGCCTGCAACCCCGCAGGCTACGCAGACCCAGAGCGACTTCGGGGCGCAGCTCTCAAGCATGTACGGTCTCCTCGAAACAATAGCTATTTTAATACTTGCCATACTAATTATTGTTGCTATAATACTCGGCTTCGTCCTGATGCTGGTTTACCACGTCTCAAAGGCGGGCAGCGACGCAATGCGCCGCGGCATGACCGTCCAAGGCGGCGCGCGTAAGAAAGCAGGGCGTCCAGCCAGAAGGTGATTCTATAACAGAAGTTCTCCCAGGTAAAGTGTGCGTGTCGTGCGGCCGCATGACTAGCGAATACACAGAATTCAAATGCCCCAGCTGCGGCAAGGGCACCATAATAAGATGCTACCACTGCAGGGAAATATCCAACAAGTATAAATGCTCCGAGTGCGATTTCGAGGGACCTTAATGTCTAAAGTAGCTGTAATATTCAAGATATATCCGAAGGAGAACTCGCTCGAGGAAGCCAAGAAGGAGGTTTCCGCTATGGGCCCAAAGGGCATTCAGGTAGAAGATGTGGCGTTCGGCATAATGGTCATAAAGGCAATGTTCGTCTTTGAGGATTCTGAAGCCAGTTCCTCAGCCCTTGAGTCAAAGCTGAAGAAGCTCGCAAGCGTAAGCGAAGTTGAAGTGGACGAGGAGACCCTCCTGTAAGGCTGCATTTCAGCCGATGCACTCCGGTTTCCAAAGCGTTCCCTGAAGCCTTTTTAATTTTGAGTGAGTTAACCAAAGGACTGTTTATGCTGCGCTACATAGAGCTCAAGAACTGGAAAAGCCATGGCGATACGCGGATAGAGTTCAGCAAAGGAGTAAACGTAATGATAGGGATAATGGGTGCAGGCAAGAGCTCCGTTATGGACGCCATATCCTTCGGGCTTTTCGGCACTTTTCCGTCGCTCCTGCACAGGCGCATGAAACTCGCCGACGTCATAACGAGCAGGCCGTCTGCCGCCCAGTCAGCCACCGTCAAGCTTTCGATGGATGTTGACGGCCACGCGTACACCATAACAAGGAACATAACGCAGAAGGGCGCGGATGCAAGGCTTGAAATAGACGGAAAGTACCTGCAGGCACAGGCCGAACGCGTCAATGAGGAGATATCGTCAATACTGAAGATCGACTACCAGACCTTCTCAAGGGCTGTGTATTCCGAGCAGAACAACCTCGAATACTTCCTTGACCTCGGCAGGAGCGAAAGGAAGAAGCAGATAGACAATATGCTCGGCCTTGACTCGTTCTCCGCGGCTGAGGAGAACGCCACGTCCTCGATAAACACCCTAAGGTCCTTGGCAAAAGCAGGCGAGGAGACCCTGTCAAAAGTCGACCTCGAAGGGTTGAGAAGGAGGCTGGAGTCCACAACTGCCGAAAGGGAGAAGTACTTAAAGGAGCAGTCAGACCTGTCGTCAGAGGTATCCTCAATCGAGAAGGCTGAAGCCTCGGCGAGAGAGGCGCTCGAGTCGGCGAAGCAGGAATTTGCCAAAAAGACAAAGCTCGCCAACGAGGTTTCTGCGCACAAATCAAAAATCACAATGCTGCAGAGAGAGATAGACAAGATAACGTCCATGGGCATCTCGCGCGATGAAGTCAGCAGGCAGTATCATGAAACTTCATCGAAGATATCGGAATCAAAAAAGAGGCTGGACGACGCAAAGGCCGCGGAAAGAAAGGCGGTATCTTCATTCGAGAAGCTGAAGGCCGAAGAAAGCGCCGCCAGGAAAAGGCTGGATGAGCAAAAGACCATAGGGCGCATGCTTTCAGATCCAGAGTGGAGCGGCATAGAGTCCAGGCTGAAGAAGTTTGACAAGGACCTGTCCGTGGCCAAGGAGGAAGCGGCTTCTTCAAAAGCGAGGCTCCAGGATGCAGAGAAGTCGCTTGGCGAACTCTCCTCCGCTTCGGGGCGCTGCCCAGTCTGCGACCAGGAGCTTACGGAAGCGCACAAGCGTGAGATCGTATCCTCAAAGAATGCCGAGATAACGAAACTAAGGGAGTCGATAAAGGCTCTTGCATCATCAATCTCCTCAATGCAGGCAGAATTTGACAGCCTCTCAAAGAGATACAAGGATTACGAGTTTGCCAAGAAAAGGATGGCAGACTATGCAGACTCGGAAAAGGCCGCAGAGACTGCACTTGCATCGCTTAAATCAGCTGAGACTGCGCTTAGGGAAGCATCTTCCACAAGCGATTCAATATCCAAGGAGATATCAGAGCTTTCCGACAGGCTTGACGGCATAAAACCAAAGGTGGAAGCTCTGAAGAGAATGGACGGATACACAGCGGAAATCGCCTCCGCGAAGTCTGATCTCGAATCAAGAGAGAAAGAACTGGCATCGCTTAAATCGGACGAAAAGACCGTGTACGCACTGCAGGAGAAATTCTCATCGTTCTCGTCCGAGCTGAGCGCCAAGCGCTCCAAGCTCTCCATGAACGAAAAGATGATAGCAGAGCTGTCCCGCTCGATAAAGGAGAACTCGATTCAGGTTGCAGAGCTGGAACGCATAGGGAAAAGCATAGAGTCGCAGCGCGCTGCCTCGCGCGAGCTTACAATATTCAAGAAGGTCCTCTCATCGGTTTCAGAAACGCTAAGGGACAGGATAGTGTCCTCAATAAACGGAATAATGCAGAGCATGTGGCCCACGCTCTACCCTTACGGGGATTATCAGGGCATCAAGCTAGAGGCCCAGGCGGACGATTATCTGCTGCAGGTCAAATCCTCGCTGGGCGATGGCGATTGGCTGAGCGTGGACTCTGTCGCCAGCGGCGGCGAGAAAAGCATAGCGTGCCTCGCCATGCGCATCGCGCTCTCGATGGTCATAGTGCCTAACCTGAAATGGCTGATACTGGACGAGCCGACGCACAATATAGATTCCGCTGGAATATCAAAGTTTGTCGACGTTCTTGGCGACGTACTCCCATCTGTCGTCGAACAGGTTTTCATAATAACGCACGATGACAGCCTGAAGCAGATACACGACGCCAGGATATACCTCCTTGACAGGGACAAGTCCCTAGGGCAGTATACAAAAGCAAGCGAAATACAGTAGGATTAGAACAGGTCGGGTATGTCGATCCCGCCACCTGCATGACCCGGAGCGCCCCTCTGTTGGCCGGCATCCCTGCCGAATATCTCCGGACTCCTCACTCCAGTGAAAATCGCGATTACCTCTATCCTCTCGCCGAAGCTGTCGTCATTCCTTGCGCCTATCACCACATTTGCATCCTTTGCAACGGAATCGGTAAGCCTCTTGCTTATCTCGTTGAGTTCGCCGAGGGTGAAGCTCCTGCCGCAGGTGACATGCACCAGCGCCGATTTGGCACCCTCGAAGTCCACATCGAGAAGCTTGTTCTTCTGTATCTGCGCCACTGCGTCATCTATCCTGTTATTGCCGCTGCCCTCACCTATGCTTATGAATGCAAGCCCGCCCGAGTTCATAACGTTCTTCACATCGGCGAAATCCAGGTTCAGCATGCTTGGCTGCGTTATCGTCTCGCTTATCCCCCTGACCGCCTTTGACGCAACTTCATCTGCTATGTTGAAGGCGCTGTCCAGCGGCAGGTTCTTGTAAAGCTGTACCAGCTTCTGGTTATCTATAACTATGAGCGTGTCGGAGTTCTTCCTGAGATCCTCAACTCCCTCCTTTGCGACGTTCAGCCTGACCTTCTCAAGGGCGAACGGGAAGGTCACTATGCTTATCACTATTGCGCCATTCTCCTTTGCCACGTTAGCTACCACCGGGGCAGCTCCAGTTCCGGTTCCTCCGCCCATTCCCGCGCACACGAATACAAGGTTGTATCCTGCAAGCGCCGCTGCTATGTCGCTTCTTGAATAGTCGGCTGCCTTCTTCCCGACAGCTGGAAATCCTCCTGCCCCAAGCCCTTTCGTAAGGGGCCCGCCTATTAGCATCTTCTTGATGTCGCTATTCAGGCCGTTCAGGTGCTTTGCATCTGTGTTGACCGCTATGAGCGTGACTCCCTTTATGCCCATTCCGCTCAGTCTGTTGACTGTATTGCTGCCTCCGCCTCCTACTCCGCATACGGCTATCTTCGGCTTGAACAGATCGTTGCTGTCATAGCTTTCCCGGCCTTCTTCCATGTTCTAATATCATTCAATAAAGTATAAAAGCAGTTGCCCGCCGCTGCGAAAGC
>JAJZYW010000030.1 GCA_021797895.1 Microcaldota archaeon | reverse complement strand
GGCATGCGCTCCCCTATGAGTATGAACCTGTCGCCGACGCTTATTGGGGTCTGGCGTTTTAGCGATATGTTGTAGCTTCCATCAGGCTGCTCGTCAACTTCCGCCTCGGAGACTGAGAACGCGTATACGAGGCTGCACCTAATCTTCTCCGCTTTCTCCTTAGAAAAGCGGCTGAATTTTATCTCGGCGTTGAGCGAATCGGCGTACGGCACTCGCGATAAGGAGAGAATATCCCCCTTCTTTATAGAATCGCTGTCTATGCCCTTCATGTTTATCCCTATGCGCGTGCCGGCTTCTGCCTCCTTTATGTCGACGTCCTGCGCCTGAAGGCTCCTTACGGTTACCTCCCGGCCACTGCTATGCATCAATACGTCATGGACCTTAACTTTCCCCGATATTATGACGCCCAGGGCAACGTCGCCCACGCCCTTGACGCTGAACGCCCTGTCAAGCACCACCCTTGGCGACTCCTGGGGCCTTGCAGGAACCATAGCCGGAAGCTCATCCCTTATGCGCTGCGCGTCTATTACTTTGTAATTAACTCCGTTTCCAAGGAGCTTTGAAACGTCTGAATCCGGAGTGAGAAGAAGCGTCTTGCCGAGAAGCTCGGCTGCAGCCACGACCTCTCCGAAAAGAGCATCGGGATTCTTTGTATCGAGTATTATCGCGTCGGCGAGCGCCAACGACTCGGCCAGTCCGTAGTACTTTGATGATATGTCCGACGGAGCTAGAACAACAAGGTTGCCGGATCCGGTCCTGCCGTTGTAGAACGTTATCCCGTTCGAAGCGCCCTTCTTGCCAAGGCTCTCCGCTATGCTCTCGCTGTTAGGCACAGCCACTATGATGTCAGGCATCTTTGCACCGTTCAGATTTTTGCCAGGCAAATAATAAAAGCGTGAGGCATGCCAGGGAACGCTTATAATGTTTTGTTGAGAAAATGCATCATGACGAAATTACTGGTAGTGGTGTCGAGCGCGGATAAAGCAAAAATAAACTTGGCGCTTGGGTTCAGCAAGCGCCAGAAGGCAGCCGGGCATGAAATAAGGCTGATATTCTTCGGCCCAAGCGAGGCGATGGTGGCAAAGGACCAGGAGCTGGCAGTCGCGGTGAGGGATGCGTTCCCTGACGAGAAGCCGAAGGCTTGCGTCTTCGTCGCTGAGAACGGCGGAGTCAAGGAGGAGCTCGGGAAGATAGTTGAACTGGTCAGGGCCGGGCAGTACATAACCGGAAGCATAGACGAGGGTTATTCAACAATAAGCTTCTGAGCTGCCCGTATCTCGCGGGCAGGTAATGGTGTATGAATGCTCTTCGGGAGAAAGGAGGATGTTGAGGAAGTCCCAGCCAGCGCGCTGCTGGGCACAGTGGTAAGGCTCTTCGACGCCAAGGTGTCAAGCCTGGACTCGAAGGCATCCAGGATAGCGTCAGATATAGACGAATCGATAGTTGCGTTCAGGGGTGCGTGCGAACGCTTTGGCAAGCTGGAAAAGGACCCTGATTTTGAGTACATGAAGCCGACGAACGAGGCGCAGGTGCGCAACAACAAGGGCATATACGTGTATTCGCTGCTTAGGGCAATGGAGCACTCGCATTTGGAGCACAAGGGAACACGCTACCATAAGCACATGGCAGTCCTTGACTCGACAAAGGGCACGATAGACGAGGTCCTCAGGATAAACGGAATGTTCAGGCAGGTGCTGGAGGCGTATTCAAACGACCTCGACGACTTCAAGAGGTCCTTCTCAAGGCTGGAGAGGAACGTGAAGAGGCTTGAAACCGAGCTTTCGGCAAGGGGAAGCGACCTCTCTGAGTACGAGACGCTGGAGAGGCACATCGACGCGCTGCTGGCAGCCATCGACGAGAGAAATGCAATTGGAAAGGAAGTAGCCGAGACATCATCCATGCCTTCAGGGAATGGCGATCCGGAGAGCGGGTTGCATGCGCTCGAGAATACCGAACGCAAAAGGAGGGAAGAGCTCGACAGGCTTGAGGGAAGGAAGGCAGAGCTGAAATCCGGAATGCTAACCAACCTTGGCGTAATGCAAAAAACTGCAAGGAAGTATGACCATTCTTCGGCAAGCAAAATCAAGATTGGCGAGTATATTGCAAATGCCGAGAACATGCTTATTCGCGATCCGGCAGGATTCGCAGATTTCAGGGAGCAGGTTGCAGCCATGGATTCTGCGGTGAGGGACGGAAGCCTTGGAATAAAACCATCCAAGGACCTGTCGGATGCGATAGGCTTCGTGCTGTCCGGAAGGATGGAGGATATGGTAAAGGAGTTCAACGATGTTGATGCGAAGGCAAAGCCCATATCCAATGAGCTGGCAGACATTCGCATAGAGATGGATAAGATTGCTGGAGTGAGGGGGCACATCCTCGATGCAAAAAGGGAGATATCAGCGCTCAATGCAAGAATTGCAGAGCTCGAACGCAGCATAACGCTCATGAAATCGGACATAGAGCGCGGCATCTATGCGGCTTACAAAAAGCGCATGCGCATACTGTGACCAGGCTATGCGAAACCCTCCCGCTCAACTGTTCCGCACCTTACGCACTTGTACATCGTGAGCGGAACCTCGTCGCCGCGCACTATCCCGTAGAACATCAGCTCTGCTTTGTCGCAGCCGCACTTCCTGCAATCGTGGTGCACCCAGTTGGGAAATGGCACCTTGTAGCCGCAGTTGCTGCAGACGTAGTAGACGCCATCGCCCTCCTCCTTTATGTTTAGTACAAGATGGCACTTTGGGCATTCAAGCATGGCGTTTGGCATAATGAACATCTTGTCTTTCCAGATTTAAAAGCGTTTCGAGGAAACGCCTGCATTGCCGCCCCTCTTTGATTTGAGCAGCCTTAGGTACCTGTTGTCGACCGAAAACGACCCTACTGCAAGAATGCGGAGCCCGCCCTGTGCTTTTTCTATTACTGTTGTGGTCGCGTTCTTCACTGATATGCCGGTGCCTGAGAACTCGTCCAGGCTGATAATCTTGCGCACGGTATTGTCTATGCAGCTTTGATGGGTCACTGCTATGTAGGTACCTTCATCCGGGATAGCTCGCAAAAATGACGACATCCTTGCTGCTATTGCAGTGCCCTTCTCGATGCTTTTCTCAAGCTTCCTTGAACGCAGCATCTCGGCTTCCCACAACCCCCTCATCGCGCTTGATCCCTCAAGCTTGCCGAAGGAGAGCTCCCTGAGCCGCGCGTCCACCTTTATGTCCATGCCATGGTACCTGTTTATTATCTTGGCTGTCTGCATCGTACGTTCCAGCGGGCTTGAGAACATCCCGCTAATCCTGATAGTCTTCAGCTGCGATGCAGTCATTTCGGCCTGCTCAATCCCCCGCTTTGTAAGCGGATAGCCCTTTATTGAGGAGGTAAGAACGTCCTTGAGGTTATTCTGCGCCTCGCCGTGCCTGACCAATATCAATATTGACATCTTAACACGTCGTATGTATAGCACCAACATGATAAAAAATGTTGGTGCGATATAAAGAACGCATCATCTCCTTATTATGGAGGATAGGTCGCTCCTCATGAGCTCCGCATATTTTGCGCCTGCCAAACTAAGAATTCCGTGGCTTACTTTCGAAAAATTGCTTATGCTGCCGAAATGGTGCATGAACACCTCCCTGAGCTCATCCGAATGCGGGCCGTTGACATCCCCGTAGGAATCCGAAAGCCATAACGCATACAGCATTGAGACCTGGTTCGGGGCGGATGGGACAAGAACCTTCGTGCCGTTCGTGTTGACGGGCCTTGAATGGCTGATTATGTCCGTTACGTTTAAGCCCAGGAATGAGTGCATCAATGATCCCGGAACAGCGCCAGCCTTTGATTCTATCGCTTCGACAGTCGCCTTGTGCCTTGAGCTCTCCATGCCTATGGTCGCCTCTGATGCAGTAATCGTATCGTAGAACTTGATGGACCTGTTGCTTATTGATTCAAGTATGAACCCTTTTGATTTGGCATAGTCGTTGTCGACCGGAATCCTGTAGCTGCTTGGCATGAAATATGACATCTTCGAAACTTTGATGTCAGGATTGCAGCATATTGCTGCTGCTGTTCCGCCATACGCTATCAGAATGCTGCTCCTGAAGACCTCCTTCATTCGCTTGTAGGTATTTGCCACCGCCTCGGCAGAATAGCTTTCTTCGTGCACCAGTTTGAGCGATTCCATGTTGGGATTTTTTATTCTTGATATTTATCCTTTTTGTATGCAGAGGCAATCATGCGATTGACTTGTGGACGGTTATAACTTTTATCAGGTATGAGCTGTTTTTAACCTGTACCGATTCGCAGACCACTTCAAGGTCAGCTTTCCCTATCCTCGCCTTGCGGAGCAGAACTTCCAGGCCCTTGCCTTCAGTGATCTCGTCAGGATTATATATCGCATCTATGAGGTCATTTGAGTTTATCTCCCTGCGTACCATCATAGTCACGGCATGCTCGGTAAGGAAAACGTCAGAATTTGAGATGTT
>JAJZYW010000009.1 GCA_021797895.1 Microcaldota archaeon | reverse complement strand
CTATAAAAGAGGAAGTCGTATCGGTGAATGTGAATGCCTAAGATTCCTATAGTATCAGCGGCAGAGGTGGTCAAGGCATTATCCAAGATTGGATATAGATACGATCATCAAACGGGAAGCCACATAATACTCAGAAATACGCAACCCCCACACCGAAGAGCGGTAGTGCCAAATAGAAAAGAGGTGCCAAGAGGCACATTGCGTGCAATAATAAGGGAGGTCGGCTTAACAGTCAAAGAATTTGAGCGGCTTCTAGACTAGATTGTATTCAATGACTTAACGTTCTTTTCAGGTCTATGGCTTGGCTCAAGCTTGTCGTCGTAAATTGAATTTGCAGGGAGAGAGATTTGAACTCTCGAACCCCTAAGGGAACAGGCCCTGAACCTAGAAATTATTTTGGAGGTCTTCAAGCATTGCCAATAGGTCATTCTTCAGCTCCTCCCAACTTTTTGGCCTGCTTGCAGCCGGGATAAATGGATTCGTAACATTGCGCATTTTCTTTGGATCGCTCTTTTTTAGACGTGCGATTAATCTTTGCATGAATAAATCCACCGTTCCTTCCTCCCCTTCCGATTTCAGCATCAATCCAATCGCAGTCTTGAGCACTTTCTTGGAGCACATAGGCAAAGCCATGTGGACGTCGTATAAGTCCTTGCCTTCTGCACGGTCTGCAAGCGCATGCATCTTGCGTGCGGTCAGGTCCTCTATAGAATAAATGGGTATGCCGCTTACAGAAGAGTGCGTGAACTCTGAGATTATCGTATTGTTTTCCAATGACTTTGCGGTGAGGAGCTTTTTTGAAGCTATATCAATCCTGACGTGGTCCTTTCCGCCCAGCGGCGTCTCGTACATGCAGTAAAATTGTATAGTGGAACGCACTCTGCGCAAATCCTCAATTTCGTAGCCGTTGATTTCGCTTGCAAGTTTTCTGCTAAATTCGTAAAGCTCTTGGCTCGAATTATTTGTAACAAGATCAAAGTCGGCGTCCTCTGAAAACCTTTGCATTTTTTGGAGATATACCTTATTGAGTGCCGTTCCGCCTTTAAGCACCAGAGGGCTATGCTTTTGAATCGCAATTGATGATATTTGGGATATGACATCCATGAGGCAGAACTCTTTGAATACAAATTGGAGAGGAAGTCCGTAGCGGATGGCAATCGTTCTGCATATCTCCAAGTCCAGTTCCATTAAACTCAACCTTTGCTGGTTATCTCTTTTTTTATTTCGTCAAACTTGGCGCGTCTTTTTTTTGAAACGAAGCGTTTTATATATGAATCGAATTCCCTTAGTTCATCCGGACTTAATTTCGCTGTTTTATAAGCTTCAATAAGTTTATCCCTTTCTATCGAATATCGTTCCAGATAGAGGCAATCGAATAGGGTTTTTGCTTTAGTGGAGACTGTAAGGCCACCAATATCTTCGAACCCGATAGCTTTTTCTCTCATTGCAATAGCCCTAAATTCATACGCTCCGATAGCCATAGAAGCCGACTTGTATGTTGTGACTACAGCTACAACAAATGGAAGTTCTGCAATTAGCTTGTGCACATATAGCGCACATGAAAAACCTAGATATCCGCTGTAGACGCACTGCGCCGCTACAAATGCGTTTCTTATTGGATTTGATGAGTATACGCCACGCTTCAGTCGAATGATCCTGCTTGATTTGCTTAGTCTGCTCAGGGTTGTTTTCAAGGTAAAGTTGTCGCAGAGCTGCAGGCTCTCAAGCGTTTCTAGCCCTGCGATCCCGTTCGGCGAGTTTTCTACTGCATGCCTAATCCTTTCGGTTAAATTATCCATACACTAATAATAAACAATATGTTTATTTAAAGCTTTTTATGATTATGCGCTGTTTGTGCCCTTTTCAACCTCGGGCCAGGCATATGGATTTCCATTGGCACATGCTTGAGGCTGCCTGAAAAATGCTTAAGTCTTTCTTCCTTGGAAATTTCCGTTTCGGATTTCCGAACCCTTGCTTGTCGTCGTAAATTGGATTTGCAGGGAGAGAGATTTGAACTCTCGAACCCCTAAGGGAACAGGCCCTGAACCTGTCGCATTTGACCGAGCTTTGCTATCCCTGCACGGCAAGTATATTTCAGAAAAAAGCTTATATATCAATGCTTCCTGCGCTTATTCCCGATAAGGAAGTATGCCGCTATCCCGATCACTATTATTATCACGAGAACTATTATCGCAACGTAGAGCAGCGGGAATGGCAAAGGCTTTGCAGAATCTATGGTAACTATCTTCGCAACTCCTGCAGTCAGTATTGCAGAGGTTGGGCCTGAAGCGGTGTTGTTCGTGACCTCTACAGCCTGCCATACTCCAACCCACGAAAGGCCGGGCTTGTCCTTTGATGCGATAGACACCTTTATCGTAACGTTGAGCTGCGAGTGCGGGGCTATGGTCCCATTCATCGGCACGGATGTGACTACAGGCGTTGTTTCATTTACTATCGGCTTGAGAGACGGCAATACGACCCTGAAATTTATAGGAGTGCTCCCAGCATTGACAAGTATTACATTTGCGGATGAAGTGCTTCCAGCTGGAACCACTATGGTTGGCTGGCCGGCAACCTCTCCCAGCTGGGCAGAGGCTGTAGCTGTAAAAAATACGAGTAAAAACAAACCGACAGCTACAATCGTTGCTTTGCCATGCATCTACTTCCCTTATATGTTATGGACCTCAGCAGCTGTTCTCCACGTAGATTATCTGGTTGTACTGGCCAGCTGTCTGCGCCCTAGGTATTGCAAGCCCGAAGTATATTGGCACGTTAGTTGATGGGTCGCTGAATGTAGGAGCCGCAACAACTATCCCGTTTGCCAGCTCAGCGTTAGTTGTAAGGTAATTTCCATCGCCGAAAGCCGAAGCCCATGGAGTGTTGTAAGTGTTTGAGTATGTTGTGTTGCTTGCGCCGAACCCTATTATAGTGTTGCTTATGTCATTCCACGTTGTTGCCTGGAACAGGACATTAGCAGCTATGTTGCCGCCATTGTCTATGTCAAGCACATTCTGATTTGTTGGAACATTCTCAGTAGGGAACATATTTCCGAAGTCTATTGAATTAACTGAGAGGTTTATGTAGCATACAGCCTCTACGTTTGCCGTAGCTACCACATTTGATGTTGTGGTATTCGCAACTGCGAACGGAAGGTATGCCCTCATACCAAGGATGAATATAGTAACTGCGGCTACCGCCACAAGTATCCCGACATTAAACAGATTGCCTTTGAGGTTTTGCATAGAAACCACTCGCAACTATTTTGCAATATATATTTAAAAGCCTTTCTAATGCCGTCATTGCCGACATTTATGGAATTGTTTATGCATTGTGCTGCATCGCGCGGGTTAGTACGAAAGATTTTTATTGCTGGGAGGGCGAACCCCATAGCATGAATGAAGTTTATAAGGTTGTGAACAGGAAGGTCGAGCTGGGTCACGTGCCGCTGCGCGAGGAAATTGGCGCGGTGGAGAGAGTACGAAGGGCGCTTGACAAAGAAGGCATAGAATTCACGCTTGTAGGCGGTTCGGCAATAGGCACAGTGATACCGGTGACAGGAGAGTGGATGGCGCAGAGGAGGGTCAGCAGGCTCATAGACATAGACATGGACGCAGATTCTAGGGGAAGGGCGCTGCGTGCGCTTGAAAACAGCGGCTGGAAGGCGGATGATCCAGCGGCATACTTCGGCATACAGTGGGGGCATGAAAGCTCGATGAAGTCAATGTGCACCATAGAGAACGAGGACATACTTGTGGGCAGGTCAGGCTTCTACCTCTCTGTGACGTACGTGCCTACCGGCGTGTACAGCCTTGGCAGGAAAGGCGACCTTAGGAAGAATATAATAGACCACAAGCTCACGTACGGGGAGACACTTGCGTACAAGGTCGTAAGAGGCAACCAGAATGACATAATGGATCTGGCCCATGCGTCTGTTGCATCCGATATATCAATGTTCGGGCATGATAGGTTTAGCAAGGAGATAGTCGCCAGGCACGTGCACCACCACGGTTTCACAAGGATAAGGCGCAATGTTGACGAGGTTTTCGCCCAGCTGTCAAAGATTGTAGCGCGGGGCGATGCGGATGCGCATGATAATTTTGACAAAAGCTCATTCTGGCTCGCCGAAATGCTAAGGATATGAGCGCATAAGGATTTGCAGGGATTCACTTGACTTCAAATGAAGGTATGCCCCTCTTCCTTTTAAACAGTGAGAACAGGCGCACGAATATGCCATGCCTGCTTTTCGGCATGGCGAGCGGCTGCCCGGAGTAGAGCCCTGCGAGCTTGCTTATCCCCCCTACGAATTCGGACCTCTTTCCGTATATGAATGCAGGTATCCTCTCTGAGCTGCTTATCGGCACTATCTCGTCAAGCGGTATTATTGCACCGACGCGCGTGCCGTACGTGTCCTCTATCTCCTCTATGGAGAGCTCATACCTCTTCCCCTTCACCATGTTGAGCAGCAGCGTGTGCCTGAGGCTCTTCTTTTCGTATTTATGTGCCAAGCGCACAGCGCTCACGACTGAAGCCATCTCTGGAGTTGATACGATCAGCGCTTCCGAGATGTTGTCAACCACCTCCTTGGGGTAAAACCCGGGAGGAGTGTCTATTACTATGAAATCGTATTTTGATGCCTTGAGCTGTACCATCAGATTTGCGAGCTCATCCGGCTTTAGCGTGTCTGAATCATACGAGAGCTCTCCTCCGAGAACGTGAAGCCCTGTGGGCGCGTGCACGGATATTGCATTCTCAAGGCTTGACTTGCCGTTGAGAACTGAGCGTATGCCGGTGTTTATGTTCTCCAAGCCCAGTATGAAGCCGACGCTCGGGTTCAGGTAATCCGCATCTACGAGAAGAACCTTGTACTTGTCGAGCCTCAGTGCGACAGCGAGATTGACCGCGACGGTGGTCTTGCCGACGCCGCCCTTCTGCGAGGATATCATTATTATGTACGGGCTATCCATTCCCATCGCGCCTCCTTATCTCATCCCTTATCATCTTCAGTCTGCGCAGCCTCTCGATGTTGGTTTTTGGCCTGCCAAACCTTGCCACCGTCAATATGAATACTACAACCGCTATTATTAAAGTAATTGCTATGGCTATCGCAGAGGCGTTGCTCGATATGACATGCGGAACCCTTATTGGGATGGTTGTAGTAGTCTTGGCGAGTATAAGCACGGGAAGCGACTCCGTTATGTTGAAGTTGGGAGCATTTATGTAAAGCTGCATCAGAAGCGTGCCGGTAGTCGAATTCGTTGTGATTGGAAATGACTCTGTTATGAACTGGTTGGGCACGGCGTAAACAACACGCACAGGGTTGCCGATCCTTGCATTAGGAGGCCCAATAAGCGTGAATGTTACGTTCTCAGCCTTTGTTCCAGTGTAGAGAGTGTCGGCAGTTACTGTGTTTGTCGAGTTTGCGTAGAAGGTAGGGAGGCTTATGCTTATTATCCTGAGTATGTCCTGCTGCGGCACGAACGTAGGTATTGAGAGTACGTTCTGTATGTCCTGCACCAGCTGCGGATTAGGCGAATACGAGACAGTGTAGTAGCCGTACACGCGCTGCTTTGGCGGCAGCGAGTCTACGAAATACCTGATCAGGTATTCGCCGTTGTTCAGGCTCAGGTTGTACGTCAGCCCATACACCCGTATGTCGCTCGCATTGGTCGCTATGCTCGCTGGCAGCATAGTATCAAGGGTGACGTTGCTGAGAGTCCTATTTGCTGCACCAGTGAGCGAGAGTATGCCATTGACTGTGGTGCCGTTGTTTGCCATGTCTATCTGGTAGCCCACGTAAGGCTGCCCCGGAGTCACGTTTGTCACCACAAGCTCCACGTACTCTGTCTGGGAATACGCCTTGTCGTGAGGTATGGAAGCGTTTACTGTTATAGGCACCATGTATGTTCCCGACATGTTTGGGACAGTGCCGAATATTATCCCGGATGAAACCTCCCTTGAAGGGTATATGTAGAGAGTGTTGGATGATATCTGCACTACTTTTGAGAAGTTTGCTGGTATTGATATGTTGACATATTCGGGTGAGTTCGTAGGATTGAAGAACGTCATCTGGTCCTGAATCTGGTGGCCCGATGCGATTGATATGAACGACGGGAAGTTGACGACGAATACGTTAGGGAATGTCTTTACAACTGGAGGAATTATCGAGGGAGGGGGAGGCGGCATGCCTGAGGATACAGAACTAGGGGATGGCGGCGGAGGAGAATACACGTCGAAAAAAGCAAGTGCAATGTTTGACTTTCTTTGCGTAGAATTGAAATAGTATGTGTCTACGGCTGAAGCCTGGTATGCGCCTGTCTTTCCAGTTATATTGGGTATGCTAAGCGATTCATTTACTGACTGCCCTGGGGAAAGCGCAGGTATTGGGTAGTTGAAAAGGAAATTATTGGGTCCTGTTATGCTGAGCGTTAAATTCGAAGGTGGAGCCGTCAAGTTCCCTATGTTTTTTATTGTTATGTTTACAGGCAGTGGAGAAAACTGCTTGATGCTCGGGGGTATTGAGAATTTTGTTATCTGCCCATCTACAGAAGCTATCAGGTATATTACTGATGTTGTGCTATTTTTGTAGGTTGAATTAGAAACCGTAAGGGTAATTGGATAGGTCCCAACGGCGGGAAATATCGATGAATTGACCGCCACGTAATATTTTGCAGGAGTGGTGTTGATCGTTTTGAGCGTTGCTACGTACTCGTGTAGCAGCGTTGAGTTTGGATAGTATATGTCAAGCTTGCGGTTAAGGTTGTTGAGGGAGCATGGCTCTGAAGTGGAGATGATGTAGTTCACAGTGAAGTTGCCATAGTCTATGTAGTACGGCGACACGTTGAGCGAAACAGAGAAGGGACAGTATACTGCAACACTTGCGTTGAGCGAAACAGTGCCAGTATACGCGTTTGCAGAGCCTGCGATGAGGAGCGCAGCCAGCGCAGCGAACATGAGAATCCCAAGCCCTTTCAAGAATACCACTACTGCCGACGTGAAAGGTTTGCACACAAACCTCGGGTTTATAGTCAAATGAGTTAATAAAAAGCTTTATATTATTGGAATTGGGGCGCAGCGCATACATTTATTATTCCGCTGCAGAACATAGTTATCAGGGGATTGCTTGCTGGTAGGTATCATAGGTGCGCCAAACAAGGGGAAGAGCACGCTCTTCTCAGCGCTCACGCTTAACAGGGTCGATATTGCCGATTATCCATTCACCACGATAAAGCCGAACTCCGGAGTTGCTTACGCGAGAAAGGAATGCCCGGAGGTGGAGCTCGGAACAAAATGCAATCCTAGGAACGCACCGTGCGACAATGGGACGCGCATGCTCCCGGTAAACGTAATAGACGTTGCGGGGCTTGTCAGCGGCGCGCATTCGGGAAAGGGGATGGGAAATCAGTTCCTGAACGACCTTGCTGCGGCTGACGCTTTCATAATAGTTGTTGATGGGAGCGGAATGACTGACTCGGGCGGCAACCCCGGAAGCGGGGATCCTGCAGAGGACGTTGATATGGTGCTCAACGAGCTTACACTGTGGCTCGCAGACATAATCAGTCGCCACATGCCAGCGCTCTCCAAGGCGAAGGATGGAGTCGAGGCGCTGAGGGGCGTACTGACCGGGCTCAAGGTTTCAGGGGAGCAGATAGCGGATGCGATAGCGAAGACGCACCTGACGAGCAGCAACATAGGGTGGGGCAGCACGGACATAGAGAAATTCTCGTCGGAGCTGCTCAGAGCAGCCAAGCCTTTCGTAATCGCATCCAACAAGACGGACGCGGCGAAGGACGGCGCAAAGACAGATGCGCTTGAAGCCAGGTTCGGCCCTGGGAAGGTGGTGCGCACCTCTGCGGAGATGGAGCTCGCGCTAAGGAAGGCATCGAAGGCAGGTCTTGCAAGCTATGTTCCAGGAGCCAAGGATTTCTCAATCGGCGAATCGGCCCAGGGCGAACAGAGGAAGGCCCTGGAGTACATGCGAAGCTACGTGTCGCACAGGGGCACCGGAGTGCAGGAGCTCATCGACAGGGTTGTGTTCGGGCTGCTCGACAATGTTGTCGCTTATCCTGTAGAGGACGAGAGCAAATACTCAGACCACTTTGGGAATGTGCTTCCTGATGCCTATCTCATGAGGAGGGGCTCAACTGCGCTGGACCTTGCGGGAAGGATACACACGGACATAGCGAAAAGCATGCTGTACGCCATCGACGCGAAAAAGAAGATGCGCCTAGCGAAGGACTACGAGCTCAAGGAGAACGACGTCATAAAGATAGTGAGCGCTGCACGGTAGAACTTCCAGAAACATATAAAAGGTTTTTAGTCAAAGCTTACACATGGCGCTTTTCAGCCCGCAGTCCCAGGCAGGGGTAATGAGCTTCTACGATGCTCCTTCGAAGGGACCTAAGGTAAACCCTAAGATACTGCTCATAGCAATATTCGCTTTCGCGGTAGTCATAGTAATAATAGACCACTTCATCTACGTGTGAGCCCAGCTCATGCGGCCTTGAACGAATCCTTCCTGCGCTCGACCACTTCTCCGCTCTCAGACAGAATGTAGAGTATCGCCCTTACGCCGTCCTCGTCCGCGCCAACCTCATTTGCTATCTCTGACACCTGCTTAGCCTTTTCGCCTATCAATCCAAGTATCTTTGAGGCGTACTTGTTTATGTAGGAGCGCAGCGCCACGTAGAATTTCCTGTTGAACGCCCTCGTTCCCAACACTAAGCCCATGCGTATGCTCTCCTCGAGCATCGAGGACAGGCGCTCTGCATCTGGAGTGTTTGCTATGACGAGATAGCCCTGTGATTCCAGGAGCTCGGTGAAAGCATCGCGCTCTGTCAGCTTTAGTATCCATTTCTTCGGCTGCTCCTCTTTCGGTGGCGGAGGCTTTGCTGGTTCGGCGGCACGTTCCTTCTGCTGCTTTTCGGCTGTTGAGCGCTTTCCGTAGAGGTATCTGTCGTACACCCACTTTGCTATCCCGTATCTCAGTATCCCATCTTCTTTCTTGTAGGTGTTGACTATCTTCCTCTTTTGCAATTCCGAAAGCGTCTGCGCCATTCCCGGCTTTAGGGCCTTGGATACGTTCTCCTTCGTCCTCTCTGCATAGCGTATCCTGTCGAGAACTTTTAACACTTCGAGCTCCTGCTCCGTCACAACTTCTTCAGGAGAAGAAGGCGGCTGTACGGGCTGCTCCGCAGAGGGCTTCCCCTCTATCGCGCTGAGCAGGTCGCTCTTCTTTGCAAATAGGAAGGACTTGCCGTTGTACCTTATGAAATCGACCTCCTCGCCCTCCTTTATGCCGAGTGAATTGACGACGTCAAACGGGAGGTTTACTATGAGGCCGCTCTTGAGTTTGTATACCTTTGATATTTAACCACCACAAGAAGTGTTTTAAAACGATTAATGAATAGTTTATAACATGGAAAGCTTAAAAGAGTTTTCAGTTTACACGAGAAAGAGCATGAGCGTCAAGTACTCATACGCTGTGAGGAGGAACGCGATTGCACTCGGAATGACCAGCGAGCTGCTTGTAGAGAACGCGGGCGAGGCGGTATCGGACTCGATAAAGAGAAGGATGAAGGGCGACAAGGTGCTCATAGTGTGCGGCACAGGTGAAAAGGGGGCGATAGGCCTCGCCACGGCGAGGCACCTCTCCAGTTTCTGCGAGGTCAGGGTTGTGCTGCTCGGCGAGCATGAAGAAATAAGGAATGCGGCGACGAAGTTCAACCTCAAGATGCTTGAAGGGCTGATAGAGGTTGAGGAGATTGCAGAAAACAGTTACAGCCAGCTAGCATCGGCGCTGAAATGGTCTGACGTCGTGCTAGAGGCGATAATAGGGATAGGCGCGCACGGCAGGATAACGGGCATTGTGCAGGGAGCGATACAGGAAATATCCAAATCGAAGAAGAGGGTAATATCTATAGACATACCTGCAGGGGTGAACGGCGATACCGGCGAGACCAACACCTCTTACGTAAGGGCCGATGAACTGCTCGCGTTTCACAAGCTGAAGAAGGGGATGGTCAAGAGCAAGGCGGTTGGCAGCATAGTCCAGCTCGACGTCGGCATACCGCTTCTCGCAGAGCTGGCTACAGGGCCCGGCGACTTCGAATACCTTGGAGTCGGAAAGGGGCTGGACTCAAACAAGTACAGCAACGGGAGCCTTTTGGTTGTAGGGGGAAGCAAAAGCTATCGCGGTGCGCCGCTGATGGCCGGATTCGGCGCCAACGCCGCATACTCCGCCCTGAGATCCGGATCCGGATATGTCACCGTTGCGGTGCCGCAAGGTGCCGCGTACGACTCGTTCGGGCTGCTCCCAGACCTCATAGTGAAGGAGCTTCCCGAGGGGGAGAGGGAGGTCGCGACAACGATAGCAGGGATAAAGCACAACGTCATAGTGGTCGGCCCGGGAATAGAAAAGAGCGAGGTCGGCTTCGGCCTCGTCAACGGCGTCGTAAGGGAGGAAGCGTCTAGAAAGAATATAGTCGTGCTGGATGCGGGCGCCATTGGCGTCGTCAAGGAGTACAAGAACATGCTCAACAGGAGGATGATACTCACGCCGCACGACGGAGAATTCAGGGAGCTGACGGGTATCAGGCTGTCCGGGAAGAGCTTGAGAGAGAGGATACACGCGGCGATAAATTTCGCGAAGGGCAGCAACTGCACCGTCGTGCTGAAGGGCCACGAAACTATAATCACAAACGGCGAGAGGCTAAAGATAAACATGGCGAAAAGCGCAGCGCTCGCAACCATGGGCACCGGCGACGTGCTTGACGGAGTAATAGGCAGCTTTGCCGCATCTACCGGAAAGATATTCGAGAGCGCGGTGGCCGGAGTTTACATACACTCGCTTGCAGGAGACAGGCTCGCCGAGAGGATGGGCGACGGGGTGACTGCGCACGACGTGATAGAGGAAATACCGAAAGTGATAAAGGAGTTCAGGACGCTTTAGTTGATTTGATGGACGGAAATGCGTATTCACGGCTCGTTGAAGCCGCGGAGGAGGCGCTGTCAGACAGCGCGAGGAAGCTCGGATACGGGGAGGACGCAAAGCCCTCGCTCGAAAGGTCTAAGATGTATGGCGAGTTCAGCTCGGCCATCGCGCTGAAGCTTGCGAAGAGGCTGAAGAGGAATCCGATGGAGATAGCCGAGGCGATAGCCTCAGGGATGAAGCTTCCTGAGGGTATTGGCAAGGTCAGCACCGAGAACGGTTTCATAAACCTGCACGTCGACAGGGCCAAGTTCGCGGCATCGGTGCTCGAGGAGACGCAGAAAGGGAGGGGAGAGGCAGTAGCCTCGCACGAAGGCGACGGCAAGCACATAATAATCGAGTATCCCAGCGTGAACCCGAACAAGCCATGGCACGTAGGGCACCTAAGGAACGCCGTGCTTGGCGACTGCCTTGCAAACCTCTACGCCAACAGTGGATATTCGGTGAGCAGGCAGGATTACATAGACGACATGGGCCTTCAGATGGTCATATCCATATGGGGCGTGATGAACCTCGGACATGTCCCGGACAAGAGGTACGACTTCTGGCTCGGCGAGGAGTACGTCGAGGCGAACAGGATAGTAGAAGAGAAGGGCATGAAGGAGGATATATCGAGGCTTACTGCACAGATTGAACAGGAAGGAACCTACGAATCAAAGTTCGCGAGGGAGGTCGCCGCGAAGTGCGTGATGGCGCAGTACCAGACTGCGTTCGACTACGGCATGTACCATGACGTCCTGGTATGGGAGAGCGACATCATAAGGGAGAAACTGCTGGAAAAGGCTGTAGCGCTGCTCAAGGAGAGGGGCTTCGCGAAGGTCGAGGTAGAGGGCAAGTATTCCGGATGCCTTGTAGTAAACTTCTCCGACATAAAGGACCTGCCACCGGAGCTAGCAGGCATGAAGGAGAACGTCAAGGTCCTTCTCAGAAGCGACGGCAGCCCAACGTATGTGGCGAAGGACATAGCCTTCCACATGTGGAAGTTCGGGCTGCTTGAGAACACGTTCAAGTTTTCTACCTTCATAGAAAAGCAGCCGAACGGGAAAAAGTTGCTAACGACGGCAGAGGACGGCGACAGGATCGAGTTCAGGAGCGCGGACAGGGCGATAAACGTCATCGCGACGGAGCAGAGCTTCCCGCAGCTGCTCGTAAGGCTAGCGTTCAAGGGCATAGGCAGGCCCGAGATATACGACAGGCTCTACCACCTCAGCTACGGCAGGGTGACCCTTGAGGAGGGCAGCCTCGCCGGAAGGAAGGGAGGCGGAAAGGAGTACAACGCAAAGAGGCTGCTCGACATCGCGGAGGAAAGGGCATCGGCGCTGATAGGCAGCAGGTTCGAGATTGGCGAAGAGGAGAAGAAGAAGATAGCGCACGACGTCGCGCTCGCAGCGATAAAGTTCGAATTCCTCAGGATATCGCCTGAAAAGGAGATAGTCTTCTCCTGGGAGAGGGCGATGAACTTCGAGGGGGGCTCGGGCCCTTACTCGCAGTATATGCACGCCAGGGCGGCGAGAATATTATCCTCGGCGGGGGAGCGGAGTGCTACCCCGGATTACGGCGCGCTTGAGAAGGAGCACGATTTCAGGATGGTAATGCTTTTGGCACAGGCGGGGCAGGTTGCGCAGAAGGCATGCGCCGAGAACAGGCCGAACGTCGTGTGTGATTACCTGAACGAACTGTCGTCGGAATTCTCAAGCTTCTATGAGGCCTCGCCTGTTTTGAAGGCGGAGGACGGAACGAGGGAGGCGAGGCTCAGGCTGGTGCAGGCGTTCGCTGACGTCCAGGAATCGATGCTCGCCCTTCTTGGCATACCATGCCCTGAGAGGATGTGAACTTGCGGCGCCGCAGATGGTAACTAATAAATTATTTGGTGTGGTAAGTGTGTGTTGACTTACTGGTACGGCGGGCCCGTAGCTCAGCTTGGATAGAGCGGTACCCTCCTAAGGTAAAGGTCGCGGGTTCAAATTATGCTTGCGGAAGTCCGCAACGATATGGAAATCCCGCCGGGCCCGTACCAGAAAGGAAGTGATATGAATGGCGAATACCAGAAGGACGAACGGATCTGTTAAGGCGAAGGGGCACGGAGAGCCGGTGTTCGTGGTCAAAAGGGCAACGAAGTTCGGCGGCCTTGACTACATACACATATCGCTGATAATACTCGTTGTCATCCTCATAGGGCTTGCATTCACGCTCTCCATCTACAAGGACAACGTCATCATAAAGAACTGCGAATACGGGATAGTGAACGCCACCTGCCTCCAGCCAAGGTACAATCAGAGCGACGCGATAGGCAGCGCAGAGAGGATTCTTGCATCGTACGCCTCCTCTACCGGAAGCATATCGATAGTGCCATATTATTCGAGGGTGAACGAATCGAAGGCGAGCTACATACCATCCTCGAACAGCTGGCTTGTCGAATTTCCTTACGTTGACCCGCTGGACAACAATACTGTTTTCAACGCAAGCATGCTGCTCAACGGCAGCACGCTGCAGCTCGAGGGATCCTTCCTCGGTATACCGAAACCCAGGTCGCTGACGCAGAACAGGGTGGTAGCGCAAGGAGCGATTGCGGTAGACGGCAAGACTGCATGCAACACCACCGAGCCGATACCTGTTTATTCGATAACCGACCCGTACGCGACAGGAGCTCTGAGCTCTCTCGTTGATGGAATCAACGCGAGCAGGGAGTTCGGCAGCAAGGTCAACGTCTCATATTATTTCATATACACCGATCCGTCGATAGCGCTGTACGGGAAGTACGGCGTAGGGAAGACGCAGGCGCTTGGCGAATACCTCTTCTGCGCTTCCAAGCAACCAGGAGAATTCAAAAACTTCACCTCGATAGTAAGGGGCGAGTTCAGCGGGGCGCCTCTTCTCAACATAACGCTGAACGACACAGCGATAGAGGCTGGAATGAACATGAGCGAGTTCGGCAGCTGCCTCTCCAATTCGCCGGTAGCGCTTGATTATCAGAGCAAGCTCGCATCGTATTACAACGTGACGCAAACTCCAACATACATAGTGAACTGCAGGTACCAGACGCTTCCTGAGACGCTCGGTAACGCAATAAACTATTCGCTGGAGAACAACATAGCAGGCAAGTAGGTGAAGCATTGGATTCGCGCCATCTGGTAGTAGGGCTTGATGTGGGGAAGAACTCCGCGATAGCGTGCCTCGACCTTCGCGGCAACACAGTCCTCCTCATGCACGGGACGTCGATGGGCTTCGACGGAATGGTTGAAGTGATAAGGAATGCCGGAGTGCCATCGGTTATTGCAGGGGACAAAAAGCATACAAACGCGCTCGTCAGGAGGATAAACGCAGCGTTCAACTCCAGGCTTTTTGAGCCCCAGGCCGACATAACGCTTGAGGAGAAGAGGAACGCAGTAAAGGGCACTGGAATAAAGAACGAGCATGAGAGGGATGCTTACGCTGCAGCTTTTAAGGCATACAACTATTATGTAAGCAAGCTCAGGCACGTGGAGAGGGTTGCTTCAAAAAGGAGTTTCCATGAAATGGAGGCCGACATGGTTATGTCAAAAGTGATATCGAGGTATTCGGTCAGCGAGGCGCTAGAGGGGCGGAAGGCGAACAGGCGCTGAGGTGTGTTCATGCTTGCAGAAAAATCGCGCAGGACAAGGCAGAGGGCGCAGCGCAGCAGGGTTGAAACGCGCATGCTGGCGAAGGCCAACCTGATACCGATAAAGTCGATGGTGTACACCATCATGTTTGCCGGGAAGGTGCTTGGCGAGGTGGCCTCGGAGAAGGAGATACCGAAGCTGAACGCTGCCGACGCATCGCTCTACAGGCTCAGGAAGCTTTACAAGTCTGTTGAATCCGGGAAGCAGGAGGATATGCAGAAAGAATACTCGGAGTTGAACTCTGCTGTAAACAGTTACGTAAGCCTCATTTACTCGCTGGGATTCGAATCGAGGACGCAGATTGCGGCTGCATGCGAAAGGCTTAGGCTGCCGAAAAACAGCATAGTAAGCTTCCCCATAGATAACCCGTACGGGAGGCACGATTGCACCAAGCTGATGTGCACGCACCTGTATATCCAGCCGCTCAGGTTCATGCACGCAGCGTTCAGCGAGTCGGAAAAGATGCTGTCGCTGCAGAAGGCCTTCGGCATGAGGGGCATGCATTCGGAAGCAATAAATTCATTGGCTCTAAATAATAAGAAGCTGAAATCTTATATAGCGAAGGCGGAGGGGGGCAGCCTGAACGTGCCCGAACTGGAGCAGAAGAAGGAGGAATTTGCATCAAAGTTCGCAAAGATATCCGATGAGAACGACCTTGGCATCACGGATCTCGCTTTGCACCGCCTTGACCCAGGCACGCTATCGGAGATGAATGCGAAAAGGCTCTCGCGCAGGTAAGTGCTCAGATCGTCTAGTCCGGTCAAGGACGCGGCCCTCTCAAGGCCGAAACCCGGGTTCAAATCCCGGTCCGAGCATTTTGATAAGCAATTGCAGAAAAGCATGCGGGAATTATTCTGCTTCTAGTTTATTGATGGCAAATGCGGCGGTGTGCTCACTGCGTATTGGATATGTAGACGCAGGACAGGCTTGAATCTGATGGGCAGCTGCTCTCCGCTGCTACGCTCACGAGGTAGGTGCCCTGTGATTCGGTGAGCGAGCCGCTCACGTTTGACGGAGTATATGCTGCAACGTCGCTGGGCCCTGCGTCCGTGCTCACGACGAAGACCACCTCGTGGCCTACGCCTCCTGATGGAGTGCCTATGTATATGTTTGAGACGCTCTGCGGCACTTGTATCAGGACGAGCTGCTTTGCCGGCGAGCCCTCCGAGCCGACCACCTGCGCTATCGATGCGAGCTTCGAGGCGGTCTGCTGCGCCTCTGTCGTTGAAAGCGTTGAACTTGAAGCTGCTATCTGGATGAAGGCGAGCACAACTATCGGCAGGAGTATTATCAGGCCGAACGACAGGGTTATCAGGAGCTCGAGGCTGGACTGGCTCTTCCTGTTCTTCGCGGTGCGGCGCTTGGCTCCCATCTGATTACTCCACCCCCTGCGTGCTCTCCTGCCTGTACATGTCTATCTTTCTCTCCTTAAGCTTTATGAACTTCTCCCTGGCGCGCTTGAGCAGCTCGGAAAATGTCTTTTCAAACAGGAAGTCCGATGCGTCTGCCTTGATGGTGCCCTGGTTTGAAGTGGCTATCCTGAGCTCCATTTCGTACCTCTTGCCCTTGCCCCCCTTCACGTTGAGATGCATGTAGTTTATCTGGATGCCCCTAGAATCGCCCAGCTTTTCCATCAGCGACTTGAGCTCGGCACGCATCTCCTCCTCGTACTCTGCAGTCTTCCTGTCTATTCCGGATATGATAAAGCGGCTTTCCTCTATGCGGCGCTTCGAGACTACGTTCTGCAGCAGGTCGTGCACAGTAAGGATTCCAACCGGCTTCTGCCCGTTCAGTATTATCAGCGAAGATATCCTGTTCTCTATGAGCTCCCTCGCAGCATCGTAGAGCGTCTTTGTATGCTGCAGCACGCGTGGATTCTTCTCAAGCACCGTCTTTATCGGCACGTTCGAGGGATAGTACGCCTTTGTCTGCATCTCGGGCATCCTTGAGTTCACGTTAGAGTACTTGCTCACAAGGTCGAAGTTGGTCAGGAGGCCGTCGAACTTCCCGTTGGTGAGCACGACGAGCCTGTTAACGTTGTTGTCCTGCATAGCTCTCCTTGCCTGCGCTATGTTGGCGTTGCCGTCTATCGCGATCACCGGCGAGGTCATTGCCTCGGACACCTTCGATTCCTCAAGCATGTGCAGCGACAGCATCATCTTCAGCATTGTGTTCCTGTCTATAACGCCCTCTATCTTCCCATCCTTGGTGTAAGGTATGGCCTTCGACTTGGTGAGAAGGAAGCGCTCCGCGAGCATGTCCACTGTCATGCTGTCGTCGGCTGACTTGATGCGCCTGACGAAGCCCTCCACCTTCTGCCCCTTTGAAAGGTACAGCACGCCCTTCGACCTGTATATGGAGCGCATGTCCACTATTCCGTAGTACTTGCCGCCCTTGGTCACTATGACAGCAGGATTCTTCGCAAGCTTTGATATTACGGACGTGATGAGCTCTGACGAGTCGATTATCGGCACTTTCGAAATTAGATTTGATGGTATGTGTCTCGGTTCCATTCTTTCACCCTCTTTTTTCACCTTATAAATACAGATAATATATCGTGCAGGAGAACTTATAAATAGCATTATACAGGAAAATATATGCTTCGCCAGGATGGCAGATCGGCTATGCGGCCGCCTGCAGAGCGGCATAGGAGGGTCCAACTCCCTCTCCTGGCTTTATCCGTACAATGCTGCTGCGCAGCACCGCTGCGCGCGCTTCCTTTTTATCCAGATTACTGGGCAATACTTTTAAATATCTGGTCCAGTTACAGTATTCCGATTGCATGCCTGGAGTTGAAAAATACGTTGAACGTTTTAGCGAGGAGGAGAGGAGGATACTTGGCCACTTCTTCACAAATATGGACAGCCCGGTTTACGGGCTCACGAACATGTCAAACGAGGTCCAGGCTGGGCTCATAACAAGGTACTCCCGCTCCTCTAAGAGCGTGAGGCGCATGATGCTTGACGAGTTCCTTAAGGATAAGGACGGGTACTATGACGGCCTGGAAGGCTATCTCGGCGCGCTCGATTCAATGAAGAGCTTCAAGGTTGGAGGGCCCAGGGCTTCAGAACTGTTCGGCAAGGTCCTGGCACAGTACGGCGACGACTCGGTTGCGGACCTCGCGTCCGACAGCGTCATATTCGACGGAGTTGATCAGATACAGGCAAAGCTTCTCGAGGATTCCAGGCTTGCCGGATACATAGAGAAGTCGACCAGGTATGTAGACTTTACCAAAAAGGTGGTGATAGACAACGAGGGCCTCATCGTGGGCACATCAGACACGGAGGGCAGCTATCTCTACAAGGCTTATCCGGCAATACTTGATTCAAGCGTAGCCAACGAGTACGTCGCCACGATGGACTCGCTCTTCGATTCGATGAAGCAGATGCTCAAGGAAGTGAGAAGGATTCTCAGGGAGAGGAGCCCATTGGAGGAGCAGATGCTTGAGATATCCGTAGGTGGAAAGCGCGTTCAGGTAAAATATGCAGAGATAGACGCGCTTCCGGGAATAAAGGATGCGGAGGCTGAAAAGGAGAGATACAAAAAGGCGTACAATGAATCGGTGAGGGCGCAATCCTTTGACATCGCAAGGGGGCTTCTTCCTGCAGCGACGATAACCAACCTTGGGTGGCATTCTACATACAGGACGTTCAGGCATTCGATAGTCAAGATGCTCGGCGATCCTTATGCGCCGATAAACGACACTGCCAGGCTCGCATACAGGCAGCTTGAGGCGATGGGCAAGCCGCTTATAGAGGACATATCCGGAAGGCACGGGGAGGAGGAGATGGAGCACATCAGGAACAGGGACAGCGCATTGCGCGGCATCGCCGAGAACTTGCACATAAGGAATGGCGCGGACGGGAAGAGCGTGAGGCTGCTTAGGAGCGAGGACGATGCGGAGGCTTCGCTTTTTGTAGCTGCGGCTGCGCTCTACCCTCACTTAAACATGCCTTTCAACGAAGTTGCGGAGGCTCTCAGGTCACGCGGCTCAGAGGCAGTTATGGATGTGATAAAGGCAGCAAACTCCGGAAGGCTCAACAGGAGGCACAAGGCGCCGAGGGCGTTCGAGCTCTCGCGCTCGGTCTTCGAGGTAGAGGGCAATTTCGGAATATACCGCGACCTGCAGAGGAACCGCTTCGCGCTCCAGATAAGGCAGCAGTTCGGGATAGGCAACGGCTTCGACATACCGACCATAATAAGCGGCACGCAGATGGAGAGCATGTTCATTGACAGGATAGAGGCTGCCGAGACCCTTTATAAGGACATGGCTGGCGTGCTTCCTGTGTATGCGCCGCTCGCAGTGACGTTCGCGCACAGGGCAAGATGGCTGATGGGCCTCGATGCCAGGGAGGCGCAGTGGATGATAGAGCTCAGGACTGGAAGGCAGGGGCATCCCGATTACAGGAGAGTTATGCAGGAGGTGTATAACGGGCTCAATTCGGCAAACCCGTCGATAGCGAACAAGGCAACGATGCAGTTCGCAGACATGGGGCAGTACGACCTTGCAAGGCTGACTGCGGTGTATACCAGGATCAAGAAGCTGGAGAGGAAGTAGTGCTATACGTCAAGCACCACTTTCGAGGATAGCATTCCGTCGGACTCGGTTATCTTCAGCGAATACCTGGAAACTCCCTTGACCTCGAACAGCGCCGCTTCCTCCGATTTTTCGACGGCGTCCATCACAGCCCTGAACGATATCTTTTTGCCGCGGCGAGATGACGTTGAGGACACCACCCTGTAAGGAAATAGGAATCTGGCAGCAGAGAGGGACAGGACTTTCTGGAGCGATGCCCACAACAGCTCCTCCCTGTCGTTTGCAGATACTGAAAGCCTTATGCTCCTGCGCGGCGACATTGACGTGTCTAGCTTCTTTGCATCGTACATTATCCCGAACATGGCGTACAGCGAATTCGATACCAGCTCAGCCATTGTGCCGCCGTACGCTATGAATGCGACGTCAGCCGTATGCGAAACGTACCTGAAACCCTTCTTAGCCTGCATGGCAACCAACAACTATTATTAATACTAATTTTATAATACTCTATGTCCTGTGAAGAAAAGAGTAACTACTGAAATGTGATGAAGCCCATTTCGGCTGAGGACAATGGTGCTTGCATGAGGTTCAACAACCGGTTTTTTGGCGTAATGGTTGCCCTTGCAGCGCTCATCATGGCGTACTACAATTCTCTCTCGATAAGCAGCTTCGTGATATCTGACTCGGACCCATACACGTATGGCATAGTAGTAATGCTGATGGGGCTGGTCTTCCTTTTCCTCGGAGTCAGGGACAGGCGCCTGGAGCCTTCGCCTACAATAGCGTGGATGGGAGCAGGAAGCGCGCTTGTGGCTGCATACGTCCTTCTGCTTGCTTATGCGAGGGTGGCGCTCTCTTTCTGGTTCGTTTCCTACAGGGTGGACGTTCTGCTGATACCGGTGTTCCTTGCAGGGATAGTGCTTGGGGTGTTCGGACCTCGCGGGCTCGTGAGGCTGAAATACCAGATAGTGTACCTGTTCCTGGCGTCAGGAGTAGTTCTCAGTCCGCTCATAGCGCTTAACGCCTCTTTTACTGGGATGAACGCTGGGCTCGTCTACTCGGTGATAAAGGCTATCGGCGTGCCGGTGGTGAGGAACGGGCTCGTGATAAGCGCCGCGGCATCAGGATCGATCTCGATAGCATCGACATGCGCCGACATAGCGGCCTTCATAGCGATTGCACTCTTCATGGTGCCGCTGGCATATTTCTACGAGGGAAAGCCGAAGAGGAAATTCGAATGGGTGGTATCGGGAGTTGCGCTGCTGTTCGTTTTAAACATATTCAGGATGTCGCTGATAGCAGTGCTCTGGGCGTACTACGGCATAGGGGAGGCGGTCGCGACTTTCCACCTGTTCATAGGAAGCGTGCTATTCTACGCGAGCATAATAATAATGATACTGGTCTCGGGTAGATTCGGCATGAAGCTGCCTTACCTGAGGGATTACATAATCGAGCCGAAGAGTGCCAAGAAGGCAAAGAAGCCTGCGGTAGAAATGAAGTACGTTGCCGTCTGGGCTTTTGCAGCCGGAGTGGTTGCGCTAGTCTTGACTCTGCCGTACTCGTCCTCGCTTAATTTCGGATACTATGGTTTCTCCGGAACTCTATCGCAAGAACAGAGCGCTTCTATAGGAGGCTTCCTGGAGTCGTCAATCAGGAATGCGGGGTACTCTGAGACCTACATAGGCAACGAGAGCGGATACTACACGTTCGTACTAACGAACAACACCTCTGGAAGCAAGTATGTTATGCTGTTCAATTACGGAACGGAAAATGGCGGAGGAGTGCCAGCCTTCCCGAAAGCGGGAAACATGACCTACACATATGAAACACGGCAGGGCGTAGCTTTGACCGCGTTCTCAGGGATGGTGAACGGCACTGATGTCGCTGTGGATCATTTCAGCATGCCGTACAACGCCACCGGAAGGTTTGTGCAGCTCAACTATTATTTCGTATCGAACTCCACTGCGTCGGAGTACTGCGCATACAATGGAGGCTACGTCAACGGAATTTACACTGCGCTGTACAACGCGATGCTCCTTAGGGCGGATAAAGTGCAGCCGATGTGCATAGCGTACAGCTATCTTAACGAGGTGGGATGATGGACGACTTCAGCTATGGATTCATAGCTTTCAGGAGGAGAGGGAAGAAACCTGAACTCCTATTCCTCAAACGGAAAGAAGGCTTCCTGGACGTGCCGAAGGGGCATCCCGAGGGCGATGAGAATAAGATTGAGGCTGCGCTAAGGGAGATGAAGGAGGAGACCGGGCTCGCTCCGGAAGAGATCCTCAAGGGCTTTAGGATGAAGGCTGATTATTCAATGGGAAGGGACAGCGGTAAAAGGACCAAGCACATCCTTCTTTTCCTGTGCAGGGCTTCGGGAGATCCCACCGTATCAAGTGAGCACTTGGGATTTGAATGGTTTTCCGAGGAGGAGATGCGAGCTTCAGACGAGAGTTTCGTGGGAAATGCAAAAAGCGGGATTATGGAGGCTTTCGAGTACATACGCAGGAATGATGAGATGGAGAGGCTCAACGCAGAGTATTCAAAGCTTCCGAACTTGAATGCAGGATGGGAGCTAAGCAGCAATTTTGTCCCAGGCACTGGAAACCTTCTTGCAGGGGTGATGCTGATAGGGCAGGCGCCCGGGGCAGAGGAAGACAGAAGCGGTGTGCCATTTGTCGGAAGGTCAGGAAAGCTTCTCGACAGGCTGATATCGATCGCTGGAATGGAGAGGGAGGAGCTTTACATAACGAGCGTGGTGCAGTTCTTTCCGCCGAAGAACAGGCTTCCTTCGAGGGAGGAAACGGCGCTCTGCCTTCCGTACCTGCGCAGGCAGATTGAGATAGTAAAACCGCGTGTAATAGTAACTCTCGGTGCGCTGTCGTCGTATTCGTTAGCAAAAGTGGAGAGGATAGCGCTGAACCACGGCATACCGGTTATCCTTGATGGGATAACCTATTTCCCAAGCCTGCATCCTGCTGCAGGCATACGCTTCAAGAAGAATGTTGCGCTGCTGGAAAAGGACTTCAAGGAGCTCGGAAAGCTTATTGGCTAGGAGGGGCAGGCTTCTTTATGCGCTTCTCCAGGGGGAACATTATGACGCCTTTTATTGAGGGCTGGTTGGCGAGCAGCATCACAAGCCTGTCTATGCCTATGCCTATGCCTCCAGTCGGCGGCATGCCATACTCCATCGCCTCTACGAAATCGTTGTCGAGTGGCTCTGCCTCCTTGTCACCTGATCTCGCCTTCTCTTCTTCTGCCTCGAAGTTCTTGCGCTGAATTATAGGGTTGTTGAGCTCGGAATACGCGTTGGTGAGTTCTATGCTGTTCACATAAAGCTCGAATCTCTCGACAACCTTTGGATTGCCCCTCTTCGGCCGCGTGAGCGGAGATGTCTCTATCGGAAAGTCCATGTTGAACGTGGGCTGCACTATGCCGGGCTGTACGAGCGTGTCGAAAAGCTTCTCGTATGCGTGCGCCCTGTAGCGTTTGCCCTGCTCGAACCGTATGCCGTTCTTCTCTGCTATGGCAAAGAGCTCGTTGTCCGACAGCGACAGTATGTCTGTGCCTAGCTTCTCGTTTATGCTCCCGACGAAATCGAGCCTCTTGAACGGGGGCTTGAAGCTTATCTTCCTGCCCTGGTACTCGAATTCAGTAGTGCCGAAGAGCTTCTTGGCTATGTAGGAGAAGAGACCTTCGGTAAGCTTCATCATCTTCTTGTAATCCGCGTAAGCCTCGTAGAACTCCACCATTGTGAATTCCGGGCTGTGCGTGGTATCAAGGTCCTCATTCCTGAAGGCCTTGTAGACCTCGTACACCTTCTCGTAGCCGCCTATGATGAGCCTCTTCAGGTACAGCTCGTTCGATATGCGAAGGTAGTGCTCCTCGTCAAGCGTGTTGACGTAGGTCTTGAATGGCTCGGCGTCTGCGCCACCGTAGAGGGGCTGTATCACGGGCGTCTCGAACTCTATGTATCCCTTTGAGTCCATGTATTTCCTGAGCAGGCTTATGACGCGCGAGCGCGTGAGGAAGACTTCCCTCGTCTCGGAGCTCATCATAAGGTCGAGATACCTCTTCCTGTAACGCGTCTCAATGTCCTGCAGCCCCTTCCACTTGTCGGGAAGGTTCCTCAGAGCCTTTGACAGCAGAGTAAACTCGGACGCGTTGACGCTTATCTCACCAGGATTGGTCTTGAAGACTTTTCCCTTTACGCCTATGATGTCGCCCGCGTTGAGCATCTTGAGGCTCTCGAAAGCCTCGCCCATGGTTGAGAAATCGAAATAGCACTGTATCTTCCCTGACTGGTCGAGAAGGTCTATGAATATGAGCTTGCCTGATTTGCGTATCGCCATTACCCTTCCAGCGACGGACACCTCCTTGCCCTCGTACGCATTGTAACTGCTCTTTATCTGTGAGGCATGCGCATCCTGCTTATATGAATACGGAAGCGAAGAGAGCATCCTCGAAAGGGATTCATCGTCCTCACGGTTTTCCATAGAAATCGGTATATTATCCTGTATCAGGTATTTATAGGGTTTGTGCAGAAAAACGGGTGGAGGA
>JAJZYW010000029.1 GCA_021797895.1 Microcaldota archaeon | reverse complement strand
TGCAGTTCCTGTGGCCATCGAAATGGTATTTGCCTTCCTCCGGATAGAACTCTATGGTTTTTGAGAAGCCTGAATCCCTTTTCCCTATTATCGCGCTTATCATGCCTCGGTAGGAGAGCCTGTCCAGATTGATGACGTTGGCCTCCCTCCCCATCTTCTGCAGCGAGTGGAAGTCGCTGTTCGACACGAGCGAATACTTGTCGAGCGAGGACACCATCCAGTTCATTTTCGGGTCGCTGCTCAGCCCGGTCTCGAGCGCGCGTATCCTCTTCTCCTGGTCCTCATAGGCATCCTTCATCGAGTCGAATCCCGACATCGAGCCGAAGACTCCGAACCACGGCGTCCACGCATGCGCAGGGAACACAAACGCGTCGCCGCTCGCCCTGAAAGCCTCCTCAACAAGCTCAGACGCGCGCATGTTGAGGACAGGCCTCCCGTCGGAAGCCAGCTCTCCCCTCTTCGAGATTTCCGCGTTGAACGCCTTTGCAGACTCGATGCTCGGCATCAATATGCAGTTGTGTATCCTTCTCTGCCTGCCCTTTCCGTCGTCGTACACTGTGCATACCTCTGTGCCTATCACGAACCTGACGCCGCTCCCGCTTCCCCTGACCTTGTACATGCCGGGCTCTGCCTCCTCAAGCGTGCTGCCTATCTCATCCATCCACACCGGGTGTGTGAAGTCGCCGGTGCTGAGCACACTTATGCCCTTCTTTATGGCGCTTTCCTCCATGCCCTTTATCGTTATGCTCTTGCTGCACGCCATCGCGAAACGCGAATGCACGTGCAGGTCAGCCACTATCTCCATTTAATCCACTAATCAAGCTTTCCATACTTTTTGAGCGCAGCGAGGGCCACAGCTTTCACGTTTGGCAGCGTATCAAGCTTTTCTATCTCCCCAGAATCCATCCACCTGAGTCCTGTGCTCTCGTCGTTGCCTCCGAGCTTGCCGCCCTTTATCCTTGCAGCGTAAATCATGTCGAAATGGATGTGCATCGGCCCTGTCTTGTACGGCACATCCTCATGCACTATTGCGAACGGCTCCCTAAGCGTGTGTGAGAGCGGGTCTGTGTGCATTATCCAATCGTTGCCCAGTATCTCGACGTCAAGGCCTGTCTCCTCCTTGGTCTCGCGCAGCGCAGCCTCATCAGGGAATTCCTCAGCCTCGACGTGCCCTCCGGGAGGCAGCCACTTCCCTATCTTCCTGTGCTCCAGCATCAGGAGCTTTCCATTTTCTATTACGAGGCAGCTTGCCACTATGCACTTTTTCATCGCAAAAACCATTCCGTATCATACCCCGTTCTTGGGGCATATCCTGGCTATCGGGCACTTCTCGCAGAGCGGTTTCTTCCCGCACAGCTCCTTGCCGTGCATCTTGAGCAGATAGGCGACTTTGGGCCAGTGCTTCCTGTCGAGCTTTTCCATTAAGTCCCTCTCCACGGCTTCTGGCGACTTGGCGAGGCTGATTCCTATCCTATAGGAAAGCTTCATCACCCACGTGTCTACAGGTATGCCCTCAACCTTTCCAAAGCCGTTTATCAGTATGGTGTTTGCTGTTTTCCTTCCTATGCCTGGAAGCGCAACGAGCGAATCCATGTCATCTGGCACATTCCCCCCATACTGGCTCACGAGCTCCTTGCACGCCGCTATTATGTTGAGCGCCTTGTTTCCCGCGTAGCTCACGCTTTTTATGTACCTTATCAGGTCTGATTCCGTTGCCTTTGAGAAGTCCTTCGCACTCTTGTACTTCGCGAAGAGCGCAGGTGTGATCTTGTTGACAGTCTCGTCCCTGGTCTGCGCAGAGAGTATCGCAGCGACCATGAGCTGCAGCGGGCCATCAAAATCGAGGTAGTATTTTACCTTCCCATAATGCGAGAAAAGAGTTTCGACCGCTTTGTTGGCCTCGCCCTTCGTAAGCAGTTTCGCTCCCGCCCCCATGAAACCCTAGCTCATCTTAGATTAAAAAATCTATGCTAGGGTACGTCGCAGTTGCAGCGCATAAATCACGCAAAGGCTATAAGCGTTAAAATGAAATAAAACAATGCATATGCCATCCTTTCTGGATTGGGCGCGTACAAGCTGCAATACTCCAAAGCTGTTCAACATGGAAAAGACCGGAAAGGAGGAGTTCATCGCCGAAGTGCACAGGCGGCTTAAGCGGCGCTATGCATCGCAGATGCGTACCTCGCTTGACCATTCCAGCCCATGGGAGCTTCTTGTTGCGACGATACTATCAGCTCAAGCGCAGGATTCGTCAGTAAATCTTGTGACCCCAAAGCTGTTCAGGGCTTTTAGGCACGTAAATGATTTTGCCAAAGCCAGCCCGTCAAAACTATACCCTTACGTAAGGTCGATAGGCCTCTACCGCACAAAATCGAGGAGCATAGTCAATTCGGCGCGAATGATAATGTCGGAATATTCCGGAAAGGTCCCTGAGAGCATTGAGGACCTGATGAAGCTTCCTGGCGTCGGGAGGAAGACAGCAAATGTGGTACTCTCAAACGCGTTCGGCATAAATTCCGGGATAGCGATAGACACGCATTGCATAACTGTTTCAAACAGGCTGGGCATAGCAAGGACGCGGAAACCCGAAGCCATAGAGAAGGTACTGATGAAGTATCTTCCGCGGAGCGAATGGGCTAACATTTCGCATCTCCTTATAGCACTAGGGAGGGACGTGTGCACCGCAAGAGCGAAGCACTGCGAGGGCTGCGTGCTGAACGACATCTGCCCATCAAGCACTACGAGGCGCAAAAAATGATAGCATGCCTGTACAGCGGTGGAAAGGATTCGACAATGGCGCTTCACAAGGCAGCCGAGGCTGGCGATCCAGCAGAATTGCTCATAACAATGGTGCCTGAGAACGATTACAGCTACATGTTCCACAAGCCCAACGTGAGGTTCACCGAGATGCAGGCTGAGGCAATGGGCATACGCCACGTATTCGCCAGCACTCCGGGTGAGAAGGAGGAGGAGCTCGGCGACCTTGAAGCGGCGCTAAAGCGGCAGGGAGTCACAAAGCTCATAACTGGCGCAACAGCCAGCGAATACCAGAAGAGCCGCATAGCGGCGATATGCAGCCGCCTTTCAATAACGATGATATCACCGCTGTGGAAGATAGAGCCGCTCAGCGAGCTCGAGGAGCTCGCATCAAAGTACGATGCAATAATAACGAGAGTCGCGGCGGAAGGCTTCGGCACTGATATGCTCGGCGAAAGGATAGACGAGGATATGATTGCCAGGCTAGTCAGGCTCAACGAGAGATACGGCACCCACCTGCTTTTCGAGGGAGGCGAGGCAGAGAGCTTCGTCCTTGACGCGCCAATGTTCAGTAAACGCATAGTTGTTGACGAAGCAGAACGCCGCATCAGCGGATCCGTCGGCGATTACGCGATAACCAAGGCGCACCTCGCACCAAAGTAAAAATCCGCAAAGCGAAGCGTAAATAATTCTTTCTGAGAGCACGTAATGGTGCGCTTATGCCAAAGTCCTACGTTTCATCAAGAAGCAGGTTTGCGTCCAGCCCGATAGCGCTGGTCCACAAGGCTGCCGAGGAGCTCATCAGGAAGAATGTCAACATAGTAAAATTTGACAGCGGCGATCCAGCCGTCTATTTCAGGACACCAAAGTACATAATAGACGCCTACGTCGCGGCACTAAGGTCAGGCAAGACATACTATTCAAGGGCAGAAGGCGTCCGCGAGCTCGTGGATGCTGTTGCTGCTAGATACAGGAGGATGTACGGGCTTCAGGCCAGCAGCGGCGATGTTGTCGTGACCGAGGGCCTTTCAGAAGCCTTCACATTCATAAACAACGCGCTGGCAGACCCTGGCGACCGCGGCATACTGTTCAGGCCTTACTACGCACCATATTCAGTTTATGCGAATCTCAACTCGGTAGATCCGCTGTATGGCGACTATTCGGAAAGCGAGGGCTGGTCAATAGACCTTGAGAGCTTAAGGAGATCGCTGAAGAGGCTTTCGCCATCGCAGAAGCGCCGCATAAAATACATGCTGCTCACGAATCCAAACAACCCTACAGGCACAGTGCTCGACAGGAAGGTTCTGCGCGAAGTTGTCGACATCGCCAGCCAGAACGACATATTCCTAATAAGCGACGAAATATACGACGAACTTGTTTTCGGGAAGCGCTTCACCAGCATAGCAGAGGTCGCCAAAGGCGTTCCATACTCGATAATGAACGGCGCATCCAAGGATTTTGACGCAACTGGATTTAGGGTAGGATTCATCATAACTCCTGGCAACGACAGGAGGTCCGAGCAGGTGCGCTCAGCATTTTCAGACTACGCGGTCGAGAGGCTGTGCGCAAACACGCCAGCGCAGTACGCTGTTGCAGAAGGGATATCAAACCTGAAGGAGCACTCGCGCTCAATAGAAAAGATGCGCTCAGCCATTGAAAGCAGGGTGAAGTTCGCCTCAAAGATGCTCTCCGAGAACAGGTACCTCAATGTGATTGAGCCGCACGGCGCATTCTACGTATTTCCCAGAATCGACCTGAAAGCGCTTCACATGAAGAGCGATGATGAATTCGTATTTTCAGCGCTCAAGGAGAAGCACGTGCAGATAAGGAGCGGCACTGCGTTCGGCTCGCCATCGCACTTCAGGATGGTCGCCCTCGCACCGAAAGATATATTAGAAGATGGCATAAATAGGATTAATGATTTCTGCAGGAAGCATGCTAGAACGGGCCCGTAGTCCAACGGCCAAGATGCCAAACGGT
>JAJZYW010000028.1 GCA_021797895.1 Microcaldota archaeon | reverse complement strand
CGACCGAAAATGAAATACGTGGGGCCGTCTGCTAGCCTGGTAGGCTTCCAGCTTGGGGTGCTGGCGACCCGAGTATACTTTTCGGGAATTCAAAAGGCACTAGCTTGAAAATCTCGGCGGCCCCATGCTTTATCAAAAAGGTGTTATTATGGAGGAACAGTTGCTTGCAAACCAGAACGATTATTTGGAGTCGGGAGTCCACATCGCCACAAAGGTGAAGAGCCCCGGCATGAAGCAGTTCATATACAAGGTGAGGGAGGACGGGCTTTACCTGCTCGACCTGAAGACGATAGACACGCGCATACGCACAGCCGCGGAGATGATCTCGCGATACGATCCTAAGGAAATAGTTGTCACGGCTTCAAGAATATACGCCATAGTTGCTGCCGAGAAGTTCTCCGAGGCGATAAGCGCCAGATTCATAAAGGGGAGGGTCACCCCCGGAGTTTTCACCAACCCGTACAGGGAGGACTTCTCAGAGCCTAAGCTCATAGTAATAAGCGACTCCAGGAACGAGAAACAGGCCGTTAAGGAGGCGAGCAAGGTTAACATGCCGATAATAGCGCTTTGCGATACCGACAACTCGACAAAGTTCATAGACCTGGTTATGCCGGTCAACAACCGCGGAAGAAAGTCGCTCGCATTCGTGTACTACCTCCTTGCAAGGGAGGTCCTGATGAAAAGGGGCGCAATCAAAAGCTATGAGGAGTTCCAGTTCAAGCTGGAGGATTTCGAGGCGAAGATAGAGGTGCAGCAGTAACACCTTCTCATAGAAGCCTTCGCATGCTTATTTTGTGAGTATCTCGCAACCGTCCTTAGTGACAAGCAGCTTTGCTTCCGCCTGGGACACCATCCCCTTTCCCAATTCGGTCAGCGTCGGATGCGGCTCAAGCGAGCCTGACCTCAGAAGCTCCTGCACTGCAGTATACAGCGCAAAACGGGATATGCCAGGGTCAGCAAGCCACCTTATGGCGAACGGCTCGCTAGGGTAATGCTCGGCTATTTTTGACAGCATAGACCTTGCCTGCTGGCTCCTGACCTGGCCCTCTCCGACGAAGCTGTATATCTCGCACGTGTCTTCCTCTGTCACCATCCCCTTTCCGTCCGTGGCGAACGGCTCTATCGCCACCGTCATGTCCTCCTCGAGCACTGTGTCGTCGCCATTAGCATAATTTGGTATGAAGAGGTCTGCATGAAGGTCGTGTTCCTCTACTCCGTGGCCGCCCAGATTCTTGACAGGCTTGAATCCATAGCTGCTTATCGTCTTCTCTATCGCTGCGCCTATCTTGGTCACCTCTACGCCTGAGCGCACAGTAGCTATCGCATCCTGCAGCGCCTTCTCTGTGGATTCCACCAGTCTCTGGTTTTCGGATGAGACATCGACAGTAATGGCGCAGTCCCCAAGTATGCCATCCTTGGCTGCGCCGAAATCTACCTTTATTATGTCGTTCTCTCCAACTACAGTCTGATCGTCGAACGAGGGGGAATAGTGGGCTGCGCGCTCGTTTGCCGACAGGTTTATTGGGAATGCGAGCTCGTACCCCTGGTCCCTGACGAATTTCTCTGCGGAATTCGCTATGTCGAGCAATTTCGCACCCGGCTTTACCATCGCAGCTGCTTTCTTCAGCGCCATGAAGGACATGCTCCCGACGTCCCTTTCTTTCTTCATCCTTTCCTCTTCCATCTTCTCATCTCAAAGTTTCTTCTGGTTGCCCTCATTGCTCAACTCCTCCTCTTTGAAGTCAAGCTCTTTCAATATCCTCATCGTTGCGGGTATTATCTGGTGATTTATGTAGTACTCAGGATCGTAATCCTTGGCTACCTCCTCCAGCTGTGCCTTGTCGGATATGGTGCTGCCCTTCTTCGTTATCACGTAGCTTATAACAGCGTGCTCAAGCTCCTCCTTTGTCTTCAGCCCTGATTCGAAGGCCTTCCTTGACGCAGCAAGCTCAGGCGAATTCGAATCGTAGCTGTCCATGCTCTTTCTGAGCTGAGTATGTATCGCCAGTTCGCTAATCGGGACCTCTCCGGCGCGGAGGCGTTTTATCACGTTCTTTACGAGCATCGCAGCCTTTTCGGCATCTCCTTCCCTTAGTATCGTTTCCAGCACCTGCCGCTGCGTATCCCTGGCTATCTTGGACCAGTCACGCCTTACCAGCTCAAACCCGCGTATCTTTATGTGGCCGCTCTTTGATATCATCGCATACTTCTTCTTCGCCCCGGAAGGGCCCTTTTCAGATTTCTTCCCGACAAATACCGCACGCGTGTAAAAATCCTCAAGCTCAAGTTCCATTGCTCCGGGAAGTTTTGAGTTGAAATCACGCATGAAGCGCAGCGCGTCTTCTTCTGTCTTGTCACCCAAAAGTATCACTATCGAGTCGGTGTCACCGTATATCACCTTGAATCCTGCATTCTCTGCGCTCTGTATAGTTTCCTGTATGTACTGCCTGCCGTATGCAGTTACGCTCGACGCACATTCCCTGGAATACCATCTGGATCTTGCGTAACCGAGATAGCCATAGAAAGAGTTTGCGGTTATCTTCAGAGCCTGCGACCTCGATCCGAGGAATATGTTGTCTGGATTTTTCTTGTACTGCTTCTTTACCTCCTTCCTTTCGTTTATCATCAGTTGCAGTATTGTCGGCACTATCGACTTCCTATTCTTGTCGAACTTGTATCCCGAGGGTGACTCGTAATATTCGGCGCACGTATCGCACAGTGAGGAGGGGTCTATGTTGTGCGCTATTATTATGGACGGATACAGACCTCTGAAATCCAATATGGACAGGTTTTCATATATGCCGGGATCAGGAGTCTTGACATACGCGCCCTCTATGGGGTTCATCAGTCTTAGGCGTATTTCATGCTCGCCAGGCTTGTTTGGTATTATCTCGTTAAATGCTTCGGCGTAGCGCATCAGGAGGTACTCGACAAGCTGGCCGGTTGTTGAAACTGATGTGTCGTTTATCACGTTGCCGGATACCCTGGACATTTCTATCATTATTGGTATGAAATAATCGTATATTTTTTTCAGGGACTCCGAGTCGCTTAGGTTGTAATCCGCCAGAAGGCACAGATCTTCATCAGAACCGGTCCATAATTCATTGATGTCCTTCCATTTCTGCCCTTTTGTCTTTTCCACTGTAAGCTTTTCGTCTTCGCTTATTGCATCATACACATCCTTGAGCTTGTAGCTGTTCAGTTTCAGTATGCTTTCAGCTGCTCCGACAACCGCGATGAACTTCACTACGAGATACATGTCTATGTGTACCCTTCCCCCTATTTTGACCTTCTCCACGAGCCCGTGCTTCTCTATGCGCGTCTCGCCTGCGAAACGTGAGAGGTTGAAATCAAACCCTAGCGCTTTCGAGCGCTCTATCAGGTACTTGATATCGAAATTGGCAGAGTTGTATCCAGATATCACATCTATATCAAGCTCCGCAACCTTTGACAGAAAACCCTTGATCATGCTTGTTTCATCTTCGAAGAATTGGGCGAAATCTCTATTTATCCTCTTTGTGGACATCACAGCGTTGCCAATCCTCCCGTTTGAGACGTACGAATAGCTTATCATTATGACAGGGTCTTTCTCAGGTCGGGGAAAACCCAGCGGATTGTACGTTTCGATATCGAAATGCATGGTGTTGAGCGATAGGTTGGCGCCCTCAAGTTTATGCATATTTTTGATTATAAAATTGCCCTCAGTTTCATCGACTTCAAACCTGTAGAGCACCAATGGTGTTATGTCCCTGTCTATCCCATACCGTCTTGCAAACGGTATGTCGCTCTCATAGCATGTGCCGTATCTAGACAGATGGGCTGCAAGTTTCGGGATGGATGATGGTGAGTCGACAAAAATTTTTATGAATTTCTTGCTTGCGCCGTTCAGCGATTTCTCCACAACTTCTGAGGATGCAACTTTCAATTCCTTGCCGGAGTCAATTATCTTTGATGTTTCTATCATTCCGGAGTTCTTCCAGTCATTCGGAAGCACATAAAAATAAGGCTTAAACGATGGATCGTACAGCATTAGGGGTTTCCCGTCTACGGACTTCACGAATAACCTTATCGACATCGGCCCCTTAAACTGCCAATAGTCTATGTCTACTATATAACCTTCAACTTCCAATCAGAACACCATTTTGTGCCTATAGCGCTGGTAGCCATTAGGAGGACCTTGTATTTGGGCCTTTGCATGCTTATGCTGCAGCCCGCTGGGGGCAGAGCATGCTACGCGTTATTAACATAGCCGTTCATATTTATATCAATTTCTTTTGTTCTTCAGCCCGATTTAGCCCGGCAGACAAATGCAGCAATTCAACCGCATTGTAAACTCCATATTAATTATGCAGGACAAACCATATTGGTAATTCTGCTAAAGACGCATATCACTTATATAATTTGGGCTGCTAAATTCCAGTAAGTGGTCAGTGTTGGCAATGAAACAGGATCATTCAAGGCGGAGGGAGGGTTTTATCAAAAAAAACCAGTATTATATCCTAGCGCTGATAATAGTCCTTGGGATAACGGTTTCCGCACTGCTTTTCAAAGGCATGAGCCTTTATGGCGACGATTTTGAATATGTAGCATTTGCGCCAAACATACTTGCCGGAAATTTCAGCGAAAACCTAAACGTGTTCTCGATAAGGCTCCTGGATGATTATCCAATGGCGTTTATGATAGGTCTGCTTGGCTACAACAACATTGCAGCGGGAATGTATGACCTGGTATGCTACGCCCTTGCCATTCCGGTGGTTTTCCTTTTGGCGAGAAGATTCCATAGCCCAGAGGCAGGGCTCATATCAGCATTCCTGTTTGCCATATACCCCTCTTCGCTGAAATGGAATACTACCCCAAGCCCAATGCTACCCCTAGTATTACTGATATCACTCTCAGTCCTTCTGTATGTTTATGGCAGGGACAGGGATAGCATTATTCTGTACTCGCTTTCAGGGTTTGTCGGTTTTGCGGCAACCTCTGTGAACCCGTTGGCGTTTCTCTATATACTGATGCTTTCATTGGCCATAATTGCGGAGACCATAATGGTAAAAGCAAGGCGCCTGAAATTTAGGTCGAAACCATACTTTTATTTTATCGGGCTGCTTACCTGCCTGACTGC
>JAJZYW010000008.1 GCA_021797895.1 Microcaldota archaeon | reverse complement strand
CTGTCTCTGGAGCGTCTGACGCGTGTATCAGGTTCTTTACTGCGCGGCGCTTGCCGTCTGCAAGGGAGTATGAATCGCTTGATAGCTTGCCCCTTATTGAGCCAGGGTCGGCCTTCCTTGGCTCTGTTGCGCCGACAAGCTTCCTCACTATGAATATAGCATCGTTGCCTTCCAAGACCATTGCTGCTACAGGGCCGCTTACCAGGTAGTCAATGAGCTGCATCCAGACCCTCCTTCCTATCTCAACTGGATCTTCATCGTTAGCAACTCCCTGATCCTTGTAAGTTGCCTTGGTCTTGTTGCCAATTTCGCGCATCCAGTTTTCATCAGGAATGTAGTGCTGCTCTGCTAGCTTCTTGTCAGGCCGCACCATCTTCATTGCGACAACCTTGAGTCCGGCGTCTTCCATTGTAGATACTATCCTTCCTATAAGCGAGCGGTACACGCCGTCCGGCTTTATCAGCACAAGTGTCCTTTCCATCATCTAATTACCAGCTTGATTGCTTATATGCTTTATATCTAATGCAACGTAAGTTATAAAATTATGAAAGTAGAAGGCATATGCGTGACTGATTCTAGGTGAGTTGATGATACGGCAGCCCATAATATGCGTGATGGGTCACGTGGACCATGGCAAGACTACGCTACTGGACAGGATACGCAACAGCGCCATAGCTGCCAAGGAGGTCGGCGGCATAACGCAGCACATAGGCGCCAGCGAGGTTCCGATAGAGGTAATAAGCGAGATATGCGGCCCGCTTTTGAAGAGCGGCGGCATGAAGATGATGATACCTGGGCTCCTTTTCATCGACACGCCCGGCCATGAAGCTTTCACCAATCTTAGGCAGAGGGGCGGCAGCGTCGCTGACCTTGCCATACTCGTAGTCGACATAACAAAGGGCTTCGAGCCGCAGACAGTCGAGGCCATAGAGATACTCAAGCAGTACAAGACCCCATTCATAATAGCTGCCAACAAGGTCGACCTCATAACGGGATGGATAGCTTCAGGCTCGAAGAGCATAGGCGAGGCGCTAAAGAAGCAGAACGACCAGGTGCTGGCGAAGCTGGAGGACAGGATATTCTACATAATAGGGAAGCTGAGCGAGTACGAATTCTCAAGCGAGAGGTACGACAGGATAACGGATTTCACCAAGGAGCTTGCCATCGTGCCGATAAGCGCGAAGAGCGGCGAGGGCATTGCTGAGCTGCTAATGCTGGTAGCCGGGCTTTCGCAGAAGTACATGGAGGCGAAGCTCAAGATAGAAGTGGGAGGGCCCGGCAAGGGCAGCATACTGGAGAAAAAGGAGGTCAAGGGGCTCGGCACCACCATAGACGTGATACTTTACGACGGATCGCTCAAGGTGAACGACACTATAGCTTTCGCAACTCCTGAAGGGATAGGAACCACGAAGATAAGGGCGATGCTCAAGCCCAAGCCCCTGCACGAGATAAGGGAGTCCACGAGCAAGTTCTACTACGTGGACAGCGTTGACGCAGCTTCTGGGGTAAAGATAAGCGCTACATCGCTTGAGGAGGCGCTTCCCGGCTCTCCGGTGATACAGGTAGTTGAAGGCAGCGACTACACCAAGGAGATAAGCGCTGAGATAAGCGAGGTGTTCAAGACCGACAAGACAGGCGTAGTGCTCAAGGCGGATACCATAGGCAGCATAGAGGCGATATCAAGGCTTCTTGCCGCGGAGGGCTTCAAGGTAAGCAAGAAGGGGCTAGGCAACGTGAACAGGAGGGACATACTTGATGCTTTCGGTATGAACTCAGTGGACAGGCTATCCGCAGTGGTGCTGGCATTCAACGTGGGAATAGAGCAGGATGCGGAGGTGTTCGCTGACACCAGCGGCATCAAGATCATAAGGAACAACATAATATACGGGATAGTTGACGAGTATAGAGAGATGGTGCAGAGGCAGAGGAAGGAAAGCCTCGCCGATGTCGAGAAGCGCATCGTTTTCCCGGGATGCATAAGCGTGCTGCCAAACTCGTGCTTCCGCATGTCGCACCCTGCAATCTTCGGCATAGAGGTGCTCGAGGGGAGGATAAAGCAGGGATACGTGATGATGACTGAGGATGGAGCCGTAGTCGGGAGGGTGAAGGGCATACAGAACGAGAAGACGCAGCTTGACATCGCCAAGAAGGGCGACTCGGTGGCGATATCAATGGACGAGCCAACCTTCGGAAGGCAGATAAGGGAGGGGCAGACGCTGTACACCAGGGTGACTGACGCCGACGAGAGGCTGCTGAAAGGAGAGTACTCTTCAATAATGAACGACGACGAAAAGCGCCTCCTCGACACGATAATACGGATAAAGGCGAGCGCAAAGGAGTCCTGAAGCCCGTGAAATGCTGCGTAACTTTTGTAAGGCCATACAATCCTGCGCCGCTCTGCTTTTTAAGCGTTTGAGTCGCAGATGTTGGATTGATGAGAAACATAAAGATATCGAAGTCCAATTACACGCCGTTGGCTAGGCAGCCTGTTGAGTATGTGGAGAGGAAGGGCAAGGGGCACCCGGACACGCTCATAGACGGCATAGTGGAAAAATTCAGCGTCGAACTCAGCAAGAGGTACATTGAGGAGGCAGGCGAGATACTGCACCATAATGTGGACAAGGCGCTCATAGTCGGAGGGGAATCTGAAACAGGCTTTGGCAAATGCAGGATTACCAAACCCATCGAGGTCATACTTTCCGGGAGGGCAGTAAGGAGCGGGCCTGGGTTCAGTGTTCCAGTGGACGATATAGCGGTTGAGGCGGCGCGGACTTATCTAAAGGAGAACACGCGTTTCCTCGATGTCGACAAGGAGGTTGTGTACACTTCAAAGGTGATGAAGGGATCCAGCGACCTTGGAGGCATATTCAAAAGGAGTGCAGATGTGCCGCTTGCGAACGACACCTCTTTTGGGATAGGTTTTGCCCCGTTCAGCGAGACAGAAAAGCTGGTGCTTGAAGCGGAGAGATTACTTAACGGTGCGGAGTTCAAGAAAGCTGCGCCGGAAGTAGGCGAGGACATAAAGGTCATGGGAGTTAGGGATTCCGGAGCAATCTCGCTGACCATTTCTGCCGCAATGGTGGGAAACCTGATGGCTTCGATGGATGATTATGCAAGATCGAAAGAGAAGGTTATGGAGTCTGTGATGAAGCTTGCAAAGGGGATAACCAACCTGGATGTTAATGCCGAGGTCAATACGGGCGACGACGAAAATGGGGAGGATGTCTACATCACAAAGAGCGGGCTGAGCTGCGAGGCGGGGGATGACGGATCAGTAGGGAGGGGAAACAGGGTAAACGGCTTAATCACACCTTTCAGGAGGATGACTCTCGAAGCTGCCGCAGGAAAGAACCCGGTGAACCACGTCGGAAAGATTTACAGCGTCGCGGCAAACGAGATAGCCAAGGACATAGTGAGCATATATCCGCAGATAGAGGAGTGCAACGTCTACATTGTGTCGCAGATAGGCAGGAAGATCTCTGACCCCAAGCACCTGAATATTGAGGTGGCGCTGGAGGGAGGCGCAAGCCCTGACCCTATAAAGAACAAGATATTTGACATTGCCGATTCTGCGCTGGAGAACCTCGGCTACCTGACGAACGAACTGGTGGACGGGAAGTACAGCATAGGCTACTGAAGCCTTATTTCCTTGCCCGTGAGTGAATCTATGAAAAGGAGCTTCACCGTGCTTCCGCGCCTCAGTGTGATCTCGTACACCTTCAGGTAAGCTTTTTCCCTCCTTACTATTGTGGCTTCCGGGATTATTGACTTTATAAGCTCCTTGCCGCTTGTCTGCGCCTTGGGTTTCACCGGAACTACTTGCGAAGGCGAAGCCTCAATTGTTTCGTATTGCTCTTCGCGCATGAACCTGCCCCAGCTTCCCCTTGCAACCTTGTCCTTCTTTACGGTAAGCCTTCCCGCAGCTGCCAGCCTGTCAACGCTCTTGGATGCAGAGCGTCCGAATTCCTGCTCAAGCCTGTCAAGCTTGACTGATCCTGCGGAATTTACCTCTGCAAGAATTGAAAGGGCAGCCTTGTCGAATTTTTTGTCTCCAGCGTCGTAAAGCTCGATTCCCTTATTCGTTTCCCTGAGAAGCGAGCTCCCGAATGAGATGATGTACTTCTCGGAGTAGACGTTCTTTTTCTTCGTAGGCATCCTGACGAGAATCGATGACACACGCATATATCTTGGCTCCACCGAATCAACCATGAACCCGGTGAAAGGGAGTATCTTCCTCGATGCACGCGAGGCGTATGCCTGCGCGTAATCCATGTCGAATCTCTCGCGTATGAGGCGTATCCTGGAGCCGCGCATTCCAAGATCATGCTTCCATGCTTGCCCGGATGAATGTTTCAGTTCAGCTATCGCCTCCGATATGTCGCCGCCAGGCAGCACGCCGAGCTCCGGTGTAGAGCTTATGTGCTCGACCGACCTCTTCCTTATTTTTATCTTTGGCGGAGCGTCTATGCCGAAAGGCATGAATTCCCCGGTGTGGAGCGTAACGAGCTCCTTGAGGACATTTCTATCCTCGAAAAGTATGCTTATCGCGTTGACGTCGTTCTCTATGCTGAGCTTGCCTATGAAACCGTACGAGCACTGGGCGAGCACGTTCTTGCTTATGTTGGCGGGGCGCTGTGTTGCCACCAGTATACCCAGGCCGCGCTTGCGGCCCCTGACGCTTATCTCCTCGATTATGTTTAGTTCGCCGCGCTTTACCTGCGGGGCGAACTTGTCGGCTTCCTCTATTATTGCCAGATAGGGCTTCCTAACCCTGTCTTCCTCAGCATAAAGTTCGGAGAGGAATGAGTACACCTTTCCGACCTGGTCCTGTTGCCCTGACACGTCGAAAACTATTGGTATTCCTAGCATGCTCTTCTCTATCAGCGAGGAGAAATCGACGTCCATGCCGACGTCTGCACCGCTTTCGTCGGATACCCAGATGACCTCAAAGAGGCTCTTGAGAGATTTGTACTCGCCCTCGGTGTCTATTATCACGAACGGAAGGTGTTCCCTTGCAAGCTCCTCGGCGATAACTCCAACTAGGAAGGATTTGCCTGAGCCGCTCTGTCCTATTATGCAGCACCGCCCGGTGAGCAGGTCCTGCTCGCTTATGGAAAAATCGTCAGAGAGCTTTATCATGCGGATAACCCGTTTTTATGCACATGCAGCGCTGCATGTAATACAATTGAAGGCTATTTCTATATGCCTTTCCATGTGCATCGCGCGCTTCAGAACAGGTGCAGGGCCCACCAGCGCATGAACTTTTTCATGCGTATCCTTGTTGAGGAGGTATTCTTCTTTATGTCCTTGATCAGGGCCTTGTAGAGTATTTTCTCCTGCGGGTCTAGCTTGCCCTCCTTCACGACCTCCTGCTTCTTGCCGTCCACTATCTGCGTCTCCGTCTTGCTTATGACGTCCTTCTTGACCATTGAATACCACTCGTCGAGCGAGCTGCCGGAGACGTCCTTGTCCTTCAATATCGCCATCATGTCCGACATAGTCAGGTTTCTCTGCTTGTTGAACTGGTACTCGTGCAGCAGCGGGCGCATGGCAGCCTTGTCGCATATCCTTTTTATGTCTGCAGGGCTGTAGCCCGATGTTGCCCTTGCAAGACGGCCGTAGCTCAGCCTTCCCCTCTGCTTGTTCCGAGTGTAAAGCTCGAATGTAGCTTTTCTCTCCTTGTAGGTAGGGGGACGTATGTATACGCTGTCGCCAAATCTGCCGCTCCTCTTCAGCGCCGGGTCGATATCCCACGGCTGGTTCGTAGCTCCTATGACGAATATGCCCTCCGGGTTTTCCTCAACCCCATTCATCTCGACCAGGAACTGGTTCACCGCCAGGCGCAGAGCAGAGGATTCTCCGCCCTCGCCGCCTCCGCCGCCGCGCTTTACTCCAAGGGCGTCAAGCTCGTCGAAGAATATTATGCATGGGGTATTCTTCCTTGCCTGCTCGAATATTGCATGAAGGTTCTTCTCAGTATTGCCTGTGTACATGTCAACTATCTGGTTTATCCTCGCTATGAGGACGTTTGCGCCGCTCTCTCCGGCTATCGCGTTGACTATGTAGGTCTTTCCAACTCCGGGGGGACCGTAGAGAAGAAGCCCGACACCAAGGTCCTTGCCGTACTTCTTGAACAGATCTGGGCGCTGTATAGCAAGAACGACGTTCTCCTTCAGGTACTTTTTGATTTTCTCCAGGCCCATGACCTTGTCGAAGGTCATCGTCGACTTGTAGAATGGCAGCTTCTTTATCTGGCCATCCTCTATCACCGTAGCCTGCTCGCTTGCCTTCTTCTGGCTCTGCGGCGACAAGCCAGCCTGCGAGGAGGATTTGGGCTTTGGCGACTCCATGTGGAGCATTGCATCTATCTTCTCAAGCCTGCTCTTCGCTTCTGAATAGTCGGGCTTGAGGGAAAGTGATTTCTCGTACCAGAAGCGTGCGCTTATGAGGTCGTCGTTGGACTCGGATATGTCGCCCATGAGAAGAGGCGCGTCAGGGCTCTTAGGCTGAAGCTCCATCACTTTCTGGAGGTCCTGCTTCGCCTCGGAATAGCGGTGCAGCATGGTCTCGTTGAGAGCTCTGTTGAAGTAGGCGTCGCCGTACTCTCCGTCGAGCTCGACCGCTCTGGTGTACTGCTCTATCGCCTCCTCGAACTTGCTCTCCTCGAAAAGGCTGTTGCCATGACGCCAGAACTCCTTTGCCTCCCTGCTCACCACATGCTGCTCGGATCCAGCAGATGGTGGCTGATTTCCCTCAGCCAGATAAACACCTTGTCAATAATCATGATGACTATGAATTAATATTTATTGCTTTCCGGGTGACAACTCCATCTGCAGGTACCTAAAGTTGAATGGCAGGAAATCTGGCTTTATCAGTACGCTGCGCGCGCTTGCGCTGAGTATTGATGGCGACTTCAAGGTCTCTGAAACTGATTTGTTCAGGTAGTAGCTTTTGTTCCTGCGGACTTGTGCGAGAACAGGATGCTTTGGCACTATCGCGTAGTACATGCACGAATCGAGCGTTTTGTTGAAATCTGCGGAAGTCACATTTAGGTACTCAGCGTAGGAATTTGAGCCGAAGCTGTGCAGATAAGCTGCGTAAGAGTAGTTTGAGTACGACCCTGACACCGCCCTGGAGAAGTTTGATATCCCGGTGAGAAGGAAGACACTCGAGGTTCCGTTAGTCAGTATCGAAAATTGCAGCGACTCGTTCGAGCCATCGGGGCATATTGTATCGACGAAATATGGCGGCTCGACAGTTATATTTGAGGATGAGGAGCGGTTGGTGCGGTACGATTCAGTATAAGTCTTGGTGACGTTGGTGTAACTTCCTGTATAATGGAACGAGTCGAACCTGGCGTGCATGGCTGGGACCCTGTAGGGAGTGAAATTGCTTTCCGATACGCGCTGGCTTGCCCGCACTCCAGCGTAGTCAAAGGGCAGGAAGTATATGTCCACATTCTCCCCTGCTGTCAGTGGAGCGCCTTCAACGTAGATGATGGCATCCCTATACTGCAGGTCTGCATTGCCGAGCACTGCAGCTGGAACGCTCACGCCATTTACGTAAAGCGCCATGTTTGAAAGGTTGTAATTTGCATACAGCGAAAGGCGCGTGGCGTTGACGCTTATGTAGTTCGTGTGCTGTGATACGTTTCCAGCTTCAAGGATGAACGACGCATAAGGGAGGCCGGAATATGGTATCGGCACATATGAGGGCCATATCGGCAGGACAAAGAGGATTGCCGCTACTGCTATGAACGCGTATGAAACTTTGACTAAATTCTGCCCTGAGGAAATCGATGCTATGCGCCTTTCTACTTTCTGCTTTAGTGATGACGACGCTATCATGAGCGCTATTACAGACGATATGAGAAGGTAGTAGCCTAGTATGGCAGTATTTGTGCTGAGAAGCAGCGATTCCGCAGGCGCGGCAAGATACTCGAGGAATGCTATGAGCACAGAACCGCTTATTGCCGCTGTCCTCAATGCGCCGAGCTCGGCGTATATTGATACTACCGTTGCCACGACGAAAGCGAACAGGAATATAGGAGCGCCAAGGCTTGATATCCTTAGCACGTGTATGCCGGCATATCCTATAGCGCCTGCAGCTATAAGCGCAATCGCAAGCATGACTGAGGTGCGTATGCTACTGTCGCTGGCCGAAAGAGGAACAGCAAGCGCAACGAAGAAGAGGAACGAATAGAGTATGAAGGAAGGGCTTCCAGCAACTATAAAATTCATGACGATGAAAATCGCAGCTATGCTGCACAGGGCGATTGAAGCTTTGCCAATATAGCGGTTTGGTGCTCCCTTCATTTCACAATCCCATTTCCTTTGTCAAAAAGGAGTAGAATGATATGACGTTTGATGAATAATAGCGTTCCAGGTTTGGCACACTCCTGCGTTTTTGACGCGGATCGGCGCATATTCTCTCCAGCGCCCGTGGTATGGCACTTTCTTCCGCAACGGTGCACATTTCCTTTATGTCGTCAGGTATTGGAGAATCGGATGGCAGCAGCACGTTTGTCCCGAGGGCAATGGCTTCAAGGGTAATTATGCTAAGGCCCTCGCGCGCGGACATGTTGAGCAGAGCCGACGACTCCGCGATATATTTGTACAGTGAGGTCTTGCTCTTGAAGAAATGCCTGAAGGAGATTACATGCTCCAGCTTGAGAGTCTTCACGAGCCTCTTAAGGTTGGCTTCCTCGGCGCCTTTCCCTATTATCGTACCCTTTATGCGGCTGTCAAGCCGTGAGGCTTCGCCAACTGCCCTTATCCATGCGTCAATGCGCTTTTCCTTAATCAGCCTTCCAGAAAAAACAATGCGTTTGCGCTTGGTGCGCGCTGAAGCCAATGCAGAATCAAGCGCTCCCTTGGTAAGAACTGGCGCAAAAACCCTTATTCTTGAACGCTTTATGCCTATTTGCTCAAGCTGCAGCATGGTCTTCTGGGAGTTGGCTATGTAGCTATCGCCCATCTTTGAGAAATAGATAGCTAGCGAATGCGCCGGGCCGCCGAGCGCCCCTAGATATAATCTCCAGTAGTCCAGGGACCACACCTCCGCCACGCGTATGACAAGCTTGCAGCCCGTAAGCTTCGCATAAGCCACAGCTATTGGTATGTGCAAATAGGGGAACTGGTCTATGACAAGAAGGTCGAAACGGTAACCGAAGAGCCTTAGAAGCCCGAAGGAGAAAGCAAGAGCCTTGCGTATCGAACGCCTGCCGTGCCTGTAGACCGTGTTTATTGAAGCGGGATACCATGCGTGGTAGGTCACGCCGTTGCGCACCGTTGTGCCAGGCATATCCGGCCATCGCATAGTGAAGAAATGCACGTCGTTGGCCTTTGCAAGCTCTTCGGCCTCAGTAGCGTTTATCTGCTCTATGCCGCCTATATGCCAGGGGTACGGAAGGTCGTAGGCAAATGCTATTCTCATCTTACCAGCTCATAGGCTAAGGATTTATATTTATAGTCTTCTTTTAGCAAGATATAAAAGTTAGCTTTTGGGATGTTAATCTATGAAGCCTGAGATATCAATAATCATTCCCACTATAGAGGAGGAGGGAGTATTCAAGCTGATAGCGCACATGAGGAAGGAGTTTAGGAAACCCGAAATAATAGTAGTGGACAAGAGCAGCGAAGCCTACAGGAGGAGGCTCGCCAAGATCGGAGTCGTCCTGATAAGGCAGGAGAGCAGCGGGGTGGAGAACGCAGTTTTCGAAGGGCTCAAGAGGGCACATTCCGACATAATCGCAAGCATAGACGGGGATGGGACGCATGACCCTCATTCGCTGCTAGAAGGTTACAGGATAATCAAGAGCGGAAAAGCTGACATGGTTATGGGCAACAGGCTCAAGAGCCTCCACTATGGAGCTATGTCGTTCCATCAGAGATTCGGCAACAGATTCCTCTCTAGGCTATACAGGCACATGTACGGCGTGAACGTGCACGATTTCCTTGTTGGAATGTTTGTGGTGAGCCGGAAGGCTTTCAACAGCGTAAAGGACATAGCGCCTTATCGCGCAGGGCATGCTTTCTTCGCGATAGAGCTAGCCAAAAAGGGCTACAGGATAGTTGAGGTCCCGGTTGAGTACTACCCGCGCTCTGAAGGAGAGTCGAAGCTCTCACGGTCTAAGGTGCTTTACGGCGTAGGGGTGGCATCGCACATGATCAGGCTTGCGAGGGACTACAATCCGCTCCTGATATTCGGAAGCATAGGAGTGATACTCATAGTGATAGGCTTATTGATCGGGCTTATGGTTTTCTTCACGTACCTCGCTACTGGCGTCATGAACGAGGTCGGAAGAGCGCTGATAGCTTTCATGCTGGTGGTGGTTGGTTTCCTCTCTATAATAAGCGGGCTGCTGATAGACCTTCTGCTTGGGATAGACAGGAAGCTTTCGGACATGCCCCCATCAAGTCATAAATAGGTTTTCTTGCATAAGCTTATGCCGTGCGATCGTAGTCTAGCCTGGTAGGACTTTGCCCCTCCAAGGCAAAAACCCGGGTTCAAATCCCGGCGGTCGCATCTTCATTTTACCGCGCTGACGCCGCGGTAAGACCTTTTTACGCTCGAAAAGCCCGCTTCAGAAAGCCTGCGCATCACTCCTCTTGTATAGTTTACCTTGTACTCGTGAGGTGTCTTGCCCCCTCCTACGAAGTGATATAGCTTCCCGCCGCGCTTCAGAACCCTGAAAAGCTCGGAGTAGAATTTCTCGGAGTATAGCTCCCCGTCTATCTTGACGTTTGGCGGGTCGTGGAGCACGGAGTCGAATGAGCTGTCTTCAGCTTCATGTATCGCTTCTTTTATGTCGTTGTTGCTTACGTTTATCCTGCTATCGGATAACGCCTTGCCAGACCAGGGGTTTTCACGAGCTATGTCCAGAACATCGCTTGATATCTCATGGCTGCTTACCCCTATAGCGCCGCATTTCTGGATTAATGCTATCGCCGAATAGCCCAGCCCGAAGCACGTCTCCAAAACCATGCCTGGGCGCCTTCCGAGCTCTCTTGCCTTCTCCATTGCTTCGTCTGTAGGCTTAGAAACTGAGACCGTGTGCATCATGCTGCCGTTTATCCAAAGCGTTGGAGGCCAGTCCTTCTTCGGCTCATACAAGCGGTATGCTGTCTTCCCGTCAAACCTGTATAGGTAGAACATCGAATCGCCTTCGATTGTGAAGCAGTCCTCATCGCGGTGGCGCCTTCTGGCGTGCTGCAGCTTTTCGATGGAGATAAACTGCCCACCTGGAAATGTTACACCGCTGCTGGACTTTTCGACTACAGACTTGGACAATCCGAGGTCAAGGCTGGTCTGGAGCTTGCCGTTGCCTGCAGAGAGCATCGCTGCTATGTGGAACCCGGATATTATCGGGTTTGGATTTTCCATGATTGGTTTTATGCATGAAACTTATTATACGGATGCAGTTTTCGGAGTAAAAAGCAACATTTAAATATGTAATAAGTAGTTTTATCCTAATGCCTACAATAAGCGTGGAGATGTCGAACAAGAGGTTCTACTCGTCCAAGATGAGCATAGAGCTTCCGTTCATTACGCATTCCATGAGGGAGGATTACAGAAATGCTTTTGCTAAATTCCTCCTGGACGAATTCGGCGGATACCGCGCCGATGGGAGACCCGTGCATATTCTTGAAATCGGATGCAACAGCGGCTACTTCATGGAGGGGCTGTACGAATCAATGAAGTTGGTTGACGGAGGAAAGCACGCTGAAGCGGCAAAAATGGTGGAGTATACAGGGATAGACCTGTCGCAATATGCGCTTATAGAGGCGAACAAGGCAGTAGAAAGGCGCGGCGATGATTTCTTCAGAACCAGGCTTATAAGGAAGGACCTCACTACCGAGAACTTCGGAGGCAGCTACGACATGATATTGGCGAACGAGCTCTTCGACGACATAGGTTCCTTGATATACGCAGTATACGGAGGAATGATATACGAGCTGCGCCCTCTTGAGGTGATGAACGCGGAGGGCTTCAGCATCGTAGGTCGGAAGTTCTCCATAGAGCATGGCGAATCGAAGGCGCGTTTTGAGTCGTTAAGCAGTAACGAGAGGGGAATAGTATATGGGCTGGATGAAGGCGAACTCGTGACTGTATCGCCTAATTCGCTAAGACTGCTGAAAAATCTGGTACACAAGCTTCCAAAAGGAGGGGTACTTTTCATACACGACTATGGGTGGATTGGGAACCCCCCATCATGGCTGAGGACTGGTGGCGTTAGGGCTTACGGAAAGCACGACAATAGTACCGGATCTACAGAACTGGAGGAGCTAGCCCCGAAATTTCAGATAACGGCAGATGTAAATTTCTCCGAGCTCGCAGATTACCTGAAGGGCTTTGGTGATGTGAGCGTAATACCACAGAGCAGTTTTGTCGGGGGAAAACATACGGCATATGATACCGGTACGCATAGTGTCAGCAGCAGGTACGGCTTCCTCAATCTGATCCTCAGGCGCGATTGAACATGCTTCGTTATTAGTCTATCAGCACTTCGTCGCTATTTAAACCTTTCTTGCGTGATATTCAAGATCATATGGAGATTGAATATGCAAAAAACGCGAAAAACGGCACGGTTCTTGCAGCCGCAAAAGGGCACCCGGACGTGGGGATAGAACGCATGGTGGTTAGCACACCGCGCATGGCAATACGGAGCGCGGATCTTGAATCTGAGCTGGGATTCGAGAATGGCAAGATATCCGGCGGGCTGATGATAAAAGAAATGAGGCTGCCAGGCATAACGGAAAACAATTCCACAATGGTGGCCAATGGGCTGTACCGCTTTATCAAGGACGTTGCATCCGACGAGAGATCGATGAAGAAGCTGCGCGCTGAGCCGATACGCAGCATCTATTTCGCTACGGAGAGCAACCCGGACAGGAGCAGGCCGGAGATAGAGCCCAGCCTGCTTATGGTATCCTCATTCCCCCCAAAGCAGCGCGAATATGAGGAGATTGTGGACATGCTTAAGAGGGCGCGCGTGGTGCCAGTGACATATGCATGCGTTGGCGGCGTGCTGGGACTCGGCGAGGCAATCAATGACGTCGCGTTGGGGGCGTATACGTCGCATAGTGGGTCTTCGCTGGTGATCTCCGTAGACACCTCAGTTTACAGCGATTCCAGGGCAAAGAATGCGGAAGGCACGCAGGGTGCCGCATCGGCGCTGATGTGGGTAACGGAAAACCCGTCCCTGGTTTCGTTCCCGCTGGAAGGGGTGCCGCACGCCTTCCATGGGCCTTTCTCCGATTTCACAAAATATGGGGAGGAGACGCCGCTGGTGCACTCGACCTTCTCGAAGATAATGTATGTGTATGCGGTTGCGGAGGCGTTTGAGGATGCAGAACGCAACGCTCCGGAAAGAATGCACATAGATGACATGGATTTCATCATAGCTCACGTGCCCTTTCCGAAACAGACCGAGTACTTCCTAGGTTTCCTCTACGCCCATTATCTGAGGAGATATGACGTTGAAAAGCTCTCCGAAATTGAAAGCAGGGAGGGGATAGGGAAGGAGCCGCTTCGCGGAGCGGCAGGGTTTACCGACCTCATAAGGCGGAAGATGCACAGCTTCAACGACGAAGGAGCGAAATCCGATTTGGAGCTTATAAGCATGATAGAGAAGGATGCCGAGATATCAGGGTACTGGAACTGGACTGGAGCGCTGAGAAAGCAGAAGGAGTTCTCTGAATTTGAGAAAAGGCTGATGATAGACAGGGCGCTGCGCGTGCCGTCTCTCGTAGGGAATTCGTATTCTGCTTCGGTGTTTGTAAGCCTGGCGAGCCTGCTCTCCAACGCTTCAGGCGGGGAGAAGGATACGAAAGGCGTGATGATAGGCTATGGAAGCGGCGCGCAGGCAGTTGAAAGACCGCTGATTATACACGCTTCGCAGGCAGGGAGCGGCAAGCTCGTGATAGACATGGGGAAACCATTCTACCTCAACGGGAAATCTTACAGGGAACTGCACGACAGATGGCTTGTAAAAGGCGAAGCTAGCAGGATGATAAGGCGCAGCGGCGAAGCAGACCTTCTGCAGGAGGAGGAGAAATTCCTTGAGGGGGCAATGCTCCCTAATGGGTTCCATGTCAGGAGAAAGAACCCGGACGGCACCGGCGAATACTTCTATGTGGATGAGTCTGGAAAGGCGGAAGACATAAGGATAAGGATCTGATCACTCCTTCTTCTTCCTTCCCAGGCCTTTTGGTATCTTAAGCTTGAGCTCCGGATAAGCCTTGCTCATGTACTCCTGCGTTATTGCTGTGTCGAGCCCTATAGAGTTCATCGCCTTGTTAAGGACGTATATCTCTGCGAACTTCTGCAGCGTTGCAGAGCCAGCAACCTGGGAGATCTCGCTCTTGAACGCGGGGGAGGACATCTCCTTCGCAAGGTCTGAGAGGCCTGCATACTTCTTTGCCTTGCCGGATGCAAGCTTCTGCGCAATTGTGTTGAGCTTTTCGACATCCATGCCGAGTATTTTGTAGGATCTCTGTTCGGCAACGTTCCTTATCCCAGCAAGGTGGAAAACGACTTCTTCAGGTTTCGTGCCCGGGCGTATGCCGAGGCGCTTTATCGTTATCCATTCCTTGTACTTCGCAAGGAAATCTACGTATTCGGAAGGATCATCCATTTCAGCACCAGAATTACTTTGGTATGACGTAGTAGCCTGCGGCTTTCTCCCTTGCCACGCGCTTTATGACGCCCTTCTGCGTCAGCGATACAAGGGCATTGGTGACGAGGCCCTTCGGCCTGTTGCACTTCTTCGTTATGTCGTCCGCAGTTTTTATCACGCTGTCCTTGGTTGCGCCAAGTTCCTGCATAGCCTTTACTATGACTTCTTCTATAGGTGTGAGTTCAGCCATCTTATCACTCTTTCAGTTAATCATTTCTTCGCCTTCGGCTCCTTGTTCTTGAGCCTCAGGAACTTGTACCCGCACTTCCTGCACATAGTGCTCTTGGCGCTGTTTCTCGCCTTGCATTTCTTGCATATCTTTATCTTTGAAAGCTCCAAATCGGCTATCGGAAATTTACCCATACGTACACCAAAATCGCGATTCTGCCCTATACCTGCATAAAACTAAGTATAGGCTTCTCATACATTCATGGCATAAAACTATTAAAATCTTTCTAAAAGAACGTATTCTGCAAATAAATCCCAGAAAGCCATACGCAGAATTTTAGAAAAATATTAAAAGCATTCGTATTGATAATTCGTTGAAATCTTTTGTGTTACTAAAGGTGTTGCAAAAATGAAGATGCCAGTATCCCAGGAGGTGCAGGAGGAATTGCACAAGGTTGTAGGTAAGCACGTTTACGGCAACCTGTATGAAGTTGACGTGGCAAACCTCACGGAGGTAGAGAAGCTGAAGGACATCGTTATAAACTCCGCAAAGGAGGGAAACCTGCATATCATAGAGATGATGGTCAAAAAATTCAACAGCTACAACCAGTTTCCCGGCGGCGTATCGATCATAGCCCTCATAGAGGAAAGCCACATAGCGCTCCACACATGGCCAGAAAGCAGGTACGCAACGCTGGACATCTATTCCTGCGGCGATGACAGCAATCCGGAGAAGGCGTTCAGGTACGTTATAGCCAAGCTCGCGCCGAAGAGGTACAAGACATTCAAGGCGGACAGGAGCACGCGCTAGATCAGAGCTTTAGGGCGTAGATGTTCCTGAAGAGCCTCTTGCCCTTCTTCATGCCGAAGAGCACGTACGACCTCTCCGGCTTCAGGTCCCTCTCCTTGAAGAACTCGTTCGCGACGGACTTGTCGCTCAGGTACACGTCGACTCCGAACTGGTGCTCTTCAGCCTTTGCCACGAACGCACCGTGCTTATCCATGTACGCTCTTATCCGCTCGAACATCTTGCCTATCAGGAACTTGTCTCCGCGGAGCTGCACTATCGCCTCGAAGTATCCGGAGCGGCGCCTGAAGCAGTCGGTGCACATCTCATGGGTCTTCTTGAACCGCACCCTGCGCTCGAAGGTCACGCGCTCGCCATCCTCGACCTCGTAGTTGAACCGCACCTTTACCCCGAGGTTGTCATACTCGAGGACCTTCAGGCCGTATCTAGGCCCGAGCTTCAGCGAATGCTTTATTGCATCGCCTAGAGGCTTCTTGTCCAGCTCGGCATAGCCTTCCGGGGTGCGTATCCGCCCGCAGCTCCTGCACTGCGATATGGTGGCAAACTCCTTCATGCCGCGCGACGCCTTCTCGGCTACGCAGACCTCGCAGAACTCTCCGATAAACCTTACTTCATCGCTTGACCTGTTGCATGTTGGGCAGTGTTTCATCCTAGCACCTCATCCAAAGTGCCTGCCGAGTATGGCGCCGTATGCAGGCCTTGTGACGAGCACGCCGAGCAGCGCGCCTATTATCGTTGCCTCGGAGAACCCTATTATGGTGACCAGGGATGTGGAGAAGAAAAGCGGCATCATCGCTATTACCAGCATCGCTGCATCGAGCCAGATTATGTAGAAAGCCTTGCCAAGTATCATCTTCGCGCTCGCCTGGCCGCTTCCCTGCGCTATTATCTCGTCAGTTATTATTATCTGAGCGTCGACACCAGTGCCGACCACTGCTATCATTCCAGCCACAGCCGCGAGGTCTATTGTCCCTACCAGGCCTATTATCGACACTATTATGAAAAGCTCGGCGAACGTAGTCAGCAGTATTGGCAGTATCAGGAACGGCTTCCTGTACCTGAACATTATGAATACCGATATGCCGAGTATCGCTGCTATTCCTGCTATTCCGCTAACGTACAGCGACTCCTTGCCGAGCGTTGGTGGCACAGCAGTTGGAGTTTCGGGTATGAGAGCCACAGGCAGCGCGCCGCCGCTAAGTATGCTGGATATGGTCTTCTCCTGGGTTGCAGCGTAAGCCAGCCTGTCCGGTCTGGAGATTGTCGTGGGCGAGGCTCCTGATATCTCGTAGCTGTCAAGTATTGAGCCGTTTGTTATCGAGGGATTAAGCACTGGAGACGAAAGCAGCCCGACCATGGTCCAGCTCTCCACTATCGTGTCGGTAAGGTTGAGCGTCGTGTACTGGGGCGTAAGGTTTGCATTGCTTTCCTGCGTCGCAGTTATGTTGTGCGCAGCAAGGAAAGATAGGAGAGAGGCGTTTAGCCCTACTGGGACAAACGCTGTCGAATACCTTCCGTTGCTGGAGTTGACGAAGCTCTCCACATGCGATATCCCGGCGCTGTTGTTTGTTACGGGTATCACTGGTATCGACTGGTTCCCGAATGAGAGCGCAGCCTGCATGGCCGAGAGCGCGACTGACGAGTTTACCCCTAGCGAGGTGTTGCCGAGAAGCGACTGCGGCATAAGTATGAAGGCTCTGGTGGGCCTGTCAAGGAACATGTAGAGCGGCTGGTTCGCCTGCCCGAAGACAGTCTTGGCGAAGCTCGCCGCGGCGCTGCTTGTGACGAAGAATGTTACAACCCATTCAGCTGTGCCGTTGATCTCCGTTGGTGGCGACGTGCCTATGCTGCCCTTGAGTATGCTGCTGCCGTTAAGCGCCTCCTTCCCTGCGACTATCCCGTCGAAGTGGCCCTGGCTGGATATAATGTTTATCGTGCTGTTTATGCTTGACTGTGTAGTTGAAGGTATGACAACGTACACCTCTGAATTGCCTATCCCCTCTATTGTTACCTGCCTCAGGCCGAAGGTGTCCAGACGCTGGCTGAGCGATGATATGAGAGCCGACATTGCAGTTGCATTAACAGGGTGGTCTAAAGCGAGCGGTATCTGCGTGCCGCCCTCAAACTCTATCCCGAAATGAAGGCCGTAGTGCAGGTCGAGGATTGCCAGAATCGCCATTATGACTATGAGCGTTATGATCCGCCTGTCCTTGAGGTAATTTGACTGCTGCATATCATCCCTTCCTCAGCTTGTAGGTCAGCACCATCACGGTGTTCCCGAACCATGTCGTGAATATGTCAGCCACCAGGCCAGCCAGCACGACCCCTGCTATTTCGTAGTATGTTGGTATGAATGACAAATATGATATTATGAACAGGAGGCCGAACACTATTATTGCAGATGAGGTCATGGTAAGCCCTGTCTTCATAGTGCCGAAAGCCCTTGTTATTGGGGTGCCCTCGCCCCTCTTCAGTATCCTCACTGATGAGAGCATGTCCGTGTCTATCGCGTATCCTATGAGCATCAGCAGGCCTCCGACGGATGCTACGCCAAGAGGTATGTTGAATATCGCCATGGCGCCCAGGGCGACTATTATGTCATTTGCAGCGCCGAACACAACCGCCAGCGCGGGCACGAAACTCCTGAATACTATTAGGACAGCTATCGCAACGAGTATGAAGGCAGTAATTATTATTGACACCATGTCGCTCAGGAAGAATTTTCCGAGCGTCGGGGTCACGCTGTCGTACGAATATGAGCTGAACGGCACAAATGAGCGTATCTTGCCAAGAACAATGCCCTGGTAGGAGGATTGCGCCGCTGAGAGCGCTGAGCTTGCAGCTGCGACCATGCTGGAAGGGCTAGAAGTGTTATATGTGAAATTGCCCTTGCTTATGAATGGCGCAAGCTCCGAAGATATCTTCGGCATGAGGGCGGACATTGACGCTATGCTCCTCGATACATTTGCATTTGCTGCGGCAAGCGCTGCTTTGGCAGTGGAGTTGGACGGATTGGATGAGAGCTCGTTCGAGAATGCGGCTGCAGCCACGCTTGCTGTGGAGTAGTTTGACTGGTAGCCCAGGAGGGTTATCAGATCCTGCTCGCCTGCGCTTATGCTGGAATTCGCGACAATTTCTATGGACAGGCCGCCGGGCGACTTTGATATGGAGGCTTCAGCTCCGGGTATGTTTGAATCGATATATGAAGTGAGCGCGCGTATGTTCACAGTTCCGTTCGGCACTATCGTGATGGTTGCGCCCCCGCGGAGCGAGGTATCGTAGTGTATAGAGGGTATGAAGTACAGGCTTATGAGAAGCAAGGCTATCGGTATTATAACGAACATCTTGTAATGTTTGTACTCGTATATGTTCCAGTTGCGCATAAAACCAGCGATACTTCCCAGATGGTAGGATTTTACCATTAATATTAATAAAGATTCACCTTGGGCCATTCAGCCCAAGGTGCGTGTAATAAAGAATGAGGGAGAGGTTTACGCGTACCTCTTCATCAGCTTTAGGTGCAGCGATGCGGTGAACCCGAACACTATGTAGAATATAGCGAACAGCACCAGAGCCCATCCGAAGAATCCCTGCAAGCTTCCAGCGCCGCCTATGTTGCCAAGGAGCAAAAGCCCTAGTATGAAGAAATATATTCCCCAATACACTGACTTGTATATCTCCCATCCCGAATGCTTTTCCCTGTAGTGCAGCCTCCTCGAATACTCTAGGCTAGGGTCTATCAATACAACGTTTTTCTTTCCTCCTTCTCTCTTTTCTGCCATGTATACACCTATATGTATTATTTCATAGGAAAGCTTTAAAAATATTGATATACGCTTGACGAGGTTCCCAAATGATTTGGAAACTGCCAGGCTCTGATTTATAAAGATGAAATTGCGAATCTGTACCATGTCAAGGAGGCTGAACAAGAGGAAGAGGCACAGGAGGGAGGAGTACATGCTGTCGGAGCGCGACAAAGTGTCCGAGGGCGCGCTCAGCGAAAGGACGCTGCTGAACCTCTCCAAGTTCATAAACAAGGGGATTATAACTGGGATAGAGCACGTCATAGCGACAGGGAAAGAGTCAGACGTGTTCGTGGCCACTGCCGGCAGCTCCGACATGCTCACTGACAGGAAATTCGTAGCGGTAAAGATTTTCAGGGTTGAGGCGTCTACTTTCTTCGCCATGCAGGATTACATACTGGGCGACCCGCGATTTGCAAGCGCAGGAAAGACGAAGAGCGAGACGGTTGAAATCTGGTGCAGGAAGGAATATGGCAACCTTGTCGCGGCTCGCGATGCCGGGGCCAATGTGCCCGCGCCTTACATGCACTACAGGAATATACTCGCCATGGAGTTCCTTGGGGACGAGGAGGGAAGAAGCTGGCCCAGGCTCAAGGACGTGAAGCTCTCTGGGGATGAAGCAGCTGCTATGGAAAATGAGGTATTGCGACAAGTTAGTCTGCTGCGGGCTGGGGGGCTGGTGCACGCAGATCTGAGCGAATATAATATACTTATTGGAGAGGGGAAGCCGTACATTATAGATATGGCGCAAGCTGTAAGCGTGAAGCATCCGAAAGCAGAAATTTTCGCTGAACGCGACATGGGCAACATTCGGAGGTATTTTTCCCGCCCTGTCAAATGACTTAGAATCAGTTTCCGCCGGCGACTTTGAGCGCGAGCGCCTCTGCAAGGCCTACCGACGAGTTATGCGACATTTTTGGGCCGCCATTGGACGTTACGGAACCGACCGTGCTGCCCTCGGCGAATATCGCGGAATCCTGGAATACAGGAACATCCGCATACGTACCGTTTGATATGTTCACAACTGCTATGGAGTATACGCTGTATATGCTTGTGCTGATCTTTCCTGCCGCAGTTGTGATGTTGTACTTATACACTGTTATGTTCTGCCCCAGGTTGGTGCTGTTCAGCATGCTTGCTCTTGCGGATAGTGCCGCTGTCGCACTCGACATCGCATAGACTTCAGAGGTTATTGTCTCAGGGAAGGTGCTATTGGAGAAGTTGTAGTAGCCGTAGCCGTACACCGCCACTGATATTGATCTGTAGCCCTCGCTTTTCAGGCTACTTGTCAGATTTGTATAATTGGAGATGTCAAGAAGGGAGTAGTTTTTGCCGAGATGCAATTTTATTTCAGAATAGTTCAGGTTCTTGAAATTCGCCGGAGCTGGCTGGCGCAAGTGCAGGACATAGTACGTTGTCGCAAGCATCGCTAGGACTATCACTGCTGCAATCACGACAATGCTTCTGGCTTGCATAAAGTCACCTAGGAGATGAGTTTGTGCGCTTCTTCAGCTATCACGTAAGAGTAAGACGCGTTATAGTCAGAATAATTGCCGTATGCAACTATGCTGACTACTGTCTGATTATAGAGGAACTCCAGGTTGTCAAACTTCAGGTTTGAATACACGCGCTTCAAGAGGTAGAATGCGCTTGAGCCATCTACGCTGGAATTTGACAGGGATATTGACGAATTGGAGGTAAGGTTTATGCCCTCAATGTATGCAGTATCATAGAATGACTTTGCTGCGGAAGGGCTAGTAAAGTTTATCTTGAACACGGAAAACGCGATAGGCGCCGAAACGCCGGTAAAATTGGATGGTATGGCAAGCAGGTAGCTGTCTGATACGTTTGTTGCTGGTGAAGTTAGGTTTTCAGCAAAAGGAAGCGCATACGACTTTACGTATGCAACATTTATCCCCGCACCGGGATATGTATCATTGAACAGGAGCAGGAAATCATTTGAGTATGGCAGCAATGATGCAAAATCATAATTTGCATATGTTGGCGGAGTAAGATTGGCAGTCGAATTGCTATGCCCAGTGATTGTTATTATGTATGTACCTGGAAGCGAAAGCAAGTGGCTGCTGATTGCTAGCTGCAGTATCACAACGGCGAACGCCACTGAAACCAATGCACCAATTATTGTCTTACTGTAGGTGCGCTTTTTTATCACAGTGGAAGGAGCCGGAGGTGGCAGCGCCAGGATTGCGGTGCCGACAGGTGCTGTGTCGAAAAGCCCGTGACTTGCACCGGAGGAATCGGTTTGCTGTAGATCCCGTCTGTCTGAATCTTCCATAGTATACTTACCCTGCATATATTTTTAAAGCGTTACTTTCTGCAACGCCGATAATAAATTACAATTTCTTATATGGGATGCGTACAACAGCCAGTTGGATTCAGGTGTACGCATGCGCCAGGGTTGCTGCGAGGAACTCAGACAGCTTGAGGCTGATTTTTGAGCCGTCAGGCAGGGGTTTGGGCGACGATGATACCACAATGCCGACATATTTCCCGTATTGGAACGCAGTCTCGTATTGGTACACGGGGGGGGATATTGTAGTATTCTGGTACAGAGGCAGGCCGCTCGAGTTTGTATTCATGTATACGTTGTAAAAAGTAACGTTTGTACCGTTCACCTCATACTTGTACGCCGAGTTTTCCAGGCTTGAAGAACTGTTCTGTGGGTAGCCGCTTATCGACCCGAGGGACCTGGCCCCGAACAGCACGCTTATCAGCGCATTGTATGCGAATGCTGAGCTATTTTCGTGTATGATTATTGAGGCTATCGACTGGGGCAGGCTCAACCTTGCAGCAGTGGAGTTGGTGTAGTTTGCATAAAGGAACAGCGACGTTGACTGGTACGCAGGGTCCGAGGAATTGCCGACGCTGTAGAAGGAGCTGTTTGCAAAGGTGTATTCAGAGCTTTCAGTTATCGAGTCTACAATCGAAAGATTCAGGTTGGCTTGGTGTGCTTTTGGTACGCTACCGGCTTTACTCACGACCCTTGCTCCGGAAGCAGACAATGCCGCGAATACCATCACTGCAACTATTATGATGGAAAGGGAGAGGTAGAGAGCGTAGTACAACGAATTGCTGTGCTTTTTATTCAAGTTGATCACATCATAAACCAGCTGTTATGTCTGGATTGAAAAGCTGCCTTAGACTATTTATAGCCGCCAAGTATCCCAAGCATGTTGTTCGATGAATTGTAAAGATAGCTCAACTTATATTTGCCGTTGACCCCCACCTGCGTGACGTATATTATGAAATTCCTATCAAGGATGAAACGCTTTGCGAGTATGGTGCTGCCGTAGAATGGCTTCAGAGTGAATGCAAATGAGGCATACTGCGATGTATTGCTCTCGTTAAAGTGGGTCTGCATTGCCAGCGCGGACGGGTTGGATGAGTTTGTAAGCAGACCGTAGGGAGTCTGATATATGCTACCGTTCATTTTATCGTACTTGGCAAGCTTGTTATCGATATAGAAGATTTCTGCGGAGGAGTCATTTTTGAATATGAATACCGTAACTTGCGATGATATCGGGGCAGAGAAGTTTGAGAAGCCCGCGGGTATTGTAATGGATGCAGTAAGTGGCACCAAGCTGGAGTTTGCAATTACGGGGAACGTGAAATTGAGTGCATAATTTATGGTCTTTTCGGTATAGTTTGTACCGTTCACCCTTATCCATGTATTCACTTGTATGGGCAGGTAGGAGACGTTTGATGGGAGGCCGTAGAGTGCATCAGATGCTGTAACATTGAACGACCCGGAAGGCAGTTGCACTGGCACGGTAGTTGATATTGTTGTTTCCGGGCTTGGTTTTAACGTACTTGGTACATGGACGTACGCAGCGATTACAGAGAGTGCTATTATGATTATTACCATAACCGATAGGAGATATTTGAAGAACTGCTTGCCTTCGGGTTTGGGGCTTTCAGATGGGAGCGGTGCACCGCTCTGCTGCCAGGCTGCTTCCTGCCCTGAAGTTACGGCAGCAAGCGCTGGATTGCCTTTTCCATCGTTATTGTAGTTTTCCATGCGTTACGCCGTGATTGGGGAATTCAGTTGGCCCTGGCATAGCTTAAGTTGTATGCCAGGAATATGCCTTTCATCATAGTTATGTTTGAAACAAGGACCATCTTTCCGGAGCTCTGATCGAATATGGACTGCCCGGTCCTCACGTCCTGGACTGGCTCGGTCGAATTCGCCGTAATTACAGTCTGCCCTGAATACGCGTACATGTCGCCGTTTATGACGTACTCCGAATCTGCTAGGTAAGGACTTACGCTTTTTACCATATATCCGGAGGCGTACTTTGATCCATTATACTCGAATATGTTTTCCCCGGATTTCAGCCTTGCCACACTAACCTCTGTGCCGTTTGCAAGCCTTACAACAGGCACTCCAGGATATGCCTCCGCTGCGAGCTTCACGTCTATAAGGTAGCCGTTCGCTATGAAATTGTTGTTTGGCGACATATAGAAGTCGTAGACAGTCGCATTGTTCTCTTTCGTTATGTTTATCGATCTGATCGTTATGCTGCTGTTGCTTATCGGGTTGAATAGCGTGTCTCCCACTTTTGCCATGAACGCCCTCTGCCAAGTTCCGTTGAGCAGTATGACTTCGTCGGCATCCACGCTCAGGTTGCCATTTATCACATACTTGTCATTCACCTTCGTTTTCGTGACATATGTCACCGTGGAAGGAGAAACCTTGCCGGTAATAAAGTTGTAGCTGGACAATGTGTCACCTGGCTTCACTGAACTCGCGCTTACAGTTGTGTTGTTGGGGAGCAGTATCCTAGCATACCCATAAACGGAGCCTCCGCCTCCATCTCCTCCGCCGCCTCCGCCGCCACTTGTGGGTACCGTTGTTGTTATCGTGTACGAGACACAGGCTTCTGAGTCAACCTGCCTGTTTTGTGTTGTGCCCGTACTTCCATAGCCATAGTAAAGCCCTGCGGTATTGTTGTTAGAAGCCCATGAACCGACGGTGGCGCCTGATATTGGGGCGCTGTATATGCCTCCCGTTGTCTTTGTCTGCCCTGTGCCGACAAATCCGCCTATGCAGAATAGCGTTGGTGTAGATGAATTTGTTATTGCCACTACGCATGCTGTCCTTTGTAATGATATTGGCAGGTTGTGTGAAGATCCGGACCAGCTCATTGAAGGCAAGTAATATACTCCATTGTAGCCTCCAAATCCCGACTGCGCAACCTGTGTGGTGCTCTGGTCGTTTGCATCACATCCTGCATTCGTCGAACCGTCGTTGCCATTGTTCCCGGCCTGACCGCCTGCGCAGTAGAACTCGCCATCGTATGATGTGCATGCGGCGAATCCTGCACCGTACTGGCCAGTTGAAGCACCGCTGCACGTGACTGTGCTTTCTTCGCCAGGCACTGGCGCGCCCAGGTAATCACCAGTTGAATTCCAGCCGCCCAATGCGCCATTTGACTGTACCTCAGAGTATGTTCCATAGCTCTCCGCTACATTATTGAATGTTATGCCGTCCCAATTCGGCTGCACGCCATTTATACAGTAAACATAAGGAAGCCCGACATTGCTCGTGTTGTAGTATGCACATCTCTGCTGGCCGACGCTGGAAGCAGGACCCTGTGGGCTATCTGCTGTTGAGTAGTTCCAGCCGCCCAATGCGCCAGTTGATGTATCCACAGAAGCGTATACTGTGCCATCGGTTGTAACTCCGGTATTTTGGTTCCAGCCGCCGACGCAGAATATCTCTGTCCCTGTATATACAGATGATCCGGAGAAGCATGATGGGAAGGTTATGCCAACGCCGAAATCTGATGGCGGTTTGGGCTGTGTAACCCAGCTGCCTACAGAATCCGCTCCCAGAGGCGCAGCTGCAGTATAGTTCGTGTCATAATCACTTCCACTGAAGTCGCCGTACCCGCCCATGCAGTAGATATACGGGCCGGATGAGGAATATGCTACGGCGCAAGCCTCGTCCGTTATCTGTACAGGATATGCGGTGCTCTGGGCCCACTTTCCCTTATAGCCGTCTGTAACATTAGTTACAAAGACAGCGTTGGAAAACTGGTCGGATTCATTGCTTCCACCCACGCACGCTATATAGCTGTATATTATCGTAGACGATGTGGTTGTTGATGTTGTTGTTGATGTTGTCGTGGATGTTGTTGTAGACGTGGTTGTCGAGGTGGTTGTCGAAGTTGTAGTTGTGGACGTAGTGGTAATCGTTGTAGACGTGGTTGTCGAGGTGGTTGTCGAAGTTGTAGTCGAGGTGGTTGTCGAAGTTGTAGTCGAGGTTGTAGTCGAGGTTGTCGTGGTTGACGTGGTTGTCGAAGTTGTAGTCGAGGTTGTCGTGGTTGACGTGGTTGTCGAAGTTGTAGTCGAGGTTGTCGTGGATGTCGTTGTTGAGGTCGTTGTGGACGTCGTTGTAGACGACGTCGAGTAGAAATTGGCGGTCTCGTTTATGGGGTTGTTAAGCGTGACGCTGACTGACGGATTCTGCGTGCCGGCGTAGCATCCCGAGCCATTGCACGTCCAGTTCTTGAAGTACCACAGCACAGATGGAGTCTCTGTCACGGTTATCCCTGTGCCTGAAACGTACCAGGAGTTGCTCGGCGTCACTGAGCCTCCTTGCGACGGATTTGCGAATCCGTAGAAGTGGTACTGCTGTGTGTAAATCACATTGACTATTCCGGATTTCGACGCGTATATCGTGCCGTTCTCGCTTATGAATGTCAGGTTGTAATACGATACGTTGTCGAACACGTCCCTTGACAGATATCCGTTGGAGACTATTGGAGTGAAGTTGTACGTGTGCGTCGAGTTTATAGTCCAGTTGAACTGCGGCGGCAATGATGAGTAAGTGTACCCAATCCCATCGACTATGACGACCTGCGAGGTCGATGATTTCAGCGATGGCGGGAGGCTGAAGCTAATGTGCACGTACGGCACGAAGGTTATGTTTACCGAATTGCTCGTCACATTGGCAAACGTCGCGGTGACGCTGACCTTTCCTACCTTCCTGCTGGACGCGTACGTCTCCGCGACGCCCTTCCCGTTGCTTGCAGAGGGATTTGGGGCGATGGTCGCGTTGCCCTCAAGCGTGTTGTTGAGCGTGAAGTTGACCGTCGCGCCGCTGACAGGATAGCCGAGCAGCTTCACAGTCGCGTAAAGCGGGTCGAGCGACCCGTCCGCTGCTTGTGTCGAGTTCTGCACTGCGAGCGATATTGTCTCATTGGGCTGTATCAGAGGCTCTGCGTGCGCGGTGAACGTCCCCAGATAAGTCTGCCTCGGCGTCGAGGCGCACGCGCTCGTGGATGACGAATTGGGGGCGAGGCCGCAGTAGTTCGCCTTCAGGTATAAGCTTCCGGTGAGGAACTGCCCAAGCGTGATGTTCTTGGGCACGTTTATTATACAGATGATTGCCCCTCCCGAGAGGACGTAGTTCGGGCCGCAGCTGTATTCGCTTGTATTCTGTCCAGAAAATGATGCAAACAGTGTTGGTTTCAGCACAGGAAACGCCTGTGTGTTCACCAGGAATAGCGCCAGCTTCGTCGCATGGGTCGTTATGTTGGTCCCTGCGACTATGTCGACGCA